>NZ_JBDGMM010000064.1:0-455900 GCF_057655165.1 Leifsonia sp. Soil_N53
CGCCGTCGCGGCCACCGGCGTGTGGGCGCGGGCGGGAGTGCGGCGCGGCCCGCTGGCGCCGCTGGTGCGCGCGGCGGTCGAGCCGGTGTGCGACGGGTACGCGACGGTATTCGCGTCCGAATAGCGTCGATCACCCGATAGAATGGTGCGAACGACATCGACCCGGCCATCACCGGCGAGTCTTCGGAAGAACGGCGGGCACTCGCCCGCTCACTAGAACCGAACGGGGCAGGCCCGTCACAGCCGCAGAATGAGAGGCCGCATCCGGCGCCGACGGCGGATGGGGCAAGCGGGGTGGTACCGCGACGGGGGTGCGAGCGTCCGGCGTCCTCGTGCAGATCACGACCTGCCAGGAGAGAGATGCCGTACCCCAAGTCCGCACCGGATGGAGCCAGCGAGCCCACGGGGCGGGAGTCGCTGGACATCACGCCGTCTCCGGTCTTCCCGGAGATCGAGACCGACGTCCTCGCCTTCTGGGCGGAGGACGGCACTTTCCGCGCCTCGGTGGCGAACCGCGAGGGCGCGCCCGAGTGGGTCTTCTACGACGGCCCGCCGTTCGCCAACGGCCTTCCGCACTACGGCCACCTGCTGACCGGGTACGCCAAGGACGTCTTCCCGCGCTTCCAGACGATGCGCGGCAGGAAGGTCGAGCGCCGGTTCGGCTGGGACACCCACGGCCTCCCCGCCGAGCTCGAGGCCGAGCGGCAGCTCGGGATCACGGACAAGAGCCAGATCGAGGAGATGGGGCTGGCCGCCTTCAACCAGGCCGCGAAGGACTCCGTGCTGCGCTACACGCGCGAGTGGCAGGAGTACGTCACCCGCCAGGCGCGCTGGGTCGACTTCGACAACGACTACAAGACGCTCGACACCTCCTACATGGAGTCGGTGATCTGGGCGTTCAAGCAGCTCCACGAGAAGGGCCTCGCCTACGAGGGCCACCGCGTCCTCCCGTACTGCTGGCGCGACCAGACGCCGCTGTCCAACCACGAGCTGCGCATGGACGACGACGTCTACAAGATGCGCCAGGACCAGACGGTCACCGTCACCTTCCCGCTGACCGGCGCGAAGGCGGAGGCCCTCGGCCTGACCGGCGTACGCGCCCTCGCCTGGACGACGACGCCGTGGACGCTGCCCACCAACCTCGCTCTCGTGGTCGGCCCCGACATCGAGTACGCCGTCGTGCCGGCCGGCCCGAACGGCGCGGCCGACGTGCACGGGCGGACCGGCGGAGGGCACGGCGCCGAGCTCCACGAGGAGTCGCTGAGCGGCGAGTACCTGCTCGCCGTCGACCTGGTCGGCAACTACGCGAAGGACCTCGGCTACGGCTCGCCGGAGGCGGCGCGCGACGCGGTCAGCCGCACCGTGCGCGGCAGCGAGCTCGCCGGCGTCACCTACGACCGGCTGTGGGACTACTACGCCGACACCGAGAAGTACGGCACGCAGAACGCGTGGCAGATCCTCGTCGACGACTATGTGACCACCGAGGACGGCACGGGCATCGTCCACCAGGCCCCCGCCTACGGCGAGGACGACCAGCGCGTCTGCGAGGCCGCCGGCATCCCGGTCATCATCTCGGTGGACGACGGCGCGCGGTTCCTGGCCGAGGTGCAGGACGTCGCAGGCCTCCAGGTCTTCGAGGCGAACAAGCCGCTCACGACGCTGCTGCGCGAGGACGGCCGGCTGCTGCGCCAGGCGAGCTACGAGCACTCGTACCCGCACTGCTGGCGCTGCCGCAACCCGCTGATCTACAAGGCGGTGTCGAGCTGGTTCGTGCGCGTGACGGACTTCCGCGACCGCATGGTCGAGCTGAACCAGGGCATCAACTGGGTGCCGGACAACGTCAAGGACGGCCAGTTCGGCAAGTGGCTCGCCGGCGCCCGCGACTGGTCGGTGTCCCGCAACCGCTACTTCGGCTCGCCCATCCCGGTCTGGAAGAGCGACGATCCGGACTTCCCGCGCGTCGACGTGTACGGCTCGCTGGCGGACCTGGAGCGTGACTTCGGGAGGCTGCCGGTCAATGCCGCGGGCGAGCCCGACCTCCACCGCCCGTTCATCGACGAGCTCACCCGGCCGAATCCCGACGACCCGACCGGCCGGTCCACCATGCGCCGCATCCCGGACGTGCTCGACGTCTGGTTCGACTCCGGCTCGATGCCGTTCGCGCAGGTGCACTACCCGTTCGAGAACCACGACTGGTTCGACAGCCACAACCCGGCAGACTTCATCGTGGAGTACATCGGGCAGACCCGCGGCTGGTTCTACCTGCTGCACACGCTCGGCACCGCGCTGTTCGACCGCGCCGCGTTCAAGAACGTCGTCTCGCACGGCATCGTGCTGGGCAGCGACGGTCAGAAGATGTCGAAGTCGCTGCGCAACTATCCCGACGTCAACGAGGTCTTCGACCGCGACGGCTCCGACGCGATGCGCTGGTTCCTGATGTCGAGCCCTGTGCTGCGCGGCGGCAACCTCATCGTCACGGAGGAGGGCATCCGCGAGGGCGTCCGCCAGGTGCTGCTGCCGCTGTGGAGCACGTGGTACTTCTTCTCGCTCTACGCCAACGCGACCGGCTACGAGGCGAAGCGCTCGACCTCGTCCACCGACGTGCTCGACCGCTACCTGCTCGCCAAGACGCGCGACCTGGTGGAGGCCGTCACGGCCGACCTGGAGGGGCTCGACTCGACGCTCGCCGCCGCCAAGCTGCGCGACTTCGCCGACGTGCTCACGAACTGGTACGTGCGTCGCTCGCGCGACCGGTTCTGGACGGGTGTGGCCGAGGACGGCACAGGGTCCGAGGCGTTCGACACCCTCGCCACGGTGCTGGAGACCCTCACCCGGGTCGCCGCCCCGCTGCTCCCGCTGGTGTCCGAGCGCATCTGGAAGGACCTCACCGGAGGCCGCAGCGTGCACCTCACCGACTGGCCGGAGGCGGACGAGTTCCCCGCCGACGACGCGCTCGTGGACGCGATGGACCGCATCCGCGCGATCAGCTCCACCGCGCTCTCGCTGCGCAAGCAGTCGGGCCGCCGGGTGCGGCTCCCGCTCGCATCGCTGACCGTGGTCACGAGCGGCGCGGACGCGCTGCGGCCGTTCGAGGCGATCCTGCGCGACGAGCTCAACGTCAAGGCGGTCGAGCTGGTCGAGCTCGCGGACGACAGCGCCACGGCCTACGGCATCACCAGCAAGCTCACCGTGAACGCCCGCGCCGCCGGACCGCGGCTCGGCAAGCAGGTGCAGCAGGTCATCCAGGCCGCGCGCGCCGGCGACTGGTCGGAGCACGACGGAGTCGTTACCGTGGGCGGCGTGGAGCTGGTCGAGGGCGAGTACGAGCTGGTCCTGGAGACCGCGCAGTCCGACGACGAGGCGACCTCGGCGCTCGCGCTGCTGCCCGGCGGCGGCTTCGTGCTGCTCGACACGGCCACGACCCCCGAGTTGGAGGCCGAGGGCCTGGCCCGCGACGTCATCCGCGCGGTGCAGGACACCCGCAAGGCGGCCGGGCTCGACGTGAGCGACCGGATCGAGCTGAGCGTCGCGTTCGAGCACGAGGACGACGTTGCGGCCATCGCCCTCGCCGGCGAGGCCGTGGACATCGCGGCCGAGACACTGGCGCTGGAGTTCGAGTTCGTCTCGGCGGGCGACCGCAACGGCGGCGACCGCGACGACAGCGACGACTTCAGCAAGGACTTCGCCGCGGGACTGTTCGCGAACGCGGGCCGGTTCACGGTCGGCGTGACGAAGGTGGAGGCCTCCCGATGACCGACGACGACGAACTGCGCGAAGACGCCGAGGCCGTCTACCAGGCGCTGCTCGCCCGCGTCGGCGAGGGCGCCCCCGAGCGCCGGCTCGACGCGACCCGCCGTGCCGTCGAGCTGCTCGGCGACCCGCAGCGCGCCTACCCGATCATCCACATCACCGGCACGAACGGGAAGACCTCCACCAGCCGGATCGCGGAGAGCATCCTGCGCGCCTACGGCCTGCGCACCGGCCTGCTGACCAGCCCGCACCTGGTGCGCTTCAACGAGCGCATCATGATCGACGGCGTGCCGATCTCCGACGAGGCGCTCGTGAGCAACTGGGCGGACGTGCGCCCCTACCTGGAGATCGTCGACGCCGAGCTGCAGGAGCAGGGCAAGGCGCCGCTCACCTTCTTCGAGGCGCTGACCGCGCTGGCCTTCGCCGCCTTCGCGGACGCTCCGGTCGACGTGGCCGTGATCGAGGTGGGCATGGGCGGGGAGTGGGACTCCACCAACGTCGGCGACGGCCAGGTGGCGGTGTTCACGCCCATCTCGCTCGACCACACCAAGCAGCTCGGCGACACCGTCCGCGAGATCGCGCGCACCAAGTCGGGCATCATCAAGCCGTCCGCCGACGTCGTGAGCTCGGCCCAGGTCCCGGAGGCCATGGCCGAGCTCGAGGAGGCCGCCCGGCTGACCGAGTCCACCCTCGCCGCACAGCCGCAGGCGTTCGACGTCGCGAGCACGCAGGTCGCCGTGGGCGGCCAGCTCGTGACCGTGCGCGGCCGCGCGGCGACCTACGCGGACGTCTTCCTCCCGCTCTACGGCGACCACCAGGCCCAGAACGCCGCGGTCGCGGTGGCGGCCGTCGAGACGTTCCTCGGGCGCGGGACCCAGCCGCTGAAGCCCGACCTGGTCGAGGAGGGCTTCGCGACCGCGACCTCGCCCGGACGCCTCCAGCTGATCGGCATCGAGCCGAGCGTCCTCGTGGACGCCGCGCACAACCCCGCGGGCGCCGCGACGCTGGCCGACGCGCTCGGCCGGTACTTCGACTTCGACGAGCTGACCTTCGTCGTCGGCAGCCTGGGCGACAAGGACGCCCGCGGAGTCATCCGCGCCCTCACCCCGGTGGCGACGCAGTTCTTCGTGACGGAGCCGGCGTCCGACCGCGCCCTGCCCGCGGAGGACCTCGGCGACATCGTCCGCGAGGAGGCCGGCGACGAAGCGGCCATCGTCTACTCCGACGCGCTCGACGCGTTGGAGGCCGCCCGCGAGTGGGCGGGCGAGGAGCCGCGCCGCGCGGTCGTCGTCACCGGCTCGATCGTGCTGGTCGGAGCTGCGATGGCGTACGCCGACGAGCAGGGCTGGAAGGACGCGAACGCGTGAGCGCCAAGGCCAAGCCGCCGCGCACCCGCCGGCAGCGCTCCCTGCGCGAGAGCCTCGGCTCCATCGTGCTCGGCTTCGAGCTCATCGTCGTCTTCCTCGGCGCCCTGGTGCTCTTCGGGCTCAAGGCCTTGCCGGCGTGGCTCGCACTCGGCGGGGGAGCGCTCGTAGTCGTGCTGATGATCGCGGCCATCGGACTCCTGCGCTACCGGGCCGGCGTCGTCCTGGGCTGGATCGTCCAGCTCCTCGTCGTCGCGGCCGGCTTCCTCCAGCCCGCCTTCTTCATCGTGGGGGCGATCTTCACGGCCATGTGGACCTACAGCATGATCGTCGCCTCCCGCATCGACCGGAACAACACGGACCGGAACAACATCGACCGGAACAACCGAACGGAGACCAGATGACCACCGCCGTCGAAGAGACCCTCGTCCTCGTCAAGCCCGACGGAGTCGCCCGCAACCTCACGGGCGAGATCCTGCGCCGCATCGAGGCCAAGGGCTACTCGCTCGTCGACATCCGCATGCTGCAGGCCGACCGGGAGCTGCTGGCCAAGCACTACGCCGAGCACGAGGGCAAGCCGTTCTACGAGCCCCTCGTGGAGTTCATGGAGTCCGGGCCCGTCGTCGCGCTGCGCGTCGCGGGGAACCGCGTGATCGAGGGCTTCCGCTCGCTCGCGGGCGCGACCGACCCGACCACGGCGCTGCCCGGCACCATCCGCGGCGACCTCGCGCGCGACTGGGGACTGAAGGTACAGCAGAACCTGGTGCACGGGTCCGACTCGCCGGAGTCCGCGCAGCGCGAGCTGACGCTCTGGTTCGGCTGAACGCCGGACGCTGACGACGAGAACGGCCCCCGACCGGATGGTCGGGGGCCGTTCTTCGTCCGCGCGGCCGGGCTCAGACGAACGCCCGGTGGATCCAGTCCAGCTGGATCTGCGCCAGCACCGCGACGATCGCGTAGCTGACGATGGTGATGAGGGGGACCCAGCTGTAGAGCGTGCCGAAGAGGCGCCGCGCACGCTCGGGCACGGGGATGTTGCCCTCCTTGAGGTTGTAGAGGGTCACCGCCCAGAACGTCGGGATGGTGACCGTCCAGGTGACCATGCACCAGGGGCAGAGCACGTTCAGCACCGTCAGCGACTGGGTGATGAGGAAGATCACCAGGACCAGCGCGAGCACGACGCCGACGTTGAAGGCGATCCAGTACCAGCGGGCGAACCGGCCGGCGGCGAACAGGCCGACACCGACCGCGATGGCCGCCGTCCACCCGGCCAGGCCGAGGAGCGGGTTCGGGAAGCCGAGCAGCGAGCCCTGCCACGAGTTCAGGTTCTTGCTGCAGCCGACGAGGACGTTGAAGTTGCAGGAGAGCTGGGCGTGCGAGTCGGCGAGCAGGTGGAACTTGTCCACGGTCAGCATGAATGCGGCCCAGAAGCCGATGAGACCCGCGACGATCAGGAAGATCGCGAGAGCAGTGGGACGGCGGTAGCCGACCGGGGCGGCCTCGGTCGTCGGGGCGGTGGGCGCGGTCTTCGAGGCGGGCGGGGTCTTCGAGGCAGGCACAGTCGGATTATGGCATGTCGCGGCGCGCCCCTTCTGTGAACGCGGATTGCGCCGGTCGAGGCCCTGCGACATGCGATAATCGTTGGATAAGTCGTACCGGCAGCATGCCGGGAGACACGAACAGAAGGCTTGAGGGCGCCAGGTGCGCCCGAATGAACAGCCGGCCGCGATGGCCGGCACAAGACAAGGGAGAGCCGGACGCAGGTGCCACGAGCACCCGCAGTCCGAGCCAGGATTACGGCAGGTGCCGCGAGCGGCGCCTCCGACGGAGAGTACCCGGCGAGCGGGTTGCCGCCACCGGTCGAGGAGTGCACCAGCGATGGTGGAAAACGAGAATATCGACAGCACGAACAGCAACGATCAGGGAACAGGGGGCCGCAGACGCCGGGGGATCTTCGGCAGCAGGCGGGTCAGCCGTCCTGCGGGCACCGCTGAGACGCCCGTGTTCGCGGGTGAGCGTGAGATCGCCGCGCAGCAGGTCGTCGCTGAGCAGGCCGACGCCGCGCCGTCGGCCGATCCGGCGACCGCAGCGCCGACCGACGTGACGGTCGCCGTCACCGAGGAGGGTGCGGAGACCGCGCAGTCCGCGGTCGACGTCGCCACGCTCGCCGCCGACGGCCACGAGCCGCCCGCCCTGCCCGAGCGCCACGGCGACGGTCAGGAGGCGCCAGGCGCCGTGATCCCGGGCCTCCCGCCGACCACGCTGCTCTTCCAGGCGCCCGACATCCTGCCGCTGCCACCGCTCCCGGATGAGGAGCCGACCGCCACGCTGCGCCGTCGCTCGCGCCGCCGCGCGGGCGAGAACGGCCGCCCGGAGGCCAACGACCCGGCGAACACCGTCGTCAAGGTGCGTACGCCGCGCGAGCCGGAGCTGATCACGGAGCCGCAGAAGGTCAAGGGCTCGACCCGGCTGGAGGCCAAGAAGCAGCGCCGCCGCGACGGCCGCGACGCCGGACGCCGCCGCCCGGTCATCACCGAGGCCGAGTTCCTCGCGCGCCGCGAGTCCGTCGACCGGCAGATGGTCGTGCGCTCCAAGGGCGGCCGCATCCAGATCGGCGTCCTCGAGGACAAGGTGCTTGTCGAGCACTACGTGGCGCGGTCGCAGGAGGCCTCGCTGATCGGCAACGTCTACCTCGGTCGCGTGCAGAACGTGCTGCCGAGCATGGAGGCCGCCTTCGTCGACATCGGCCGCGGCCGTAACGCCGTGCTGTACTCGGGTGAGGTCGACTGGGACGCCGTGGAGACCGGAAACCAGCCGCGCCGCATCGAGCTCGCCCTCAAGGCGGGCGACCGCGTGCTCGTCCAGGTCACGAAGGACCCGGTCGGCCACAAGGGCGCGCGCCTGACGAGCCAGATCTCGCTGCCCGGCCGCTACCTGGTGTACGTGCCGAACGGCTCGATGAACGGGATCAGCCGCAAGCTGCCCGACACCGAGCGCTCGCGGCTCAAGAAGATCCTCAAGGAGGTGCTGCCCGAGAACGCCGGCGTCATCGTCCGCACGGCCGCGGAGGGCGCCACCGAGGAGCAGCTCACCCTCGACGTCACCCGCCTCACCGCGCAGTGGGCGGACATCAGCCGTCAGGTCGAGACGCAGCAGGCGCCCGCGCTCCTGCACAGCGAGCCCGACCTCCTGATCAAGATCATCCGCGACGTCTTCAACGAGGACTTCCAGAAGCTGGTCATCGCCGGTGACGACGCGCGCCAGACGATCGAGAGCTACCTGCGCCAGGTGGCGCCCGACCTGATCGACCGCGTGGAGGCCTACACCGGCGACCGCGACGCGTTCGACGAGCACCGCATCACCGAGCAGATCGAGAAAGCGCTCGAGCGCAAGGTCTGGCTGCCCTCCGGCGGTTCGCTGGTCATCGACCGCACCGAGGCGATGACGGTCGTGGACGTCAACACCGGCAAGTTCGTCGGCTCGGGCGGAAACCTCGAGGAGACCGTCACCAAGAACAACCTGGAGGCGGCCGAGGAGATCGTCCGCCAGCTCCGGCTGCGCGACATCGGCGGCATCATCGTCGTCGACTTCATCGACATGGTGCTGGAGTCGAACCGCGACCTGGTGCTGCGCCGCCTGATCGAGTGCCTGAGTCGCGACCGCACCAAGCACCAGGTGGCGGAGGTCACCTCGCTGGGGCTCGTCCAGATGACCCGCAAGAAGCTCGGCCTCGGCCTGCTGGAGACCTTCAGCGAGGCGTGCGAGGTCTGCGCCGGCCGCGGCGTGATCGTGCACCACGACCCCGTCGTCAAGCACCGCCAGCCGCAGCAGCAGCAGCCGCAGAGCGAGCGCCGTCGCGGTCGTGGCAGCGGCAACGGCGGCGGACAGCAGCAGCAGTCGAGCGCGCCGCACACCAACGGCACGCACGCGATCACCGACGACGCCAAGAACGCGCTCGCCCAGATCGCGGCCTCGACGATCCACCCGCACCAGGAGGAGGGGGCAGACGCTCCCGCCGCCGTGCAGCCGCAGGAGGCCGTGACGGAGGCGCCCGCCGCCGACGCGGCGCCCAAGAAGCGCCGCCGCAAGGCCAAGGGCCCGCGCGACGAGCAGCGCACGACGGACGCGCAGACCGCCGAGGCGCCCGCGGCCGCGGCTGAGACCGCCGTCGCAGCGCCGGCCGCCGACGAGCACCCGCACCTGGACTTCCCGGTGATCGAGCTGCCCGAGGCCCACGCGCCTGCCGAGCACGCCCCTGTCGCGTCGGCCGTGGAGACCGAGCTGCTGCTCGACTCCGTGCTCGACGCGCTTCCGCAGCCGAAGGCGCCGGGTCAGGGCCGCAGCCGCGGCCGCCGGGCGAGCACGGCCGTCATCACCGGCGGCGAGCTCGCCGGCGACAAGCAGGACTGAGCAGGACGCCCGATCAACGCGCGTGCGCCCGGCACCGACCCTCGGTCAGTGCCGGCGCACGCGGTCGCGCGCCCGGACGCGCAGCCCGCTGGCGATCAGCCGGGAGACCAGCTCCTTGCCGCTGACCGGCACGGCTCCGGCGGCCACGAGCTCGTCGTGGCGGCGCTCCGGCACGTCGTAGTGGTCGAGGTCGAACGCGCGGGCCGGGATGTCCGCCGCGGCGGCGAAGGCGTGCAGCTCGTCCAGCGACGCGTCGCTGACCAGGTGCGACCACAACATGCCGTGGGCGGGCCATGCCGGGGGATCGATCAGGACCGTCATAGAATGATTGTAGGAACCGGTCCCGTCCAGGGTTCCGGTCGGTCCCGACGCCCCCTCGCTGAATTGACGGGTCGTGTGGCGTCGGGTAAAGTTGACCGTTGGTGTGTGCCGGTAGCCCGGTGCACCTCCACGGTTTTCTGAGAGCCACCCGCCGCCATCGACGGGGACGTGCTCGCCAGTAACTCCCTGAACAAACAAGAGCAGGACAGATCCACGGCCATGCCGGGAGCTGATCCCCGACGAAAAGGTACGTGAAAGTGGTTTACGCAGTTGTGCGCGCCGGTGGCCGGCAGGAGAAGGTCGAGGTCGGCACCATCGTGACGATGGACCGCATCAAGGCCGACAAGGACGGCAACGTCGAGTTGGCCGCCGTCCTGCTCGTCGACGGAGACAAGATCACCTCCGACGCGAAGTCCCTCGCCAAGGTGAAGGTGACCGCCGAGGTCCTCGACGACCTGCGCGGCCCGAAGATCCACATCCAGAAGTTCAAGAACAAGACCGGCTACAAGAAGCGCCAGGGCCACCGTCAGGAGCTCACGCGCGTCAAGATCACCGGCATCAAGTAGCCGACAGAGAACCTCTCGAGGAGAAGAAGACATGGCACACAAAAAGGGCGCGAGCTCCACTCGCAACGGTCGTGACTCCAACGCGCAGCGCCTCGGCGTGAAGCGTTTCGGCGGCCAGACCGTCAACGCCGGCGAGATCCTGGTCCGCCAGCGCGGCACGCACTTCCACCCGGGCGCCAACGTCGGCCGCGGTGGCGACGACACGCTGTTCGCCCTCTCGGCCGGCGCGGTCGAGTTCGGCACCAAGGGCGGCCGCAAGGTCGTCAACATCGTGGCCGTCGAGGCCTGAGCCTCACCCACGACTGCACTTCACGGATGGGCGGGCTTCGGCCCGCCCATCCGTCGTTATACCCAGACCTGAGGAGTACCCATGGCCACGTTCGTGGACCGCGTGACATTGCATCTGCGCGCGGGCAACGGCGGAAACGGGTGCGTCTCGGTCCGCCGCGAGAAGTTCAAGCCGCTCGCCGGCCCCGACGGCGGCAACGGCGGGAACGGCGGCGACATCGTGCTCGTGGCCGACCCGCAGGTCACCACGCTGCTCGGCTACCACCGCGCACCGCACCGTTCCAGCGAGAACGGCGGCTTCGGGATGGGCGACCACCGCGCCGGCCACACCGGCGGCGAGCTGGAGCTCGCCGTCCCGGTCGGCACGGTCGTCAAGTCGGCCGACGGCGAGGAGCTCGTCGACCTGACCGAGCCCGGCATGCGCTTCGTCGCGGCCGCCGGCGGCCTCGGCGGTCTCGGAAACGCCGCGCTCGCCACCACCAAGCGCAAGGCGCCCGGGTTCGCGCTGCTCGGCACGCCCGGCTGGGAGGGCGACGTCCTCCTCGAGCTGAAGACCGTCGCCGATGTCGCCCTCGTCGGCTATCCCTCTGCCGGCAAGTCGAGCCTGATCGCCGCGCTGTCGGCGGCCAAGCCGAAGATCGCGGACTACCCCTTCACGACACTGCACCCGAACCTCGGTGTCGTGCAGGCCGGCGACGTGCGCTACACGGTCGCGGACGTCCCCGGCCTCATCGAGGGCGCGAGCGAGGGCCGCGGCCTGGGCCTGGAGTTCCTGCGCCACGTCGAGCGCTGCTCCGCCCTGCTGCACGTGCTCGACTGCGCCACGCTGGAGCCCGGCCGCGACCCGCTGACCGACCTGGAGGTCATCCGCGGCGAGCTCGGCGCGTACCCGGTGCCCGAGGGTCAGGTGCCGCTGCTGGAGCGCCCGCAGCTCATCGCGCTCAACAAGATCGACGTCCCAGAGGGCCGGGAGCTGGCCGACTTCGTCCGTCCGGACCTGGAGGCGCGCGGCTACCGCGTGTTCGAGATCTCCAGCGTCAGCCACGAGGGCCTGCGCGCGCTGTCGTTCGCGCTGGCCGAGCAGGTCGAGGAGGCCCGCGCCGCTGAGGCGGCCGAGGCGGAGATCCGTCCGCGCATCGTCATCCGGCCCAAGGCCGTGAACGACTCCGGCTTCACCGTCAAGGTCGAGGGCGGCTCGGACGGCCCCGTCTACCGCATCCTGGGCGCGAAGCCCGAGCGCTGGGTCGCCCAGACCGACTTCGCCAACGACGAGGCGGTCGGCTACCTCGCCGACCGGCTCGCCAAACTGGGCGTCGAGGACCGCCTGTTCACCGCGGGCGCCGTCGCCGGCTCGACCGTCGTGATCGGCCGCGACAACGGCGTGGTGTTCGACTGGGAGCCCACGCTGACCTCCACGGCCGAGCTGATCGCCTCGCCGCGCGGCACGGACGTGCGCATCGACGCGAGCTCGCGCCCCACCCGCAACCAGCGACGCGAGGACTACTTCGACCGGATGGACGGCAAGGCCGAGGCCCGCGCCGAACTCCTCCGCGAGAAGGAGGCCGGGCTCTGGCAGGACGACGACTACGACGACTACGACGGCCAGGACTCCGGCTCCCGGAGCGCGGCAGGCAAGGAGACAGGCGGGGAATGACGATCGACGAGCGCGCCCAGGTCCCGACCGCACGACGGATCGTCGTCAAGGTCGGCTCGTCCTCCATCAGCGGGGAGAACGCCGGGCAGATCGGTCCGCTCGTCGACGCCCTCGCCGAGGCGCACGGCCGCGGCTCGCAGGTCATCCTGGTGTCGTCCGGTGCGATCGCCACCGGCATCCCATACCTGTCGCTGGACGGGCGCCCGACCGACCTGGCCACGCAGCAGGCCGCGGCCGCCGTCGGCCAGAACGTCCTGATCTACCGGTATCAGGACAGCCTCGACCGCTATGAGATCGTCGCGGGGCAGGTGCTGCTCACCGCGGGCGACATGGAGAACCCGACCCACCGCAGCAACGCCAAGCGCGCGATGGAGCGACTGCTCGACCTCCGCATCCTGCCCATCGTCAACGAGAACGACACCGTCGCGACCCACGAGATCCGGTTCGGCGACAACGACCGGCTCGCCGCGCTGGTCGCGCTGCTGGTGGAGGCGGACCTCCTCGTCCTGCTCTCGGACGTCGACGCGCTCTACACCAAGCCGCCGCAGGAGCCGGGAGCCGAGCGCATCGGCTTCGTCGGCTGGGGCGACGAGCTCGCGGGCGTCGAGATCGGCTCGACCGGCCTGTCCGGCGTCGGCACCGGGGGAGCGCTGACCAAGGTGTCGGCCGCCCGTCAGGCGGCCGAGCGCGGCACCGCCGTGATCCTCACCGCGACGACGCTGGTCTCGGAGGCGCTGCGCGGCGAGCCCGTCGGCACCTGGTTCGCGCCGTCGCCGAGCACGGAGGACGCCTCCGCGGCGGTGGATCGCGCCGAGGCCGAGCGGGCCGCCACGGCCTAGACTTGAGCCATGTCCCCGACCGTCGCCGCCCCTCCCTCGCTCGCCGATCGCCTGAGCGCCGCCAAGGCGGCCGCGCTGCCGCTCGCGACGGCGACCACGGAGCAGAAGAACGCGGCGCTGCGCGCGATCGCGCAGGGCGTCGTGGCTGCCGAGCGGAGCATCCTCGCGGCCAACGAGCTCGACCTCGCCAACGGCCGTGAGAACGGCCTCTCCGCAGGACTGCTCGACCGGCTGACGCTGTCCCCGGCACGACTCCGGGGCCTCGCGGACGCTGTGCTGGAGGTCGTCGGGCTGACCGACCCGGTCGGCCAGGTGGTGCGCGGCAGCGACCTCCCGAACGGCGTGAAGATCGCCCAGACCCGCGTGCCGTTCGGCGTGGTCGGCGCGATCTACGAGGCGCGCCCCAACGTCACCATCGACATCGCGTCGCTCGCGATCAAGAGCGGCAACGCCGTGGTGCTGCGCGGCGGCACCGCGGCTCTGCACACCAACGCGGTGCTGGTCGACGTCGTGCGCGAGGCACTGGCGGATGCCGGCCTGCCCGCCGACGCCGCCCAGACCATCGACGAGTTCGGCCGTGACGGCGCGAACGAGCTGATGCGCGCCCGCGGCCTGGTCGACGTGCTCATCCCGCGGGGAAGCGCCGACCTCATCCAGGCCGTCGTCACGCAGTCGAGCGTGCCGGTGATCGAGACCGGCGCGGGCGTCGTGCACATCGTGCTCGACGAGAGCGCGCGCGAGGACTGGGCGGTCGACATCGTCCGCAACGCCAAGGTCCAGCGTCCCAGCGTCTGCAACGCCGTCGAGACCCTGCTGGTGCACCGGAACGCGGCGGGGCGCCTGCTGCCCGCCGTGCTCGGCTCGCTCGCCGAGGCGGGCGTCACCATCCACGCCGACGAGACCGCGCTGCCCTTCGCGCCGGGCGGCGTCCCGGTCACCGACGAGGACTACGCGACGGAGCACATGAGCCTCGACATCTCGGTGCGGGTCGTCGACGACCTCGACGAGGCGATCGCCCACATCCGGCGGTACTCCACCCAGCACACCGAGGCGATCGTGACGAACGACCTCGGCAACGCGGAGCGCTTCCTCGCCGAGGTGGACTCGGCGGTCGTCATGGTCAACGCCTCCACCCGGTTCACCGACGGCGGCGAGTTCGGCTTCGGCGCGGAGGTCGGCATCTCCACCCAGAAGCTGCACGCGCGCGGCCCGATGGGGCTGCCGGAGCTGACGAGCACCAAGTGGATCGTCCGCGGGTCCGGCCAGATCCGCGGTTGACCGACCACTAGACTGAGAACCGGCCTCGCGCCTCGCCTCGAAAGGATCACCACCGATGTCCCAGTTGACGACCATCATCGCCGCGGCCGCGGCGGAGACCCACGTCGAGCTGCCCATGCCCACCTGGGCGTTCGGGCTGATCGCGATCGTCATCTTCCTGTCGCTGCTCGGTGTCCTGTTCAGCTTCCGCGACGTGTCCAACCGGCACAGCCACCGTTCGGCCACCGACGCCGCGTCGCACGCCGGAGCACCCGGCGCGACCCACCACGGCACCGGTCACCCGACCCAGGGGCACTGAGCCGGCCCCCACACATGGAGCTGACCGAGAAGAGCCGCCCACGCATCGGTGTGATGGGCGGGACGTTCGATCCGATCCACCACGGCCACCTGGTCGCCGCGAGCGAGGTCGCGCAGTCGTTCGACCTCGATGAGGTGGTCTTCGTCCCCACCGGGCAGCCGTGGCAGAAGGGCGCCGTCACGCCCGCGGAGCACCGCTACCTGATGACGGTGATCGCGACGGCCTCCAATCCCCGGTTCACCGTCAGCCGCGTCGACATCGACCGGGTGGGCCCGACCTACACGATAGACACCCTCCGGGATCTCCGCGACGAGCGCCCGGATGCGGAGCTCTTCTTCATCACGGGCGCCGACGCCATCGCGCAGATTCTGAGCTGGCGCGATTTCGACGAGCTCTGGAAGCTCGCGCATTTCGTGGCTGTGAGTCGTCCGGGACACGACCTCAATATTTCTGGATTGCCGAATCAGGACGTAAGCTTGTTGGAAGTTCCGGCCCTGGCGATCTCGTCCACCGACTGCCGGAGCCGGGTGAGCAGGGGATTCCCCGTCTGGTACCTCGTCCCTGACGGGGTGGTCCAGTACATCTCCAAACATCACTTGTATCGGAGCGTGGCATGACGTCTTGGCCTGAACAGCCAGCGGAAGCGAGCCAGCCGCCGCAGACGCGGCGACAGGCGAGAGAGAACGAGCGCACGGCGGCACGGCAAGCAGGACGCCGTGCCGGCACTTCCGAGACCACGCCCGCCGGGGAGATCCCCCTGACCTCGTCGACGCCCGGTGCCTCCGGCTCCGAGGCCTTTGTCGAGGAGCAGGCTCCGGCCATCCCCGCCACCGCGTTCGCGGAGCCCGGCGTTTCGTCGGGCGGCGGCAGCTTCGACAACCTGCTGTTCAGCGCGCCGAAGCGCACCGAGGTCGACCGCAACTCCGACGCCTCCTCGTTCGACCTGTTCCGGCAGGCGCCCGACACCTCCAAGCCAGAGCCCGTGACGCAGCCGATGTCGGTGCTGCCGGGTTCCTCGGCCGCGCCCGTGCGGGCGACGTCGCCCCAGTCCACGACCCTGCCCGCGCCCGCTTCGGATGCCGATTCCGCCGATCCGACCGGCGAGCGGACCCTGACCCGCCGCGAATTGCGCGCCATGCTGCAGGCGCAGGCCGCCAATCAGCAGGCGAACCACTCGCCGGCGCTGGCCGAGCCGATCGTCCCCGTGACGTTCACCGACAGCGCCGCGCCCGCCGGCTCCGCTCCGGTCTCGGCCGCTGCCGCCGCGCAGCAGGCCGACACGACCGTGACGTCGTCGCCGACCTCCGTGTTCACGGCATTCGGAGCGCAGCCCGCTGCCGCGCCGGCTGCCGCGTCACCCGAGCCGGACGACGAGGAGGACATCTCCGCTCAGGAGCGCCGTCCGTTCACCCCGCCGACCGGCCACTGGTCGACGGCGGCCGAGCTGGAGGACGGCGCCGAGCCGATCACCTCCCGCAACGTCGGGCATTCGACGGCCGCGACCACGACCAACGCGCTGATCCTCCCGTCGCTGCCGCAGGCCGACGCGACCGGCCCGTTGACGAGCACCGGCGAGATCCTCGTCACCGGCTCCATCGACCTCCCGCGCACGATGGGTGCGACGGGTGCGCACGACCGCATCGACTCCTCCGACATCGACCGGCTGCTCGACAGCGAGGAGAACGAGTTCAACACCTCCGAGGTCGCGCCGGTCCGCGCGTCGCGCGCCATCAGCACGCACACCTCCACGCGCGGTGTCATCGCCCCGCCGAAGAAGCGCGGCAACGCCCTCCCCGTGGTGCTCATGGTCACCGCGGGTGTGCTCGCCGTCGGTGTGATCGGCCTGCTGATCGCCGCGTACGTGCTCCACGTGTTCTGATGACCGGCGCCGGCTTCTCGATCCACCCACTTCCGAAGGACTCTCTGTGACCGCCTCCCCGCACGCCCGGGAAATCCTCCAGCTCGCGGCCGCCGCCGCCGACTCGAAGGGCGGCATCGACCTGGTGGCGCTCGACGTCTCCGGCCCGCTGCCCCTGACGGACGCGTTCCTGCTCGTGACCGGCTCGGTCGAGCGCAACGTGATCGCGATCGCGTCCGAGGTGGAGGACCAGCTCAACGAGGCCGGCGTCCGCACGCTGCGCCGCGAGGGCAAGGCGGAGGGCCGCTGGATCCTGCTCGACTTCGGCGACCTCGTGGTGCACGTCTTCCACGAGGAGGACCGGATGTACTACGCCCTCGAACGGCTCTGGAAGGACTGCCCGGTCCTGCCGCTCGAGGTCGCGGTGCACACCGGAGAGTAGGGGCGAGCGCACACGCCCGGGCTGCACGGCCGATTTACGCTGTGCCGCCCGCGTGTAGTACGCTTGATGAGTTGCCCGGGGAGGCCCGGCAACACGAACAAAAATCGAATACGGGTCTGTGGCGCAGCTGGTAGCGCACCTGCATGGCATGCAGGGGGTCAGGGGTTCGAGTCCCCTCAGATCCACCGAGAACAGGAAAAGCCCGGCCATTGGCCGGGCTTTTGTCTTGGTCACGCGACCGGGGCGCTGTGCCGCGACGTCGGCCTCGGACGACGGCGTCCGAAGACGATCACGGCCACGAGCGCCGCGACGTACACCGCCACCGCGGCGATGCCGAACGGAGTCCGGGCGGCGAGTGCGATTGTCCCGGCCACCGGAATCTGCCCCACGAAGCTGCCCACGCTGGTGACCACGTAGGGGAGTGGGTCCTTGGCGTCGTTGGCGTCGCCCTTCAGCCGCAGCGAGGTCACCTCGCCCTCCGTCGTCGCCTCCACGACCCGGTGGGTGATCAGGCCAGAGGCGCCGTCCTGCCGCGGTACGGTCACGATGTCACCCGGGCGTGCCTCCGCCGCCGGGACCGTGCGGTAGAAGATCAGCGAGCCGACCGGCAGCGTCGGCTCCATCGATCCCGAGATCACGACGACCGGGCGCACGCCCAGCACCGCGCAGACGGCGACGGTCACGATCGCGATCACACCGACGACAGCGGAGAACGTGAGCAGGGCCGAGCCGAGCCACTGCCAGAGGGAGCGGGGACGGTCGGAACGGTGCCGGTCACGGCGTCGACGCGCCATCGAACTCCACCTCCAGGGCGGTCTGGCCGCCGTTGTAGGCGGCGGTCTCGGGGCTGTCCACGTAGAAGAGCGTGACGGTGAGGTCGTGCCGGCTGCCGGCGGCCGCGTCGATCCAGGACCCACCATCGGCGAGTGCCGGGGCTCCTCGCGCCGGGAGGTGCCCGACCACTCCCGTCGCGTCGGCGACGGCCGCGCCCTGGCTGGGGTCGGTGGCGCTTCCGCCGACCAGCAGCTGCCCGGTCGTCGAGTCGACGACGGTGACCCGGATGAAGGGGGTGATGTTCGGACTGCCCGCGACCTGGCCGGTGCCGGCCGCATCGGCCGGCTTGACGGCGATGGTCACCGCCGCGGCGAGCAGCGGGCTGTTGTTCGCGACGCCCAGGTCGACCGTGATCGTGCGGCCGGGCACGAAGCCGTCGTCGCCCGGGATCGGCACCGTGACCCCCTCGCCCGGGCGTGCCTGCGCGACGGTCCCGTCCGGGAGGACGGAGAGGATGTCGAAGGTCGCTCCACCGAGGCCGTCCGATCCCGGGTTGAGGCGTCCCTGGTCGGTGAACGCGCTCACGGTCGGAACGACGGCGAAGAGCGTGGCGGTGACCGCCAGCGTGCCGGCGGCGACCAGGGCGGCTGCTTTCGATTTCTTCATCACTGTCCCGGGGGAATCATGGTCGTCAGGCCCTGGACCTGCGCCGTCGATGCGGTGTTGGACGCCCAGCTGTTGATGATCGAGTTGTACGTGTTGTTGTTGCCGCCTGCGGTGCCGCCTCCCCAGGAGACGAACGAGCCGCCCGTGTTCAACGCCGTCCCGGAGTAGCAGAACGCGCCGACGGCGGTGACGCTGTTGAGCGGAGCGATCGGCGTCGGCGTGATGACGTTCGTGGTCGACGCCGCGCCCGAGTTGGGGTCGGGTCCGCGCCCGAAGGAGTAGCGGCCGTAGACGTAGACCTGTCCGGAGGCGCCCAACACCAGGACGTAGTCCTGGCTCGGCGCGACCGCCTGAACCGGGTCGCCGTTCGGCATGAGCAGCGCGGTCGGCTGCGCACTGGCTGTGCCGTCCACGTATGCTCTGCCGGTCCCGTAGTTGGTCGCGTCTCCCCAGGTCACCATGTAGCCGCCCTCGAAGACGAGCTGGTTGCCGTAGTAGTGGCCGGTGAGGGATTTGATGGTGCACTGGTCGTCAGCGGAGCCCATGACGACACCGACCGTGTCGCATCCCTCCTGGGCGAAGAGCGACAGGAAGGTCGAGCGGACGGGCGTGTACTGATTGGCGCCGAGGTTGTCACCGGACGGGTCGGACGCGAACGAGGCCCCGGCGTTCGCCCACCCCCACCAGAACACCCCGGTGGTCTGGTCGTTCGAGTCGAGGTTCCCGCGGATCGCCCACCCGTTCCACATCCCCGCGCCGATGCTGTGCACGCCCGACATGATCAGGGACGGCGTCGGTGAGGACGCCGTCGCCGTGCCCTGGCCGGTTATCCCTCGCCCTTGGGGATTGCCCCAGGTGTAGAGGTCGCCGGTGCTGGTGAGCGCCATGAAGACGCCGGAGGAGGAGCGGAGGTCGACGACCGTCCCCGGGATCGAGACCGGCCCGGGCTGCGTGTACGGGATCGGTGCGGCCGGTCGCCCCATGACGTTGTTCGCGTTGGTGCCGCCCCAGGTGTAGACGATGCCGTCGTCGGAGAGCGCCGCCAGGCCGGTGTAGCTGCCGTTCGTCGGGTAGTAATTGTCGAGACTGGTGCCCGCGACCTTCACGATGTACCGGTTGTCCGGTCCGCTGTGGCCGGTGTTCGGCAGGACGACGGCGGTCGGCCGGGCGTTCGACGCGACGGTCGCCGCGCCGTTTCCGGCGAGGCCGTTGCCGCGGTAGCCCCACACCCACAGGGTCCCGTCGTCCTGGAGGGCGGTGGCTGTGTTGGCCAGGTACGTGTCGGTCGGGATCATCCGCGCCGGCTGCGTGAAGATCGGCGTCGTCAACGGCGACGTCTCCGCGCGTGCGGTGTCGGTGTAGGCCGCGGTGGTCGACGGTACGACGGCCACAGGGACGAACGCAACGGCGACGAGTGCGACGAGGCCTGCGGCACGGAGGGTTGTTCGCTTCACTGCTGTTCACCCGGCTTTCGGCGGCGGAGACGGAGCACGGCGCCGAGGGCGACGAGTGCGATGGGGAGACCGGCGCCGATCACCGAGAGCCCGGTGTCGGCGAGCGGGGGAGGCGGAGACTGCGGTTCGACCGAGCTGAGCCGGAGGGTGACGTCTGCGCTCAGCCCCTGGTAGGCGTCCCCGGCGGCCGCGGAGAGTGACACCTCGCCGGAGACGGTCTTCGCGCCCCCGCCTGCGACGGTGCCGATCGAGACGGGGGTGTCACCCAGCATCCGGCGCAGCGGGGTCGACGGGATCACGGTCGCGCCGTCGATGCTGACGCTGACCCGGAGCTCGTCGTCGAGTTGCGTCGCGGCTCCCGAGACGTCGACGACGCTGAGGTACACCGTCGACGTCGCGGAGGCGGGGTTCTGCACGGTGGTCGACCAGGGCGCGGAGTGTCCGGGGCCCGGCATCGGCACGGTCACCAGGTCGGCCGCGCTCGCGGGTGCGGTGGCCGGCAGCATGCCTCCCACGACGAGGAGCACGGCGGCGGCGATCCTCATGATGAGCTCCCGTCGAACTGGACGCCCAGCACGAGCGTGCGGTTGAAGACGTAGGGGTTGGCGACTGCGTGGGGTATGGTCACGGCCACGTCGATGGTCTTGGGGACGCCCTGGGTCCAGCCGGTGATGACGGGCGGCGTGGCGTTGATCGCCGCGGCGGTGGCCGCGGTCGCCACAGCGGTCCCGTCCACCTCGATCGTGTAGAGCGCGTAGTCGAACGGGTCGGCGCCGGGGCCGATGCCCCCGGGGTCGGTCGGTCGGCTGCCGGGGTAGGCGTTGTAGAGCGTGAGCTGCACCGGGCCGGTCGCGACCGTCGTGGTGACGACCTGCATGTCGACACGGGCCGGCGAGGTGAAGGTGACCGTGCCGCTCGCGGACGTGTCGAGCGCGAACGGGGTCGGTTCGCCCTCCTGGGTCGCCCCACCGGAGTCGAGGAACGCGATGTCGTACCCGCCGCCGACCGCGCCGCCCGTCCCGAGCTGCGGAGCCGACTGATCGGTGAATGCCGCGGAGGTCGTCTGGACGGCCGCCAGCGCGAGCGACAGGCTGAGCGCGAGGAGGCCGGACACGGCCAGCGCACGACGCGCGGTCACAGGTTCGCCCCCGTGAACATGAGCTGAATGGGCGTCGTCGCCCCCTTCACGGTCGTGGGCGCGTCGGCCGGCAGAGCGACCTCCACGTCCAGGACCCGGTCGGCGCCGGGTGCGGTCGGCCCGACGAGCGCGATGTCCGCCGCACCGGATGGCGGGACTGCGGCCGCGTACACGTGGCCTCCTTCGGAGATCGTGAAGCGCAACTCGGGGAACAGCGCGTTCCCGCTGGCCGGATCGACCAGGTGGACCCTGATCGCCCCGGCGAGCCGCGGACTGCTGTTGCGGACCGCGACGCGGGCCTGGACGGACGAACCGGGTTCCAGCACGGTGGCCGGCAGCGCGACGACGACCGGGTCGGGGCGGCCCTGCTGCCATTCGGCCGCGGTCGGCTCCCAGCCGGGCATGTCGCTGCCTGCCACCTGCAGATCGAAGGTGTTCTCGCGTCCGTCCAGCGCGACGGTGACGTCGGTCCAGTTCACTGTGCCTGCGGCGGTGACGGCGATCGCCGAGGCGACGCAGACTCCCAGCAGCGACAGTGCAGGACGACGCCACCGACGCGCCGACGGGGTGGATGGGGGCATCGGGTCAGGGAGTCGAGGTGCCGTTGAACTGCGCCTGGAGGTAGGCCTTGGCGCCGTTCAGGTCGTTGTCGGTGAAGCTGGAGCCCGACTCCGCCTGGGTGAGCAGGCGCACCTCGATCGTGACGCTCGACTCCTCTCCGGCGGCGAGGCCGTTGAGCGCGAGGGTGCTGAGCTGGGCGAACGTCTGGTCGGTCGCGCTGATCGGCGTCGCCCCGAGCGAGGTCGCCGGCTGCGTGATCGTGAACCTCAGGCTGGACAGGTAGTCGGGATCGGTGATGGCCGGGGCGTTGTCCGGGAGCTGCACGAGCCCCAGCGACAGCGTCGAGTTCAGCGTCGCGGACGCGTTCCTGACCGGGATGTCTACCGAGATCGGGGTGCTGCCGGGGAAGAGCGTGTTCGCCCCGACGAGTTCGATCGGCGCGCCGGCGGCGGTGTCCGCCTCCTGCCAGGACCCGGGGATCTGCGCGCCCGTGACCGGGTCGGTGTCGACGACCTGGATGTTGTACTGGTCGGCGCCGATCCCGTTCGCCCCCAGGTTGAGGTTCGCGAAATCGGTGAACGTGGCGGCGGTGACACCCGCGGCGATCGCGACGACGGCCCCGAGGCCGATCACCGCCCGGGTTCTTCTGGACTTCTCGCGCTTCTGCGGCGCTGCGGCTTCGTGCGTCATTGCTTTCCCTCTCGGTCGAAGACGGACTCGGTGTCTTACAGCGACCGGACCGTAGCAGCGGCGAACTGCGGTCGAGGGGCGGTTGGATACGGGATTCAGCGGGCGTGGCGCCGGCGCGAGAGGCGGGGGAGGCGATTCAATCGTCTGGGCTTTCACCCCGGGCGTGTCGGGTGTGATCCGCCGGGATCATCCGCATGCTTCGCGTGCCTCGCCCCCACCCGAAAGCGCTCATCGCTTAGTATTCAGCCAGTTCCGTTCTTCCAACCGCCGGGGGATCCACGCATGACCGACCTGCCTCGCCGCCATCAGCGCGCGCGCGGGCCTGCGCCGATACGGCACGGGAGGCTGCCGCGGCGGCGGCTGCTGGCGTCGGTCGCCAAGCTGATCGCCGGAGTCGTCGCGGTCGCCCTGGTCAGCAGTGTCTCCGTGGCCGCCTTCGCGGTGTGGGATGTGGCGCGCTCGGTGAAGCACGGCGTCACCCTGGTCACCCTGCCCGGGCACACGCCGATCCCGCAGGACATCCCGAACGTCGGCGCCATCCCGGGCGGGGTCAACCTGCTCCTGGCGGGCACGGACAGCCGTTCCGGCCTCGGCGGCGTCTACGACTCCAACGCGGAGCAGGACGCGAGCAGCGGCGAGGGCAACAACGACGTGACGATGCTGCTGCACATCGCGCAGGACCACAAGAGCATGATGGTGGTCAGCTTCCCGCGCGACCTCATGGTGCGCATCCCAACCTGTCCCACGCCGGACGGCACGGACACGGTGAGCGGCTCGTCGTACGCCCAGTTCAACACCGCCCTGTCGCGCGGCGGGCTCGCCTGCGTGGTCCTGACCGTCGAGAAGCTCACCGGCGTGAGCATCCCGTTCGGCGCCGTCATCAACTTCAACGGGGTGAGTGCGATGTCCACGGCCGTCGGCGGTGTCGAGGTGTGCCTCGCGTCGCCCGTGACCGACGACTACACCAACCCGCCGCTCGACCTGCCGGCCGGGCAGAGCACCCTGGTCGGCGATCAGGCGCTGTCCTTCCTGCGCAGCAGGCACGGCGTCGGCGACGGCAGCGACCTCGGCCGCATCTCGAACCAGCAGGTGTTCCTGTCGGCGCTCGCCCGCAAGATCGTCAGCGGGGGAGTGCTCGGCAACCCCGTGCAGCTCTACGCGCTCGCCAAGGCGGCCGTGCAGAACATCACCCCGTCGCAGACGCTCACCAATCCGACGACGCTGGTCGAGATCGCGCTCGCGCTCAAGGACACCGGGCTGCAGAACATGGTCTTCCTGCAGTACCCGGCGGTGACGGACCCGGACAACGTCAACCGGGCCGTCCCCGACGAGGAGGCCGCGTCCGCCGTGAACGACGCACTGGTGAACGACCAGCCGGTGACGCTCACCGGCACGACCGGGCGCGCCGCGGAGGATCCGAACGCGACCGCGACGCCGACGCCTCCGCCGGCGCCGAGCGACACCGCGACCGCTCCGCCGGACACCGGAGCGGGGACGCCGGCGCCGACGAGCACCTCCGGGCCGGTCGAGCTGCCGTCCAGCGTCACCGGCCAGACGGCGGCGCAGCAGACGTGCACCAAAGGCAACGACTGACCGGACTCCTCCGGCTCAGGGTGTCGGCGGGGTGACCAGGAAGTGCCACCCGATCCACCACCAGAACAGCAGGATGGTGACGCGCGCCACCCGGTCGGTCATGATGCGGTCGAGGAGGCTGCCGAGCGGCGCGATCCGGTCGGGCCGGCGTCGGGACTGGAGGGCGAGCGCCACGATCAGGACGCCGCACAGGACGAAGCCGGCGATGGTGACCCACCTCATGTCGACCTCCCGGTCATGTCGACCTCCCGCGCCGCAGCAGCCCATACCCGCCGAGCAGCCAGCACGCGACCAGCGCGACCCGGGCGGGCGGCCATGCGAGCACGGGGTCGAGCAGGTCCGAAAGCGCGGGGAAGGCCTCCTTGCTCCCGGTCAGATCGCGCCCCAGGAAGAAGACGCCGATCTCCCAGAGGCAGAAGACGACGATGACGATCGACCAGAGCAGGGCCGCCCGGCGCATGGCGGCGCCCGGCGGACCGGCGTCGGCGCGGGTCCGGTCGGCCCACGCGACCGGCAGCAGCAGCACGCCGAGACCGACGACGATCGCGGTGTCCGCGGGGCTGTAGAGCGGCGTGAAGCCCAGGGTCAGGGCGGCGACCGCGATCAGCGTCCCGGCGATGACGCGCCGGGACACGGTGTCCCGGTCGGCCGGCATCCGCAGCGGCACGCGCAGCCAGCCGAGCGCGTCGAGGGTGAGGACCGCGGCGCCCGCCGCGTAGATCCAGGCATCGACCGGGGCGCCGCGGATCGCGTGGAACACGGCGGTGATCACGAGCACGGCGATCCAGCCGGTGCGCGTGACCGTCTGCGGGTTCCGGCGACGGCGACCCGACGAGCGCGCGGAGTGCGACAGCCCTGACACGGGGGACACGCTACGCCGGGCCGGGCGCGCTTGCATACCAGCGCGCCGGGTCGTTGAATGGCTCCATGGCCACACAGAAGATGACGTCCCTGCAACTGCGCGTCCTCGTCATCGCCATCCTGGCCAGCTTCGTGGCGTTCCTCGACGGCGCCGTGATCAACGTGGCGCTGCCGGCCATCGACCGCGAGCTCGGCGGCGGGCTGCCGCTGCAGCAGTGGGTGGTCGACGCGTACCTGGTGACCCTCGGCTCGCTGATCCTGATCGCGGGATCGCTGTCGGACGTCTTCGGGCGCAAACGCATCCTGTACGTCGGCCTGATCGGGTTCGGGATCACCTCGCTGCTGTGCGCGTTCGCGCCGAACGGCGTGTTCCTCGTGCTGTCCCGTGCCCTGCAGGGTGTGGCGGGGGCGCTGCTGGTGCCCTCCTCGCTGGCGATCATCATCTCCCGCTTCGAGGGTCCGGCGCAGGCGAAGGCCATCGGGCGCTGGACGGCCTGGACCGGCATCGCGATGATCGCCGGGCCGGTGGTGGGCGGCTTCTTCGTCGACGCGCTCTCCTGGCGCTGGGTGTTCGTGATCAACGTGGTCCCCATCGCCGTGACGCTCGTGCTCATGCTGACCCTTGGCGACACCGACAAGGGGATGGGCGGCCGCGTCGACATCCTCGGCGCCGTGCTGGGATCGGTCGGCCTGGCCGGCACCGTGTTCGCGCTCATCGAGCAGGGCAGCTACGGCTGGTCCAGTCCGCGGGTCTGGCTCCCGTTCGTGATCGGCGTGCTGTCGCTGGTCGGCTTCTTCATCGCCGAGACCCGGGTGAAGCAGCCGATGCTGCCGCTCGGCCTGTTCTCGGTGCACAACTTCTGGGTGGGCAACCTGGCCACGGCGTTCGTCTACGGCGCGCTGTCGTTCGGGCCGCTCATGGTGACGCTGTTCCTGCAGCAGGTCGCCGGGTTCTCGGCGTTCGCCGCCGGGTTCGTGTTCATCCCGTCGACCCTGTGCATGCTCCTCTTGTCGAGCTACTTCGGTGGGCTGGCCGGGCGGTACGGACCCCGGTTCTTCATGGCGGTCGGGCCGATCGTCGCGTCCGCCGGGTTCCTCTGGCTGCTCATGGTCGAGGCGCACGTGGACTACTGGCTGGAGCTGCTGCCCGCCGTGCTGCTGTTCGGCGTCGGGCTGTCGATGACGGTCGCGCCGCTGACCAGCGCCATCCTCGGCTCCATCCACCCGGGCCAGGCGGGCATCGGCTCGGCGGTCAACAACGCGGTCGCCCGCATCGCCGGTCTGCTCACCGTCGCGATGGCCGGGATCGTGATCGGCCAGCAGCTGGACACGGCGGGGATGCACCGGGCCATGCTCGCGACGGCCGCCCTGCTGATCGTCGGCGGTGTGGTGTCGGCGATCGGGATCCGCAACCACGAGCCGGCGGCCGAGCCGATCAAGACCGCGGTCGAATAGTCCGTCGAATAGCGGCTATCCCGCCGCGATCGACTGGCCGGCCAGGGCCAGCATCGCCACGTCGACGAGCGCGCAGGTCATGATGAGCTGCATCAGCAGGCGGGTCGGGCTCCGCCGGAGCAGCAGGACGACGCCCGCGACCACCGCGGCCATCCCGATGACGAGCCCGGCGACCAGCAGCGGGCGCACCGGGAGGCCGGGCCCGAAGGTGATCAGCACGGTCGCGACGGCGAGGCAGCCGAAGGCGAGCAGGCCGCTGGCGCGGGCGCCGAGGCGGTGCGGGAGGCCGCGGACGCCGGTCCGGGCGTCGTCCGCGAGGTCGGGCAGCACGTTGGTCACGTGCGCGGCGACGCCCAGCAGTGCTCCGGCCGCCAGCACCCAGGGCGCGGGCCAGGCCGGCTGCTCCTGCCCGAGCGTCGCGATCGCCGGCAGCAGGCCGAAGCTCACCGCGAACGGGACGAACGACGCAGCCGTGGACTTGAGGCCGACGTTGTAGGCCCAGCCGCCCGCGATGGCCACCGCGTGCGCGATCAGCGCGCCGATGCCGAGCACGCCGGTGACGATCAGCGCGAGCGCCAGGGCGACGAACGCCGACGCGCGGACGACCGCGAGCGGGATGTCGCCGAGCGCCGCGGGTTTGTCCGCACGCGCGACCGCCCGGTCGCGGGCGGCGTCCAGCCAGTCGTTCGACCAGCCGATCGAGAGCTGCCCGAGCAGGATCGCCAGCGCGAGGACGACGAGGCGGCCGGGCGGATAGCCGAGCCCGATGCCCAGGCCGACGGCCACCACGGTCACCACGAGGGTGGGTCCCGGGTGGCTGGCGAGCAGCAGCGAGATCGGCTTGGACGCCATTCCGTCATCGTAGGGCGAGCAGGCTCGGCGGGGCGACGGCGCGACGAGACCGCGCCGGACTCGTCTCTGCAAACTACTTGCGTTGATCTGCAAGAGTTTGCGTACAATGTCCGCATGTCGAAACGTCTCGCAGAAGTGGCGCGCAAGGTCGGGGTGAGCGAAGCCACGGTGAGTCGCGTGCTGAACGACAAGCCCGGCGTCTCCGACGCGACCCGGCAGGCCGTGCTGACCGCTCTCGACGTGCTCGGCTACGAGCGGCCGAGCAAGCTGCGCGGCGAACGGGCGCGCCTGGTCGGGCTCGTCCTCCCGGAGCTGCAGAACCCGATCTTCCCCGCGTTCGCCGAGATCATCGGCGGCGCGCTCGCCCAGAACGGCTACACGCCGGTGCTGTGCATGCAGACGGCGGGCGGCATCTCCGAGGCCGACTACGTGGAGCTGCTGCTGCAGCAGCAGGTGTCCGGCGTGATCTTCGTCGGCGGCGCCTACGCGCAGCAGGACGCGTCGCACGAGCACTACGCGCGCCTGACCGAGCTGCACCTGCCCACGGTGCTGGTCAACGCCCCGGTGGACGCCCTGCACTTCGCCACGGTCTCCTGCGACGACTCGGTCGCGACCGCCCAGGCGCTCGGGCACCTGCGCTCGCTCGGCCACGAGCGGATCGGGCTGCTGCTGGGGCCGCGCGACCACGTGCCGTCGCAGCGCAAGCTCGCTGCCGCCCGGCGGATCTTCGGCGAGACCGGGCACGAGCTCGACGACGAGCTCGTGGTGCACTCGCTGTATTCGCTGGAGGCCGGCCAGGCGGCGGCCGCCCGGCTGCTGAAGGCGGGCGTGACGGCGATCGTCTGCGCGAGCGACCCGATGGCGCTCGGCGCGATCCGCGCGGTGCGTCGGGCGGGGCTGAGCGTGCCCCGCGACGTCTCGATCGTGGGCTACGACGACTCGGCGCTGATGAACAGCACGGAGCCGCCGCTGACCACGATCCGCCAGCCGATCGAGCCGATGGGACGCACCGTCATCGAGCTCCTGCTCCGCCAGATCTCCAGCGACTCGGCCCTGCGCGACGAGCTGCTGTTCGAGCCGGAACTGGTCGTGCGCGGGTCGACGGGACCCGCCGCGCACGTGCCTTCGTAGCGCAATTCAGCGCAAAAGTACGCAAACCAATTACGTTCTGTTGAGTTCTTGCGTCATTCTGTCGCGGTAGCTACATTCAGTGAGCAACGCGGCCCGCCTGGGCCGCCTCCCGAAGCGAAGGGCTCACTGTGGACCTCTCCGTGCTGGCCGTGACGGCTGCGCATCCCTCACCGCCGGCCGACGATCCGGAGTGGTGGCGCAGCGCGGTCATCTACCAGATCTACCCGCGGAGCTTCGCCGACGGGAACGGAGACGGCGTCGGGGATTTGACGGGCGTCCGCCAGCACCTCGGCTACCTGCGCGACCTCGGCGTCGACGCGATCTGGTTCACGCCCTGGTACGACTCGCCGCTCGCGGACGGCGGCTACGACGTCGCCGACTACCGCCGGATCAACCCGGCGTTCGGCGAGCTGGCCGAGGCCGAGGCGCTGATCCGGGAGGCCCTGGAGCTCGGCATCCGCACCATCATCGACATCGTCCCGAACCACGTGTCCGACCGGCACCCGTGGTTCCAGGCGGCGCTGGCGGCCGGCCCGGGTTCGCCCGAGCGCGAGCGGTTCTGGTTCCGCCCCGGCCGCGGCGAGCGCGGCGAGGGGCTGCCGACCGGCTGGGTCTCCAACTTCTCGGGCGACACCTGGACGCGCACGACGAACGCCGACGGCACGCCGGGGGAGTGGTACCTCCACCTGTTCAGCCAGCAGCAGCCCGACCTCAACTGGAACCACCCGGAGGTCCGGCGCGAGCACGAGGACATCCTGCGGTTCTGGTTCGACCGCGGCGTCGCCGGCGTCCGCATCGACTCGGCGGCGCTGCTCGTCAAGGATCCCGCGCTGCCGGAGGTGCCCGAGGCGCCAGCCGCCGGCGAGCACCCCAGCCAGGATCGCGACGAGCTCCACGACATCTACCGGAGCTGGCGGCAGCTCGCCGACTCCTACGACGGCACGCGGGTGCTGGTCGGCGAGATCTGGCTGCCCGACATCGACCGGTTCGCCAAGTACCTGCGGCCGGACGAGCTGCACACGGCCTTCAACTTCGACTTCCTCGCCCGGCCGTGGGATGCCGCCGAGCTGCGCGAGTCCATCGACCAGACCCTCGCGGCGCACGCCCCCGTCGGTGCGCCGAGCACCTGGGTGCTCTCGAACCACGACGTGACGCGGCCGGTCACCCGGTACGGACGCGCGGACAGCGCCTTCGCCTTCGCCACGAAGCGCAGCGGCACCCCGACCGACCTCGAGCTCGGCCGCCGCCGCTCGCGCGCGGCCGCCCTCCTCACTGCGGCGCTGCCCGGCTCGCTGTACCTCTACCAGGGCGACGAACTCGGCCTCCCCGAGGTGGAGGACCTGCCTGCCGAGCGCATCGAGGACCCGATGCACTTCCGCTCCGGCGGCGTCGACCCGGGCCGCGACGGCTGCCGCGTCCCGCTGCCGTGGCGCGGGACGGCCGCGCCGTTCGGCTTCAGCCCGGACGGCGCGAGCGCCGAGCCGTGGCTCCCGCAGCCCGCGGACTGGGCGGCGCTGACGGTCCAGGCGCAGCAGAGCGATCCCGCGTCGATGCTGTGGCTCTACACGCAGGCGCTGCGCATCCGGCGCTCCGAGGCCGGACTCGGCGACGGGCCGCTCACCTGGATCGACGCTCCGGAGGGCGTGCTCGCCTTCTCCCGCGGGGCCGCGTTCGTCAGCATCACCAACCTCTCGGCGGAGCCGGTCGCGTTGCCGGCGCACGTCGCCATCCTGCTCAGCAGCAGTCCGCTCGACGGCGGCAAGCTGCCTCCCGACTCCACGGCGTGGCTTCGAACACAGCACTGAGCCGCCGGAGACACCTCACCACACCACTGAAAGGACAGTTACGACAATGAAGTCACCAAGGACGATCGCGGCCGTCGCCGCGATCACCATCGCCGGGGTGGGGCTCCTGGCCGGATGCTCGTCATCCGGTTCGGACTCCAACGACGGCAAAGTCCACATCACGGTCGCGAGCCTCATCCCGGGGAGCGACAAGGCCGCGTTCAAGGCGTTCGACGACCGCGTCAAGGAGTTCGAGAAGGCCAACCCGGACATCGTGATCAAGTCCGAGGAGTACCAGTGGACCGGGCCGACGTTCGCGACGCAGCTCGCCGGCGGCACGCTGCCGGACGTGTTCAACGTCCCGTTCACCGACTCCCAGTCGCTGCTGCAGGCCGGCCAGCTCGCCGACATCACCGCCGAGGTGGACAAGCTGCCGTACGCGGACAAGTTCAACGAGAACGTGCTCGCGGTCGCCAAGAGCGGGGACAAGATCTACGGAATCCCGTACGGACCCTACGCGATGGGCCTGTCCTACAACCGCGACATCTTCCAGAAGGCGGGGCTCGACCCGGACAAGCCGCCGACGACCTGGGACGAGGTGCGCGCCGACGCGAAGACCATCTCCGAGAAGGTGCCGGGGGTCGCGGGCTACATGCAGATGACGCAGGGCAACACCGGCGGCTGGGAGCTCACCACCACGACGTACGCGCGCGGAGGTCGCATGGAGACCGTCGACGGCGGCAAGACGAAGGTCACAACCGACAACCCGGTCACCAAGGACGCGCTGCAGTGGCTGCACGACCTGCGCTGGTCGGACAACTCCGTCGGGAGCAACTTCCTGCTCGACTGGAGCGGCATCAACCAGGCCTTCGGCGCGGGCCAGATCGCGATGTACCCGTCGGGCTCCGACGTGCTCACCGCGCTGGTGCAGCAGAACCACGTCGACCCGAAGAGCTACGGCCTCACCATGCTGCCCGTCGACACCAGCGACACGAACGCCGGCGTGCTCGTCGGCGGCAACGTCGCGGCGGTCAGCCCGAAGTCGTCGCAGGCGCAGAAGGACGCCGCTGTGAAGTGGATCGACTTCTACTACATGCAGAAGCTCCTCAACAAGGACCAGGCCGTCGCCGACGCGAAGGTCCTCGCCAAGTCGGGCCAGCCCGTCGGAGTGCCGACGCTGCCGGTCTTCGACAAGGCCACTTACGACCAGAACATGGAGTGGATCAAGGACGAGGTGAACATCCCGCTGGAGAACGTGGCGCCGTTCACCGACAAGATCTTCGACGCCAACCTGGTCCCGGAGCCGAACAAGCACACCCAGGAGCTGTACGGCGCCCTCGACTCGGTCGTGCAGGCCGTGCTGACGGACAAGAACGCGAACATCGACCAGCTCCTCGGCAAGGTCGACAGCGACATCCAGAAGCTCGTCGACGCCGACAAGTAACCGGCGCCGGCGGGACACCTCACCACAACGCCGGCGGGATGCGCGCACCACGCATCCCGCCGGCACCCTGCACAGCACGACACTGGCACAGAAAGCTCCCGCATGACTGCGATCGATCGACCACACTCCGGCCGCCGGAGGTCGCCTCTCACCTGGCTGCGCGGCGGCGGCCTCACCACCCTGCTCTTCCTGACCCCGATGCTCGTGATCTTCGGCGTCTTCTCCTGGTGGCCCATCGTCCGCAGCGTCGTGATGAGCTTCCAGCACACCAACCTCGTCTCGCCGCCGACATGGGTGGGCTGGGACAACTTCGTCCAGGTGGTGAACGATCCGCTGTTCTGGACGGCGGTCGGCAACACCGCCTGGTTCGCGTTCCTCGCGCTCATCCTCGGCTACCCGGTGCCGCTCATCGCGGCCGTGCTGATGAGCGAGGTCAAGCGCGCGAAGGGCCTCTACAGCGCGCTGGCCTATCTGCCGGTGGTGGTGCCCCCGGTGGTCGCCGTGCTGCTCTGGAAGTTCTTCTACGACGCCCGCCCGGACGGCGTCTTCAACACCATCCTCGGCTGGGTCGGCATCCCGCCGCAGCCGTGGATCCAGTCCGCCACCCAGGCGATGCCCTCGCTCGTCCTCGAGGCCACCTGGGCCGCGGCCGGCGGCACGATCATCATCTACCTGGCGGCGATCACCGGTGTGGCCCCCGAGCTCTACGACGCCGCGGAGGTCGACGGCGCCGGGATCTGGCAGAAGATCTGGCACGTCACACTGCCGCAACTGCGGGCCGTGCTGCTTATCACGCTCATCCTGCAGATCATCGGGACGGCGCAGGTCTTCCTCGAGCCGTTCCTGTTCACGGGCGGAGGCCCGGTGGACTCGACCGTCACGATCCTGCTGCTGATCTACCGCTACGCGTTCCAGAACTCGCTCGGCGGCGACTACGGCGCGGCGACCGCGCTGAGCCTGATGCTCGCGGGGTTCCTGGCCGTGCTGTCCCTCGTCTACTTCCGTCTCACCAAGTCCTGGAGCCAGAATTGACCACCTCGACCCAGCTCCCGCCCGAGGTCCGGAAAGTCGTCACCGACGTCGTCGAGGAGGGCGCACGCACCGAGCCGCCCCGCCGGCGCAGGCGCCGGAGGCCCGCAGAGGACTCCGCCGACCGCGGCATCCTCTCCGTCTCCGACCGGCGCAAGCCCGGTGTGCGCTGGAGCAGCCGGATCGTCAACGCCGCGCTGCTCGTGGTGCTGCTGATCGTCGGACTCGGGCCGCTGCTCTGGCTCGCGAAGTCGGCGATCACCCCGACCCAGGACACGCTGAGCACGCCGATGGCGCTCTGGCCGCACGGCGTCGACTGGGCCAACCTGTCGACGGCGTGGTCCACGGTCCACATCGACGTGCAGTTCATGAACACGATCTGGGTCGCGGCCGGCTCCTGGGCCATGCAGGTGCTGGTGGCGACGACCGGAGGCTACGCGCTGAGCGTGCTGCGGCCTAAGTACGGCAACGTGCTCTACGGGCTCATCCTCTGCACGCTGTTCGTCCCGTCGGTCGTGCTGCTCGTGCCGCTCTACCTGACCATCCTGAACCCGCCGCTGCTCGGCCAGTCGCTGATCAACACCTTCTGGGCGGTGTGGCTGCCCGCGGGCGCCAGTGCGTTCAACCTGGTCCTGGTGAAGCGCTTCTTCGACAACCTGCCGCGTGAAGTGTTCGAGGCGGCGCGCACCGACGGGGCAGGACCGTTCCGGCTGTTCTGGTCGATCGTGCTGCCGATGTCGAAACCCATCCTCGGCGTCGTGTCGGTGTTCGCGATCATCGCCGCGTGGAAGGACTACCTGTGGCCGCTGCTCGTGCTGCGCGACCCCGGCATCCAGCCGCTGTCGGTGCGGCTGCCGACCCTGCAGGCGGCGATCCAGCTCGACGTCTACCTGGCGGCGCTGGCGATCTCCACGCTCATCCCGATCGTGCTGTTCCTGGTCTTCCAAGGGCTGTTCCTGCGCTCGGCGGGGCTCGGAGGGGCCGTCAAGGGCTGAGGGTTACCATCGGGTGATGCGCCGCACCCGAGGGATGACGGCCGCTGTCCTCCTGGCGCTCGCGACGTCCGTTCTCGCGTCGGCGCTGGGCGGATGCGCGGCCGGCGGTTCGGCGCACCCGGCGGAGGCGTCGCACGCGACCGCACCCACGCAGGCCCCGTCGATCCCGCCGACCGCGACGCCGGCCGCCGATCCCGTCGCGGCGTATGCGGACGAGCGGCTCGGCAACCTGACGCTGCGCCAGAAGGTGGCGAGCCTCTTCATGCTGCACGCGCCGGGCACCGATCCGGCCGCGGTGCGCGGGTTCGTCGACCGGTACGGTCTCGGCGGCATCATCCTCATGCCCGACAACATCCCCGCGACGCCGCAGGCCCTCGCCGCGGAGACCGCGGCCACGCGCGCCTCCGACCCTGGCCTCCCGACGCTGGTGGGCATCGACGAGGAGGGCGGCGACGTGACCCGGCTGCCGTGGGACGGCCAGCCCGGGGCCGAGACGCTCCGCTCGCTCCCGCCCGCGGCCACGCAGCAGGCGTTCGCCCGGCGCGCCGAGCTGCTGAAGCAGGCCGGCGTGAACCTCAACTTCGGGACCATCGCCGACGTGACGGCGGACCCGCACTCGTTCATCGCCGATCGCATCCTCGGAACGGACCCGGCGTCGGCCGCCGCGCGCGTCGCCGCCTCGGTCACCGGAGAGCGCGGCACGGTGCTCAGCACCCTGAAGCACTTCCCGGGCCACGGCGAGACGGAGGCCGACTCGCACCTCACCGTCCCGACCGCCGCCGTCGACCACACCCGCTGGGCCGCGCAGGACGCGCCGACCTTCCGGGCGGGCATCCAGGCGGGCGCGGAGGTCGTGATGTTCGGCCACCTGGTCTACAGCGGGGTGGATTCCGCGCCGGCATCGCTCTCGCCGGCCTGGCACCGCATCCTCACCGACGAACTCGGCTTCCGCGGCGTGACCATCACGGACGACCTCCGGATGCTGCAGGACACCGGCCTGCCGCAGTACAAGGACGCCGGCGCCAACGCGGTGGCCGCGATCGCGGCGGGCAACACGATGGTGCTGATGATCCAGGGCGCGCAGGACCCGGACGCGCTGATCGACGCGGTGGTGGCCGCCGTGCAGAGCGGGCGCATCCCGCTCGCGCAGATCGACGACGACGCCCGGGCGCTGCTGGTGCTGAGGCGATCGCTCGCTGTGCACGGCTGAGCCGACGCGCCTCAGTACTCGATCGTCCAGAGGGCCCGATACCCCGGGAACCGCGGGAAGGTCCAGGAGAAGAACGCGAAGCCGCCGGGACTCGCCGTGCCGGACAGGGTGCGCCGGACGGCGGGGACGACGTTCATGAGAACCAGCCCGGAGGCCGCCCGGGTCGTGCCGCTCTGGAAGGTGTTGCCGATGGGGACCTCGGAGTACGGGAAGCCGTCCCGCTTCTGCCAGCGCAGATTCGGGCCTCCCTGCGTGTAGACATCCATCCGCCACTCGATGACGCCCGTGAGCGCCTTGGGGTCGTCGTGGCCGCCGCCGAAAAGCGTGCCGGCCGGGGTGAACGTGTTCGATGCGGACGTGGACCGGTACAGCCAGGTACCGGTCCAGGCGTCGGTGATCGCTCCGTCGGCCGAAGTGCTGCGGACGCCGGCGGACGTCGTCGGAGTGAGGGTGTTGGCCGAGTTCCTGACGCCGAACGGAGCGTTCCGTGCCATGAAGAACCGGCCGTCGTCGAAGGTCACGGTGAGGCTGGTGGTGGCCGGGATGTACCCGGGCGCGCTGACCGTGATCACGGTGGACCCGTTGGCGCTGCGGCCCGTCACCGGGATCGTGACGAGGGTGTCGCCGCCGGTCGGGACGAGGGTGGGGCCGTCGACGACGCCGGGTGTGCCGTACCCGACGCTGAGGTTGACCGGGGGCCGGGCGCCGGCCTGCGGGGTGAGCCGGACGACGAGTCGGGTGGTGTAGCCGCTGCCGATCAGGTCCTCCGCATCCACGAAGGCGATGACGCCGGCGACGGACGTGGCGTACGCGGGGGAGGCGGTGGCGAGCGCGATGGCCGGGGCGGACCAGGCGGCCGCTCCGACGATGCCGCGGCGGGAGAGCCGGGTGGAGCTTCTGTCGTTCGGTGCTGATGTGGACATGTCTGTGTTCCTCCGGTCGGCAGAAATGATGAATGAAACCACTGAAAAGCGTAGATTCCGGATCGCTCGGGCGAATCCGTCCGGAGGATGATCTGGTTGTCACGTCAACTTTTTTCGGCGGATCCGGAATAGCAGCGAGATCCATGCAGTTGCATGCATCTGACAGCGTCCGATCGCATCTGAACCGACTCAAGGAGAACCGAATGAGCATCGACATCCCCGGATACAAGGCCGGCACCTGGACCATCGACCCCGCGCACAGCGAGGTCGGCTTCAGCATCCGTCACCTCATGATCAGCAAGGTGAAGGGCGTCTTCGAGAACTTCGACGCCTCCTTCGTCACCGCCGAGAACCCGCTGGAGTCGACTGTCTCCGCCAAGGCTCACGTGGCCTCCATCAACACCAAGAACTCCGACCGCGACGCGCACCTGCGCACCGGCGACTTCTTCCTCGCCGAGGAGTTCCCCACCATCGACTTCGTCTCCACCGGCGTGCGCCACGAGGACGGCGAGTTCCTCGTCGACGGTGACCTCACGATCAAGGGCGTGACCAAGCCGGTCACCTTCGAGTTCGACTTCGGCGGTTTCGGCCAGGACCCGTACGGCAACTACAAGGCCGGCGCGACCGCGAAGACCAAGATCAACCGCGAGGAGTTCGGCCTCACCTACAACGCGGCGCTCGAGACCGGTGGCATGCTGCTCGGCGACGACGTCACCATCACCCTCGAGCTGCAGGCGGTCCTCGCCCAGGCCTGACCCCATCCCCGAAGGGCACGTTGCTGTCACTTTTCGCCCGCGAAAGTGACGACGACGTGCCCTTCGTCGTTAGCGGAAGTCTCGGGAGGTGGTGCGGATTGCGGTGTCGAGGGGCTCCAGGCGGTCGGCGAGCACGTTGACCACGCCCTCCTCGCTGCGCTCCAGGATGCCGCGCACGATCATCGCCGGCGCCTGCCTGGCCACCCGGCGGTAGCGGTTCCACACCCCGACCGGGCAGATGACGTTCACCAAGCCGGTCTCATCCTCCAGGTTGAGGAAGGTCACCCCCGCCGCCGTCGCCGGCCGCTGCCGGTGCGTGACCACGCCGCCCACCTCGATGCGTCGCCCCGACTCGGCGGTCGCCAGCGTGTCGGCGGCCCGCACGCCCCGCGCGGCCAGCGCCGGGCGCAGGAAGCGGATGGGATGGTCGTCGGTGGAGATCCCGGTGGCCCACAGGTCGCTCGCGAGCTGCTCGGCGGGGGAGAGCAGCGGCAGCAGCGGAGGCTGCACCGTGATCGCGGTGCCGGCCAGGTACTCCGGCCGGTCCTGGGCGGCGTTGCCGGCCTCCCAGATCGCCTGCCGCGGGGTCAGCCCGAAGCCCTCGAACGCGCCGGCCGCGGCGAGCCCCTCCAGCTGCGCCACGGTCAGCCCGACCCGCCGGGAGAGGTCGGCCAGGTCGCGGTACGGGCCGGAGGCCTCGCGCTCGGCCACGATCCGCCCGGCGAGCGTCTCGCCGATCGAGGTCACCCCGGCCAGACCCAGCCGCACCGCGTGCCCCGCGTCGCGGCGGTGGGCGGCGAAGTCGAGCGGCACTGCGCGGTCGAAGCCGCCGACCGGAGGCTGGTCGTGCTCCAGGCACGGGTCCGTGCCGGTCGGCCCGGGCCGCGACGCGTCGATCGCCTCCAGCAGCGGGAACACCCCGGAGAGCTGGATGTCCGGCCGGCGCACCAGCACGCCGTGCCGCCGGGCGTCGGCCGTGAGTGTGCGCGGCGAGTAGAACCCCATCGGCTGCGCCCGCAGCAGCGCCGCCAGGAACGCGCCGGGGTAGTGCAGCTTCATCCAGGAGCTCACATAGACCAGCAGGGCGAAGCTGATCGCGTGGCTCTCGGCGAAGCCGAAGTTGGCGAACGCCTCGATCTTCTCGTAGATCGCGTCGGCGTCGTCCCCGACGATCCCGTTGTGCGCCATCCCCTCGTAGAGCTTCGCCCGCAGCGCGCCGATCTTCTCGACACCGCGCTTGGAGCCCATCGCCCGGCGCAGCTGGTCGGCGTCCTCCGCGGTGCAGTCGCCGATCGCGACCGCCATCTGCATGAGCTGCTCCTGGAACAGCGGCACGCCCAGCGTCCGCTTCAGCACCGGTTCGAGCGCGGGATGCAGGTAGGTCACGTCCTCCTGGCCGAGCTTGCGGCGGATGTACGGGTGCACGGCGCCGCCCTGGATGGGACCGGGACGGATCAGCGCGATCTCGATCACGAGGTCGTAGAAGCTGCGCGGCTGCAGGCGCGGCAGGGTGCCGATCTGCGCGCGGCTCTCCACCTGGAACACCCCGATCGAGTCGGCGCGGCAGAGCATGTCGTAGACGCCCTGCTCCTCCTTCGGGATGCTGTCCAGCGTCCACGACTCGCCGAGCGACGCCTCGATCGTGCGCATCGAGTAGTCGAGTGCGGAGAGCATCCCGAGGCCGAGCAGGTCGAACTTGACCAGGCCCATCCAGGCGCAGTCGTCCTTGTCCCACTGCAGCACGGTGCGGTTCTCCATGCGGGCGTGCTCGATCGGGCACACCTCGCCGACGGGCCGGTCGGTGAGCACCATGCCGCCGGAGTGGATGCCGAGGTGCCGCGGGAACTTCAGCACCTGCTGGGCGAGGTCGACCACGGCCTCCGGGATGTCGTGGTCGTCGGTCGTGGTGACCCGGCTCCAGGAGTCGATCTGCTTGCTCCAGGCGTCCTGCTGGCCGGTGGAGTGGCCGAGCGCCTTGGCCATGTCGCGCACGGCGTTCTTGGGCCGGTAGGTGATGACGTTGGCGACCTGGGCGGCGTTGTGCCTGCCGTACTTGGCGTAGACGTACTGGATGACCTCCTCGCGCCGGTCGGAGTCGAAGTCGACGTCGATGTCCGGCTCCTCCTCGCGCATGGAGGAGAGGAAGCGCTCGAACGGCAGGTCGTATTTGATCGAGTCGACCGCGGTGATCCCGAGCAGGTAGACCACCGCCGAGTTCGCCGCGGAGCCGCGGCCCTGGCAGAGGATGCCGCGTTCGCGGGCGAACCGCACGATGTCGTGGACGATGAGGAAGTAGCCGGGGAAGTCCTTCGCCTCGATCACGTCGAGCTCGCGCTCGATGCGCTCGCGCTTGGCCGGGTCGCGGTCGAGGTCGGGGTAGCGCTCGGCGGCGCCGCGCCAGGTGAGCTCGCGCAGCCAGCTCATCGGGGTGTGGCCGTCCGGGACCTCCTGCTTCGGCAGCTTCGGCCGGGCGCTGCGCAGCCGGAACGCCAGGTCGTCGGCGATGTCGGCCGTGCGCTCGACGGCGCCGGGGTAGCGGGCGAACCGGGCCGCCATCTCCCGGCCGCTGCGCAGGTGGGCGGCGGCGGAGGCCGGCAGCCAGCCGTCCATCTCGTCCAGGCTGCGGCGGGCGCGCACCGCCGAGACCGCCGTCGCGAGCGGGTACTGGGCGGGAGTGGCGTAGTGCACGTTGTTGGTGGCGACGACCGGGAGGCCGAGCCGGCCGGCGATCCGGGCGAGCACGTCGTTGTCGGTGCTGTCGCGGGGGGCGCCCTGGTCGATCAGCTCGACCAGCACGTTGTCGCGCCCGAACAGCTCGGCGAGCCGGGCGACCTCCCGCTCTGCTGCCCGCTCGCCGTGCTCGGCCAGCGCGAGCCGCACGTCGCCCTTGCGGCAGCCGGTGAGCACCATCCACTCGCCGCCGGACTGCTCGGCGAGGGTGGGGAGGTCGTACACCGGCCGGCCCTTCTCCTCGCCGGCGAGCTGGCCCGCGGTGATGGCGGCGGCCAGCCGGTGGTAGCCGGACTGCTGCCGGGCGAGCAGGACGAGATGGCTGCCCTCCGGGTCGGCCTCGCCGTTCTGCGGCCGGCTGAGCGAGAGCGACAGCTCGGCTCCGAACACGGTCTTCACCCGCTCGTACGCCTCCGCGGCCTCGGCGAGCCGGACCACCCCGTACAGGCCGTCGTGGTCGGTGAGGGCGATGCCGTGCAGCCGCAGCCGGGTGGCCTCCTCCAGCAGCTCCTCGGGCGCGCTGGCGCCGTCGAGGAAGCTGAACGTGCTGTGCGCGTGCAGCTCGGCGTAGGGCACGTGCCCGGCGTCGGGCTCCTCCGGCATCGGCTGCGGCACGTACTTCTGCCGCTTGCGCGACGACGGCCGCTCCGGCTGCTCCTGCTCGCTGACGCGCCGCCCGCTCAGCCGCCGCTCGAACTCGGCCCACGGGATCGGCGGGTTGTTCCAGCCCATCAGTCGTACCTCGCCTCGGCGAACCAGGCGGTGCCGGACAGGGCGAGCAACCAGGCCGTCCCGTCGGCGTCGACGAGCTGGAAGCGGTGCATGGCCCTGGCGAGCGTCGCATCCCACCAGCGCTCGCGCACCGGCCAGGGGCCGGCCCAGGAGTCCACCGGCCGGGCGTCGCGGGCGGCGCCGGTGGGGGAGAAGCTCACGATCGGCGCGGTGACGTCGCCGCGGTCGGTGACCTCCACCGGCTCCCCGGACTCGCTCAGCACCGCCACCGGCCGCGGCACCTCGAACACGGTGGAGGGCGCTGGCGCGGGCAGCGACCCCGGCCACGGCCGGTCGGAGCGGGCGACGCCCACCGGCCGGTCGCCCCACGGCACGAGCACCTGCCGGTCGGACAGCGCCCGGCCGCCGCCGATCGTCGCGGTGACGACGGCGTCGTGGCCGAGCATGCCCTGCACCCGGGTGAGGCCGTGGTGGATGCGCTCGTCGGCGCCGCCGCCCCACAGGCCGTCCTCGTGGTGGCCGATGTCGTCCACCGCCTCCGGGGCGACGGCGACCTTCGCGATCGGGGAGGCCAGCCCGGAGTCGATGGAGCCGGAGCCCTGCAGCTGCCAGCGCACGCGGTCCACCACGTCGGAGGCCGAGAACAGCCGGGGGTGCTGCCAGCTCCGCTCGCTCACGTGGCCGCGCTCGTCGGTGACCTCGATGCGCAGCGAGGTGCACACCAGACCGGCCTTGGTGAGGCCGGCGACGAACTGCTCGGCCGTGCCGCGGAACGCGAAGGTCACCTGGTCGACCCGGTCGAGGGGAGGCTCGAACTCGATCGCCCTGTCCAGCACCTTCGGCGGGGTGCGCGGCACCACGGCGGCGCCGTCCATCCCGCTCGCCAGGTCGTGGGCGTGCTCGCCGCGCTCCCCGAACCGCTCCCGGACGTCCAGCCGGTCGAGCCGCGCCAGGTCGCCGAGCGTGCGCAGGCCGAGGCGGCGCAGCAGCGGGGTGAGCTCGGCGAGGCCGAGCTGGGCGACCGGCAGCGGGGCGAGGAAGGCGGGGGAGCCGCCGGGCGGGACGATGCGGACGCGGGGCGCGGTCTGCGCGATCCCCGTCGAGCGTGCCGCCTGCTCGGCGGCGAACGGCCCGTCGGCGATCCCGATCCGCACGTCGTCGAGCGTGAGCCCGAGCGTGTCGGCCAGCGCCTCCAGGCAGCGCAGCAGCTCCGCGGCCGCGGCCTCCTCGCCGCCGTAGTAGCGCGCGGGTCCGCGCGCCCGCAGCACGCAGGTGCCCGGCCGCACCGCCTGGACGCCCGGGGTGATCTCCTCGATCGCGGTCAGCACCGGCTCGAAGGCGCGCGCGTCCAGCAGCTGGTCGTAGAGGACGATCTCCAGCTGCGGGCAGCGCGACTGCGCCTCCCTGACCCGGAGCCCGCGGGTGACGCCGTCGGCGCGGGCGTGCGCGGAGCAGGCGAACACCATCCCCTTCTCGACCAGCGCCAGCGGCACGTCCGCGGGCAGGTCGAGGCGCTGCCGGGCGGCGATGACCGGCCAGTCGGGGCACCAGAGCACGATCGCGCGGGTGACCTGCCGCCCCGTGGGTGACATCACTGGCTCACCGCCTCCAGCCGGGTGGGCGCGGAGGCGCGGAACGTCTCGTCCATCGCGGGCAGCCAGAGCTCGGCGCTGCGGCGTGGCCCGGCCCCGCCGCGCGGTGCGGCTTCCACGGTCACGCGCCGGGAGGAGAGGTAGCCGGCCCCGGCGCCCAGGCCGTCCCAGCCGCTGCGGACCACGGAGAGCGCCGCCTCGGCCTGCGGCCAATCGCCGGCGACCACGAGCGTGGCCTCGCGCTGCCGCAGGCGCGCGGTCAGCCGGGCGACGTCGCCGCTCGCCGGCCGCTCCGGCGGGGCGACGGCGATCACGCCGAGCACGTCGGCCATCGCGGCGGTGACCGTCAGCCACTGCTGGCCGGGATGCGGCACCAGCACGAGCCGCTCCAGGTCGATGCCGAACCGCCCGGCGGCCTCCGCCCCGAAGTCGGGCATCCCGACGACGCCGCACCAGGCGCCCGCGGCGCTCGGCCCGGCGAGCATCGCCATCAGGAGCGTGGTGGAGCCGTGGACCGTGTAGGCGGCGCCGGCCTTGAGCGCGCCGCCCGGCAGCAGCGCGGCGAGGGCGGGATGCGTCTCCAGCCGCCGCGCGTCGAGCTTCGTCGCCTGCATCTGGCGGATGCGCGACTGCAGCTCGTGCACCTGCGCCCGGTCGGCGACCGGGTCGGGGAAGGTGTGTGCGACTGCCAGGGACATACATCTATTTTCGAACACATGTTCGAATACCGCAAATGTATTCTGATGCGCGAAGGTGCGCTGCGGGCTGCGCCCTACCGCGCCACCGGCTCCGTCACGAAGTCGATCAGCCGCTCGACCCGGCCGAGGAGTTCCGGCTCCAGGTCGGCGTAGCTGCGCACGCGGCCGAGGATGAGCTTCCAGGCCCGGGCGGTGTCGGCCTGCGTCTCGTGGGGGAGGCCGAGGGCTGCGCAGATGCCGTGCTTCCACGGCACCGAGCGCGGGATCGACGGCCAGGCCTCCAGCCCGACCCGCGCCGGCTTCACCGCCTGCCAGATGTCGATGTAGGGATGGCCGACCACGAGCACGTGCGCGCCGAACGGCCCGCGCGCCACCTGTTCGGCGATCCGGCTCTCCTTGGAGCCCGGCACCAGGTGGTCGACCAGCACGCCGATCCGCCGGCCGCGGTCCGGCGCGAACTCGCGCACGATCGCGTCCAGGTCGTCCACGCCCTCCAGGTACTCCACGACGACGCCCTCGACGCGGAGGTCGTCGCCCCAGACGCGCTCCACCAACTCGGCGTCGTGCCGCCCCTCCACGAAGATCCGGCTGGGCAGGGCGACGCGCGCCTTCTGCTCGCCGACGGCGAACGACCCGGAGGCCGTGCGCCCGCGACCGGCCGGCGCGCGGCCTGGCACGACCAGCTTCACCGGCTCCCCGTCGATGAGGAAGGCCGCGCCCAGCGGGAACACGCGCTTCGCCCCGAAGTAGTCCTCCAGCTCGACCGTCTGCGCCTCCAGCCGGACGATGGCCCCGCAGAACCCGGTGGCGGCCTCCTCCACGACCAGGTCGCGCACCGCCTCGACGGTCGGCACGGTCTTGCGGCCGGCGTTCTTCCAGTCGCTCGCCAGCACATCGGATCCGTAGCGGTCGTCGTCCATCACGTTGAGAGAGGCTAGGGGATGGGCGCCGCGGGAGGGCGGAGGCTCCCCGTGAGCGGGCGGATGCGGTCGCCTAATCGAAGATCCGCACCAGCCGCCAGCTCCGGTCGTCGGCGTCGTGCCGCACGTCGAACACGTACGCCACCCCGCCGTCGCTGGTCGCCTGGAACCGCCAGCCGCCGATCTCCCGGGGCAGCGCCCCGATGCCGTAACGGTGCTCGCCGAACGGCCGCCACCACGCGCAGATCTCGGCCCACACGGTCGGGGTGTCGCTCACCCGGTACCGCGTCGAACGCCAGACCAGGCGGGTCGGGATGCCGTCCTCGGTGGTCCACACGGCCACCGCCTCGTCGATGTCGGTCATGAGCGGGCGCTCCTCTCGATCGAACGTATGTTCGAATGCAAGTGTAAGCCAGAGGGCCGACGTGCGCACCCGGAGGGCACCCCCGCCTGCCATACTGAGCCGCATGACAGACTTCGGGGATCCGTCGAGCGCCTCGCTGCGCCTGAGCAACGACGAGAGGGAGCGCGCCGTCGCCGCGCTGCAGTCGCACGCCGCGCAGGGGAGGCTGAGCGACGCCGAGCTGCAGGCGCGCGTCGCGGGGGCGCGCTCGGCCGTCACGCGGGGCGATCTCCAGCCGCTGTTCGCCGACCTTCCCGGTGCGCTGCACCTGGACGGCGCGGCCACTGCTCCGGGTGCTGCGCCCTCGGCGTCCTCCGCCGCGTGGCAGGCGTCCCAGCCCGGTCCGAGCCCGTACGGCTACCCGCCGGCGCCCGGCGAGCACGGCCGCCCCGCCAATCGCTGGGGACTGCTCGTCGTGTCGATCATGCCCTTCGTCGCGGTCATCCTGTTCTTCGTGACCGGGATGGCGTGGGGCTACGCCTACAGCTGGCTGTGGTTCCTGCTCATCCCGCTGGCCGGGGCGATCGTGTACGGCGTCGACGGGGGAGACCGCCGCAGCAGGCGCTGAGCGGGAGGCTGCCGACCCGGGCGAAGGCGCCGATCAGCCGACCGTCGCCCCGAACAGCAGCCCGAGCACATACGTGGCGGCTGCCGCGCCGTAGCCGATCGCGAGCTGACGGAGCGCGCGCTTGAGCGGCGACGCGCCGGACAGCAGTCCGACGACCGCGCCCGTGCCGAGCAGCACGAGCCCGACGAGCACGGCGGCGACGATGATCGCCGCGGTGCCGGTCAGCCCGAACAGGAACGGCAGGATCGGGATCAGCGCGCCGGACGCGAAGAAGCAGAAGCTCGACAGCGCGGCGCTCCAGCCGTTGCCGATCGCCTCGTGCTCGTCGTCGCCGGCCTTCTGCACCGCGACGGGCGAGGTGTAGGCGCCGAGCGTCGACAGCACGTCGTGGGCGTGCTCCTGGGCCTGCGCCTGGTCCATGCCGCGCGCCCGGTAGACCAGGGTCAGCTCGTTGGCGTCCACGTCGAGGTGGGGGAGAGCGGACCGGGTCGCCGGATTCGGGGTGGAGGCCTCCAGCAGCTCTCGCTGCGAGCGCACCGAGACGTACTCACCCGCTCCCATCGACAGCGCACCGGCGAGGAGGCCGGAGATGCCGGTCAGCAGCACCACGTGGCTCGGCACGCCGCTCGCGCTCACACCGAGCACGAGGGCCAGGTTGCTGACCAGCCCGTCGTTGGCGCCGAACACCGCCGCACGGAACGTTCCGGACAGCCGCTGCCTGCCGCGGGCCGCGAGCGCGCGCACGACCTCCTCGTGCACCTGCTCGTCGGCGGCCATCTGCGGCGTGGCGTCGGCGTCGTCCGCGTACGGCGAGCGCGCCTCCGCGCGCTGGGCGAGCGCGAGCACGAACACCGAGCCGAACCGGCGGGCCAGGAAGCCGAGCATCCGGGTGCGGATGTCGCCGCGCAGCGGCCGGCCGACGTGGTCGCCGAGGAGGTCGAGCCAGTGCTGCTCGTGCCGGCGCTCAGCCTCGGCGAGTTCGAGCAGGATCTCCCGCTCCTCGCCCTCCCGGCGGCCGGCGAGGTCGCGGTAGACGGCGGCCTCGGCGCGTTCGTCGGCGAGGTAGCGTCGCCAGCGCTTGATGTCGGCAGGGGTGGGGGAGGTCGAAGGAATCGGGGTTCGGTCGGGCGTGCTCATCGGGTGTCGAGTCTACCGGCGGCGGCGAAACGATCGCCCCAGAGCGCGGCCAGCTCCCTGACCTCCGCCGGCCCCTCGATCGTGAACGGTGCGCCGGCCGCGGCGAGGCCGAACAGCGCCCACTCGGGGGAGTCTGCGGTGAGCCGGACGCGTGTGCGCGCTGTGCCGTCCGGTGCCGCCGCCTCCGCGGAGGCCGTCGCCCAGCGCCCGATGGCCCGCTCCACCTCGGCGAGCGGTGCGGCGATCACGGCGTCCACGAGCAGGGAGTCCGCAGCGCCGGCGAGCGACTCGCGCACGTATTCGGCGGCGTCAGCCGCGGGCAGCGCGCGCGGCCGGAAGCGCGCCCCGGTCGGCCGCGGCTCGGCCATCCGGTCGAGCCGGAAGCTGCGCCAGTCGAAACGGCCGATGTCGTAGGCGACCAGGTACCAGCGCCGCCCGACCGAGACGAGCCGGTGCGGCTCGACCGTGCGCTCCGACGCATCCCCGTCCCTGCGCACGTAGGAGAAGACCAGCCGCTCCTCGTCCCGGCAGGCCTGGGCCACGACGGTGAGCAGCCCGGCGTCGACCACCGGACCGGGCCGCAGCTCGGAGGCCAGCGTCGCGACCCGGAGGGCGTTCACCCGGCGCCGGAGCCGTGGCGGCATCACCTGCACCACCTTGGCCAGCGCGCGGACGGACGCGTCGGCGACCCCCGCGATGCCGCTCTGGGCGGCGGTGCGCAGCCCGACCGCGAGGGCGACGGCCTCCTCGTCGTCGACCACGAGCGGCGGCAGCGACGCCCCGGCGGCGAGCTGGTAGCCGCCCGCGACCCCGCGCGTGGCGTCGACCGGGTAGCCGAGGTCGCGCAACCGCTCCACGTCGCGCCGGAGGGTGCGCGGCGACACCTCCAGGCGATCGGCGAGCTCCTGCCCCGGCCAGTACCGGTGCGTCTGCAGGAGCGACAGGAGCTGGAGGGTGCGGGATCCCGTGCTGGCCATACCTCCAGTCTGGCGCGTGATCCGGTCGGAATGTGGCCGCTATCGCGATTCCAGCGCGTCGGGATCGTGCGGCAGCAGCGCCGGCAGCCCCCGGCGGGACAGCGTGAGCACCGCCTCGGCGATGTGCTCGTTGCGCTTCAGGTCCTGCTCGACCGTGTACAGGTCGTCGGCGACGTCCGACTCGCGGTCGTCGCCTATCAGGTCGACGGCCGCGACGAGGAACACCCGCTCCGGGCCCACGTACTCGAGGTGCAGGTAGGTGACCTTGTCGACCTGCGGGTTCTGCAGGAGCGCGATCAGCGCCGCCTGGTTCACCCGGTCCGGCGCGGGCTCGCCGAGCAGGAAGCGGCGGTTGCGGTCGATCAGCACGACGGCGACGAAGGCCAGCAGGATCCCGACCAGGATCGAGCCGACTGCGTCGTACACCGCGTCGCCGGTGAGCTCGTGCAGGAGCACCCCGAGGAAGGCGATGACGAGCCCGGTCAGCGCCGCCGCGTCCTCCGCGAACACCGCGCGCAGGGTCGGGTTCGACGTGCTGAGCACGTGCTCCAGCGTGCCGGTGTCGCGCTCCGCCGCCATCGACCTGGCCTGCCGGAACGACTGCGCGAACGAGATGCCCTCGAACACGAATGCCACGGCGAGCACGATGTAGTTGACCAGGTAGTCGGAGTCCGGCTCGCCGGTGCCGAGCTGCGAGAAGCCGTGCAGGATCGACACGACGGCGCCCGCGGTGAACAGGCCGACGGCCGCGAACAGCGACCAGACGTACGCCTCGCGCCCGTAGCCGGTGGGATGGAGGTCGTCGCTGGGCCGCGCCGCCCGCCGCTCGGCCTGCACGAGGAACACCTCGTTGCCGGTGTCCGCCCAGGAGTGCGCCGCCTCGGCGACCATCGACGCCGACCCGGTGATCATCGCCGCGAACGTCTTCGCGAGCGCGACCAGGAGGTTGGCGCCGAGGGCGAAGAGCACCGTCAGCAGACTCTGCGCTGAGCGCTTCCGGGGCGGCATGCACGTCACGATAGACCCGCGGGGGAGAAGCAGACGCGAAAAAGGCCCCGATCAGATGATCGAGGCCTTCTTCTACCGGTGTCCGAGGGGGGACTTGAACCCCCACGCCCTATACGGGCACTAGCACCTCAAGCTAGCGCGTCTGCCATTTCCGCCACCCGGACGGGTGTGTTTTCGGCCGCCGAAGCTTCCGGCTGCCGAAGAAAGACATTAGCACGAAACGCATGGTCGCTCCGACATCGTCGCGCGGCCCGGGCGTGGCGGGACGGGCCGCCCGGTAGCGTGGGGGGATGAGCGACTCTCCCGACACCGCGACCGGGCCCGACACGACGACCGGACTGGACGAGACCGCGATCATCGCGCGCGACCTCATCCGCTTCGACACCACCAACTACGGCGAGGGCCGGTCCAACGGCGAGACCGAGGCGGCGGAGTACGTGGAGGCGAGGCTCCGTGCGCTGGGCCTGGCCCCGCAGCTGTTCGAGTCCGACCCGGGCCGCACGAGCGTCGTCGCCCGCGTCGAGGGGCGGAACCCGTCGAAGCCCGCGCTCGTGGTGCACGGCCATCTCGACGTCGTCCCCGCCGACCCGCGCAACTGGTCGGTGGACCCGTTCGGCGGCGTCGTCAAGGACGGCCTGCTCTGGGGCCGCGGCGCAGTCGACATGAAGAACATGGATGCGATGATCCTGACCGCCGTCGGCGACATCCTCTCCGCGGGGGAGCAGCCCGAGCGCGACCTGGTCCTCGGCTTCTTCGCAGACGAGGAGGACGGCGGCCGGCGCGGCTCGCACTTCCTGGTCGACACCCAGCCGCAGCTCTTCGCCGGCGCGACGGAGGCGATCAGCGAGGTCGGCGGCTACTCGATCGACCTCGGCGGACAGCGGGCGTACCTCTTGCAGACGGGCGAGAAGTCCCTGGTCTGGATCAAGCTGATCGCCCGCGGCCGCGCCGCCCACGGCTCGCGGCTCATCCACGAGAACGCGATCACGAGGCTGGCCGAGGCGGTCATCGCGATCGGCCGGCACGCGTGGCCGATCCAGCTCACCGACACCACGTCCCGGCTCATCGCCGAGCTCGGCCGCCTGCTCGACGTCGACCCGGAGCAGGTCGGTCCCGACGAGGTCGTCCTGCGCACCGGCGCCGCGGCGGGCTTCATCCTGGCGACGCTGCGGGCGACCAGCAACCCGACGCTGCTGGACGCCGGCTACAAGCACAACGTCATCCCGGACACCGCGGAGGCGCTGATCGACATCCGCACCCTGCCCGGCGACGAGGACCGGGTGCTCGCCGAGGTCCGCGAGCTGATCGGCGACGACGTCGAGGTCCAGATCATGCACCGCGACATCGGCCTGGAGGCCGAGTTCGACGGCGAGCTGGTCGACGCGATCACGGCCACGCTGGCGCAGCACGACCCCGGCGCCCCCGTGCTGCCCTATCTGCTGTCCGGCGGGACCGACAACAAGGCGCTCAGCAAGCTGGGGATCACCGGCTACGGGTTCGCCCCGCTGCGGCTGCCGAGCGACATCGACTTCCCCGGAATGTTCCACGGCGTCGACGAGCGGGTGCCGCTTGACGCGCTAGTGTTCGGGAGGTCCGTCCTGCGCGACCTCCTGCGCAGCTACTGAAAGAGCCTTCGTGGAATTCCTCTACGCCATCATCCTGGGCGTCGTCCAGGGACTCACCGAGTTCCTGCCGATCTCCTCCAGCGCCCACATCCGCATCGTCGGGGAGCTGCTGGGCACGGGAGCCGACCCCGGCGCGCGCTTCACCGCGATCATCCAGCTCGGCACCGAGGCCGCCGTGCTGCTGTACTTCTGGCGCGACATCGCCCGGATCGCGAGCCGCTGGTTCCAGGCGCTGTTCGGCCGGATCCCGCGCAACGACCCCGACGCCCGGATGGGCTGGCTGGTGATCCTCGGCAGCATCCCGATCGTGGTGCTCGGCCTGCTCTTCCAGGACGCGATCGAGACCACCTTCCGCTCGCTCTGGATCGTGGCGACGACGCTCATCGTCTTCGGCATCCTGCTCGGCATCGCCGACTGGGTGGGCGCCAAGACCCGGCGGCTCCGCGAGCTCACCTGGGGGCACGGCATCATCTTCGGTTTCGCCCAGGCGCTCGCCCTCATCCCCGGCGTCTCGCGCTCGGGCGGGACGATCACGGCCGGGTTGTTCATGGGCTACCAGCGCCGGGCGGCGGCGCGCTACTCGTTCCTGCTGGCGATCCCCGCGGTCTTCGGCAGCGGCCTGTACCAGCTCTACAAGGCCGTCAAGGAGCCGTGCACGGAGGCGCTGCACGCTGCCGGCAGCTGCACGCTCGAGGTCTTCGGGCCGGTGGAGACCGCCGCCGCGACGGTCGTCGCGTTCGGGGTCGGGCTGCTCGTGATCGCCTTCTTCATGGGCTACATCTCGCGGCGCAGCTTCCTGCCGTTCGTGATCTACCGCATCGCGCTCGGCGTGCTGCTGATGATCCTGCTGGCGACGGGCGTGCTCGCGGCCTGATCGGGCGTCCGGGTGAATTCCTGCGGGATTCAGCCCCGGCGCGGGTCGTCGCCGGCCTTGCCGCCGTCCCGGCCGTCGCCGCGGCGGCGGAGGTAGCGCTCGAACTCCTGCGCGATCGCCTCGCCGCTGGCCTCGGGCGAGTCGACGGTGTCGCGGGCCTGCTCGAGCTGCTGGATGTACGCAGCCATCTCCTCGTCGTCCGACGCGAGTGCGTCGATCCCGGCCTCCCAGGCCGCGGCCTCCTCGACCAGCGTGCCGCGCGGGATCGTCACGTCGACCAGCTCCTCGAGCTTGTCGATGAGGGCGAGGACAGCCTTCGGGCTCGGCGCGTTGTGCACGTAGTGCGGCACGGACGCCCAGATCGAGACGGACGGGATGCCGACGTCCTCCGCACCCTCGGCGAGCGCGCTCAGGATGCCGACCGGCCCCTCGTAGGTGGATCGCTCGATCCCGAGCTCCGCGCGCACGGCGGCCGACTCGCTGGAGGCGAAGACCGAGATCGGCCGGGTGTGCGGCACGTCGGCGAGCATGGCGCCGAGGAAGACGATCACGCCGATGTCCTCGGCGAGGGCGGCATCCATGATCTCGGCGGTGAAGCTGCGCCAGCTGCGCGACGGCTCGGTGCCGAGCAGGAGGTAGATGTTGCCGGCGTTGTCACCCGTCACGTCGAGCTCGGCGTCACCGGCGAGCGCGTCGCCGATGCGCCCGGGGCGCGCAGGACCCATGACGACCGCCGACGGCCAGACCAGGCGCCTGCGGCCGTCGTCGTCGGTGACGACCGGGCGGTTGAACTGGAAGTCGAAGTAGAGCTCGGGGTCCACGTCGGCGATGGGGACCACGTCGAGCTGCTCCTTGAGCGTCTTCACCGCGCCGCTGGCTGCTTCGCCTGCGTCGTTCCATCCTTCGAAGGCCACCACCAGGATGCGCCCGCCGAGGATGTTCTTCGCGTCAGTCACGTCGCCTACTCGTCCTCTCGTCGGCGAGCCGTTCGGCCGCCGTATCCACCAGGATAGGCCCGCCACCCGCCGCGATAGACTTGCCGGTCGTGACCGATCAGACCACGCACCCGCTGCCCGCCGCCGTCTTCTGGGACATGGACGGCACCCTCGTCGACACGGAACCGTACTGGATGGCCTCCGAGCAGGAGCTCGTCAGCTCGTTCGGCGGCACCTGGACCCACGACGACGGGCTGCTGCTGGTGGGCCTGGGCCTCTGGAACTCGGCCGAGATCCTCCGCTCGCGCGGCGTGGCCCTCGAGCCGGACGAGATCGTGCACCGGCTGACCGAGAGCGTGCGGCAGAAGCTCGTCGAGCAGGGCGTGCCCTGGCGCCCTGGCGCGCGCGAACTGCTCCGGTCGCTGCGCGACTCGGGCGTGCGCACGGCTCTGGTGACCATGTCCGTCCGCAGCATGGCGGAGCAGATCGTCGCCACGATCCCGTTCGACGCCTTCGACGTCATCGTCAGCGGCGACGAGGTGACCGACCCGAAGCCGCACCCCGCCCCGTACCTGCGCGCCGCCGAGCTGCTCGGCGTCGAGCCGCACGACGCGGTCGCGATCGAGGACTCCCTGGTCGGGCTGTCCTCGGCGGTGGCCTCGGGGGCCACCACGATCGGCGTGCCGCACATCGTGCCGCTGCCCGAGTCGGACGAGCACACGCTGTGGGACACGCTGGAGGGCCGCACGGCGGGCGACATCGCCGCGGTTGCGGCGGGGCGGCGGCCGGCCGCCATCGATCAGGAGGACGCACGATGAGCGACAGCACGACGGCCGACGGTCGCCGCAGCTCCGGCCCGTTCCGGGTGGGGGACCGCGTCCAGCTGACCGGCCCCAAGGGCCGTATGAACACCATCACGCTGGAGCCGGGCAAGCTCTTCCACAGCCACCGCGGCGTGCTCGCCCACGACGCGATCATCGGGCTGCCGGACGGCTCCGTGGTCGTCAACAACGCGGGCGTCGAGCACCTGGCGCTCCGTCCGCTGCTCAACGACTTCGTGATGTCGATGCCGCGCGGCGCCGCGATCATCTACCCGAAGGACGCCGCGCAGATCCTGGCGCTGGCCGACATCTTCCCGGGTGCGACGGTCGTGGAGGCCGGCGTCGGGTCCGGGGCGCTTTCGCTCTGGCTGCTGCGCGCGATCGGGCCGGAGGGCCGGCTGCTCTCGTTCGAGCGGCGCGACGAGTTCGCCGACGTGGCCCGCGCCAACGCGGCGACGTTCCTCGGCAGCGATCCGGGGAACTGGACGGTCACCGTCGGCGACCTGCAGGAGCAGCTCACCGCAGCGGTCGAGCCGGCCAGCGTCGACCGGGTCGTGCTCGACATGCTCGCGCCGTGGGAGACGCTCGACGCCGTCACCGCCGCGCTCAAGCCGGGCGGCGTGGTGCTCTGCTACGTCGCGACCGTCACCCAGCTCTCCCGCGTGGCCGAGGCGATCCGGGCGACCGGCGACTACACCCATCCCCAGTCGAGCGAGACGATGGTCCGCGGCTGGCACGTGGAGGGCCTCGCCGTGCGCCCCGACCACCGCATGATCGCCCACACCGGCTTCCTGATCACCGCGCGCCGCCTGGCGCCGGACACCGTACTGCCCGAGCTCAAGCGCCGCCCGTCGAAGAGCGACTACGACGACGCCGACGTCGAGGCCTGGACGCCCGGCGCGCTGGGCGAGCGCCAGTCCAGCCCGAAGAGCCTGCGCAAGCGCATGCGCGAGGCCGAGGCGAGTGCGAGCCTCGCGCGCGACGGCGCCACTGTGGACGCCGCCGACGCCGAGTCCGCCGGTGACGAGCGCGACCCGCACGTCGACTAGCATGGTGGAGGTCGTGAGGCGCTCCGTCTGACCCGCCTCCCCGCCGCTCGCATCGAAACCCCACCGCTCGCATCGAAAGAGGACCCGTGCGCAGAGCTACCGCACTCGGAAGATCGTCCGTCGCCCTCCTCGCCGTCGGCATCGCCGCCGCGGCGCTGACCGGATGTTCGTCCAACCCGAACGCCGACTGCGGCTCCGCTCTGAAGAGCGGCCAGGCGTCGTCGCTCGTGACCGCCACGGGACCGATCGGCAAAGAGCCGAAGATCACGATGCCGACGCCGATCGACACCACGACCTCCCAGCGCACGATCCTGACGACGGGCACCGGCGCGCCGGTGATCAACGGCCAGATGGTCGAGATCCAGTACACCCTGCTCGACGGCGAGACCGGCCAGGTGGGCGAGAAGGGCAGCTACGGCGGGGACTCCACGCCGATCACGATCGGCAACTCCAACGCCGCGATCAGCAAGGGCCTGCTCTGCGCGCCGGTCGGCTCGCGCGTCGCCGTCGCGATCTCGCCGAAGGACTCCGGCGGCGCCGGGTCGGGCAACACGACCATCCTCGTGGCCGACATCGTGCACGCCTACCTCCCGGCGGCGAACGGCGCCGTCCGTCCGTCGGTCTCGGGCTTCCCGACCGTCGTGCTCGCGCCGACCGGCCAGCCGGGCATCACCATCCCGTCCTCCGGCGGGGCTCCCAAGTCCGTCCGCACCGAGACCCTCAAGGAGGGCGACGGCGAGGAGGTCAAGGCGACCTCGCAGGTCGTGCTGCACTACACCGCGGTCGGCTGGGACCAGAAGAACGTCGTGATGAGCAGCTGGCAGAGCAAGTCGCCCGACATCGTGGCGATGAGCAGCGGGCAGAGCGCGCTCAACCAGGCGCTGCCGCAGGAGGTCCTCAAGCCGCTGATCGGCCAGAAGGTCGGCTCGCAGCTGGTCATCGAGGCGCCGGCCAACGGCAACGTGCCGGCCGCCGCCTGGGTCGTCGACATCCTCGGCGTCCGCTGAGTCCCGACTAGGATGGTCGGGTGCCCCGATCCTCCTCTTCGCCTGCGCGCGTCCCGGTCGAGGAGCGTCTCTTCAGCCTCGTGCTGGCGCTGCTCGCGACCGAGAACGGCCTGACGAAGAACGAGATCCTCTCGACCGTCCAGGGGTATCGCCAGCGTTACGAGTCGCACGGCGACAACAGCAGCCTGGAGCGCCAGTTCGAGCGGGACAAGGACGACATCCGCGAGCTCGGCGTCCCGCTGGAGACCGTCGAGTCCCCGGAGGCCGCAGGCAACAACCAGCTGCTGCGCTACCGCATCCCGAAGGGCGCATACGACCTGCCGCAGGACGTGGTGTTCTCCCCGGAGGAGATCACGCTGCTCGGCCTCGCCGCCACGGTGTGGCGCGAAGGGTCGCTCTCCGGGGAGTCCCGGCGCGCGCTGATGAAGCTGCGCTCGCTCGGCGTGGAGGCGGACGAGCCCGTCGTCGGCTACGCCCCGCGCCTGCGCGCCAGGGAGAGCGCATTCGAGCCGCTGAGCCAGGCGCTGGAGCGGAACGCGATCGTCCAGTTCCCCTACCTGAAGCCGGGCGAGAGCGCCTCCCGCGTACGCTCGGTCGCGCCGCTCGCGCTCGTGCAGCACCAGGGCCGCTGGCACCTGCAGGGCATCGACCAGGACGCCGGCGGTTCGCGCACCTTCCTGCTCTCCCGCATGGTCGGCCCGGTCAAGCTCACCAATCGCACCTTCACCCCCGAGGGCGACGACTTCGCCGAGCGGGCGCTGCAGGACCTGGAGCGGATCTGGGCGGCGAACGTCGCCGAGATCGAGGTGACGACGGGGACGGACGCCGCGACCCGGCTGCGCAAGCGCTACGGCGACGCCGTGCCGGCCGAGCACGAGGGTGCGGCCTTCCGGCTCACGGTGAACTTCTCCGATATCAACATCCTCGCCGACCAGCTCGCGGCCTTCGGCCCTGAGGTGCTGGTGCTCTCGCCCGAGGAGCTCCGCGGCAAGGTCGTCGAGCGGCTGACCGCGGTGGCGGAGGCCCACGAAGGCGCGCCCCGCACGGGGGAGGGGACCGGCCGTGGCTGAGCGCGGGCGCCCGATGCAGGCGCAGGACAAGCTGGCGTTCCTGCTGGCCCTCGTCCCGTATCTGATGGACCGCGACCGGGTCACCGTCGCGGAGGCCGCCGAGCATTTCGGCGTCGACGAGGAGAGCATGCGCGACGCCGTGCGACTCATCGCCGTCTCCGGCATCCCGGGCGAGACGAACGCCTACCAGCCGGGCGACCTCTTCGACATCTCCTGGGACGACTTCGAGGAGAACGACCGGATCGTCCTCACCCACCAGGTGGCGATCGACGACTCGCCCCGGTTCTCTGCGCGGGAGGCCGCGGCGCTGATCGCCGGCCTCCAGTACCTCACCGCGCTCCCGGAGAACGCGGACCGCGACGTCATCGGCTCGCTGATGGCCAAGCTGGCCAGGGGCGCCTCGGCGGCGCCCAGCCAGGTCGCGGTGGCCCGGTCCGAGTCCGACGAGGCGCTCGCGACCATCCGGGACGCGGTCATCGCCGGCACGCAGCTCGAGTTCGACTACCTCAACTCCCGGGGGGAGCGCGAGCGCCGCAGGGTCGACCCGCTGCGCGTCGAGTCCGCCGACCAGGACTGGTACCTGCGCGGCTGGGACCACCTCCGCACGGCCATCCGCACCTTCCGGCTCGACCGCATCGACGGCCTGGTCGCCACGGCCGAGCCGATCACCTACCGGCCCGGCGACCTCAAGCTGCCGGAGACGCTGTTCGAGGGCACGCCGGAGGACCAGCTCGTCACGGTCGAGGTGTCCGCGTCGGCGATCCCGCTCATCGAGGACTACATCCCGGAGGGCGCCGCGCGCGTGGAGCGCGACGGCGTCGTCCGCACGAGCGTGCGCGTCGCCCACTTCCACGGCCTCAAGCGCCTGGTCGCAGGCCTGGCCGGGGTCCTGACCGTGCTCGACCCGCCTGAGGCCCGCCGGCTCGTCGCCGACTGGGCGCGTGCGGGCGCCGATCGCTACCGCTAGGCTCCGTGCATGCCGTGGTGGTCGTGGGTCGTGATCTGGGCCGTGCTCGTGCTCGGGCTGCTCGGCATGCTCGCGTTCTTCGCCTGGTGGCTGTTCCGCAAGGTGATGGCGGCGGGTCGCGAGGCGAGCGCGCTGATCGAGAAAGCGGACCTCCTGCGCCAACGCTCGGATGGCATGAGGTACACTGAGTTTCACAGCGCCGTCTTCGCCGATGCCGATGTGCTCCGAGCGGAGCGCGAGCAGGCCGTGGCCGACCGTCGGGTCGCACGGCAAGCTCGCAGAGATCGGCGGGTTCGGCGCGGTAAAATGCTCGTCAACGCGGATCCGTTCCGCTACTCGTACTTGAACAGAAGGACGTAAATCATGCTCGGCGGCCTCACCGGATGGCACCTGCTCATCATTCTCGCGGTCATCCTCCTTCTGTTCGGCGCGCCCAAGCTTCCCGCGCTCGCCAAGAGCATCGGCCAGTCGATGCGGATCTTCAAGGGCGAGGTCGACGAGATGAAGAAGGACGGCAAGGACGCGGGCGACGGCAGCACCGACGCCTCGACGGCCGCTCCCAGCGCCCCCGCGCCCACCACCACCGCACCCAGCACCGACTCCACCGAGTCCAAGCCGAAGCAGTAGCTGCGTGGCCTCCACCAAGCGAGGCAAGAACCGCGAAGGCCGGATGTCGCTGGCCGAGCACTTCATCGAGCTTCGTAAACGTCTTTTCCGCGCCGCGCTGGGCCTCTTGGTCGGCGCGGTCGTGGGCTGGATCCTCGCGGGTCCCGTGATGGACGCGCTGCGCGGTCCGGTCACCGAGATCGCGAAGCAGCAGGGCCGCGAGGCGATGCTCAACTACGGCAGCATCACCGGGGCGTTCGACCTGAAGATGCAGATGGCGATCACCATCGGCGTCATCGTGTCGAGCCCGATCTGGCTCTGGCAGATCTGGGCGTTCTTCGTGCCGGCGCTGACGCGCAAAGAGCTCAAGTACGCGTTCGGGTTCTTCTTCACCGCGGTGCCGCTCTTCATCGCGGGCGGCGTGGTGGGCTGGCTGCTGGTCCCGCACATGGTGGGGCTGCTGACCAGCTTCGCCCCCGAGCAGGACTCCGCGATCATCGACGCGAAGACCTACATCGACTTCGTGACGAAGCTCGTGCTCGCCGTGGGCGTCGCATTCGTTCTGCCGGTGTTCCTCGTGCTGCTCAACTTCGTCGGCGTGCTGAGCGCCAAGTCGATCATCGGCTCGTGGCGGTGGGCCATCATCGCGATCGCGCTGTTCACGGCGATCGCCACCCCCGCGGCGGACGTGCTCTCTATGTTCCTGCTGGCGGTGCCGATGGTGCTGCTCTACTTCGCGGCGTACGGCGTCGCCTGGCTGCACGACCGCCGCGCGGTCAAGACGGCGATGCGACTGGAGGCCGAGCTCGCGGCATAGGCTGTTCGCGTGACCGACCAGCAGCAGCTTTCCCCGGCCGAACGCTTCGCCGCATCCCGTGAGCGCGCCCGCCAGCCCCTGCTGGAGACGTTCCGGGCCGGCCTGCGCTTCGACCTCGACCCGTTCCAGCGCGAGGCGTGCGCCAGCCTCGAGAGCGGCCGGAGCGTGCTCGTGGCGGCGCCCACCGGCGCGGGCAAGACCATCGTCGCCGAGTTCGCGGTGTTCCTGGCCATGCGGGAGGCGAATTCGAAGGTGTTCTACACCACCCCGATGAAGGCCCTGAGCAATCAGAAGTTCCAGGAGTTCGTGGAGGCGTACGGACCCGAGTCCGTCGGCCTCCTCACCGGCGACACCAACATCAACTCGCACGCGCGCATCGTGGTGATGACCACCGAGGTGCTCCGCAACATGCTGTATGCGGACTCCGACCTCCTCGGCGACCTCGCCTACGTGGTGATGGACGAGGTGCACTACCTGGCCGACCGCTTCCGCGGGGCCGTGTGGGAGGAGGTCATCATCCATCTGCCGCAGGCGGTGCGGATGGTGTCGCTCAGCGCCACGGTCTCCAACGCGGAGGAGTTCGGCGACTGGCTCCAGGCCGTGCGCGGCGACACGGATGTGGTCGTCTCCGAGGAGCGCCCGGTGCCGCTGGAGCAGCACATCCTGATGCGCTCCAAGCTGATCGACCTGTTCGACTCGTCCGGCCTCGCCGCGACCAACCGGGTCAATCCCGAACTCGTGCAGATGGCGCGCTACGGCGGCCGGGTGCTCTCCAGCAGGCAGATGCGCGATGTCGGGCGGTACCACTCGCGCGGCGGGCGCCCCGACACGTTCCGGATGAACCGGTCCGACATCGTCCGGCTGCTGAACGAGCACAACCTGCTCCCGGCGATCTTCTTCATCTTCAGCCGGAACGGCTGCGACGCGGCCGTCCGGCAGACGCTGCGCGAGGGCGTGCGGCTCACCGAGCAGCGCGAGCGCGACGAGATCCGCGCGATCGTCGAGGAGCGCTGCCGCACCCTGCTCGACGAGGACCTCGCCGTGCTGGGCTACTGGGAGTGGCTGGAGGGCCTGGAGCGCGGAGTCGCCGCCCACCACGCGGGCATGCTGCCGGCCTTCAAGGAGGTCGTGGAGGAGCTCTTCCGCCGCAAGCTGGTCAAGGTCGTGTTCGCGACCGAGACGCTCGCGCTCGGCATCAACATGCCGGCCCGCACCGTCGTGCTGGAGAAGCTGGAGAAGTTCAACGGCGAGGCGCGCGTTCCGATCACGCCGGGGGAGTACACCCAGCTCACCGGGCGGGCGGGCCGCCGCGGCATCGACGTCGAGGGCCATTCCGTCATCCAGTGGGAGGACGGCCTCGACCCGCAATCGGTCGCCTCGCTCGCCTCGCGGCGCAGCTACCCGCTCAACTCCAGCTTCCGGCCCACCTACAACATGGCCGTCAACCTCATCGACCAGTTCGGCCGGCCGCGCACCCGCGAGATCCTGGAGTCGTCGTTCGCGCAGTTCCAGGCCGACCGCGCCGTCGTGGACCTCGCCCGCAAGGTCCGGCAGCAGGAGGAGTCGCTCGCCGGCTACGAGAAGGCGATGGAGTGCCACCTCGGCGACTTCCGCGAGTACTCCCGGATCCGCCGCGAGCTCAGCGACCTGGAGAAGAAGGGCCAGCGGATCGAGAACGCGTCCAAGGCCGACCGGGAGCGCCGCCAGCGCCAGCTCGCGGCGCTGCGCAAGCGGATGCGGGAGCACCCCTGCCACCGCTGCCCAGACCGCGAGCAGCACGCCCGCTGGTCGGAGCGCTGGTGGAAGCTCAAGCGCGAGACGGACCGGCTGAGCGCGCAGATCCAGTCCAGGACCGGCGCCGTCGCGAAGGTGTTCGACCGCGTGTCCGACGTGCTGCTGGAGCTCGGCTATCTGACCGAGGAGGACGGCGAGACGGCCCTGACCAGCCATGGCCGCACGCTCAAGCGGATCTACGGCGAACGCGACCTCCTTGTCGCCGAGTGCCTGCGCCGCGGCGTCTGGAAAGAGCTGGACGCCGCCAGCCTCGCCGCGATGGCGTGCGCCCTGGTGTTCGAGCCGCGCCGTGACGAGGGCCTCGCGCACGACCGCAACCTCCCGCGCGGCGCCTTCCGCCCCGCGCTCGATCGCACGACCGATCTGTGGGCGCGCCTCGACGACCTGGAGCGGGAGAACCGCCTCCCGGGCAGCGAGCCCGTCTCCACGGCGCTCGCCCTGGCGATGCACCAGTGGGCGCGCGGTGCCGGGCTGGACGTCGTCCTGAGGGAGGCCGACATGGCCGCGGGGGACTTCGTGCGCTGGACGAAGCAGACGATCGACCTCCTCGATCAGCTCTCACTGGTCGCCCAGGGCAACGTCGGACGCACGGCCCGGCAGGCGCTCGAGTCGATCCGCCGCGGCATCGTCGCGTACTCGGCCGTTGCCTGAGAGTGCAGGCGACGTCCCTGTGCGGGACGCAGAGCGCGATGCTTTAGGCTCTCCCTTCGTGACCCGATCGCCGCGCGCCCGCCGCCCGCGCCGTGCAGCCCTGCCGCCCGCCCCGCTCCCGCTCTGGGGCGCCCTCCTTCTCGCTCTCGCCTCCGGCCCGATCCTCGCTGCCGGATTCCCCGGCCAGAACTGGTGGCCGCTGACCTTCGTCGGCATCGGGATGGTGCTGGTCGCTCAGCGCGGCCGGACCGCGGGCAGCGCGTTCGCGGTCGGCTGGCTGGCGGGCGAGGTGTTCTACCTCGTGCACGTATCGTGGACGTCGCTCTATCTGGGGCCGGTGCCGTGGTTCGCGCTCTCCACGCTCGAGGCGCTGTTCTGGGGAGCAGGCGGCGTCCTCATCACGCTGGCCTACCGGTGGGTGCCGCGGGCCTGGCCGGGCATCGCCGGGCGGCTGGGTCTGGTCCCTGTGATCGTCGCGGGGCTCTGGGTGCTGCGGGAGTACGTGACGGGCAACTGGCCGTACGGCGGCTTCTCCTGGGGCCGGGTGGCCGAGTCCCAGTCGATGAGCCCGTACGCGCCGCTCGTCGCCTGGCTCGGCATCTCAGGTCTGAGCTTCGTCATGGTCTGGCTCGTCGCCCTGCTGATCGAGCTGTACTTCGCCGTGGACGTGCGCGCCCTCCTGCGCGGAGCGGTCGCCGTGGGCGCGATCGCGCTCGTGCTGGCCGTGCCGTCGTGGCCGGCGACGACGCACGGCACCACGCGGATCGCGGCCGTGCAGGGCAACGGTCCCGCCGGCTACTTCGACGACGCTCCGGTGGGAGCGGTGCTGGATACCCAGATCACCGAGACGCTCAAGATCCCGCTCGAGCAGGCCTCCGGGGACAAGAAAGTCGACATGGTGGTGTGGCCGGAGGGTGCTGCTCTGCCGGACCCGACGCGCGACCCCGGCTCGGCCGCCGTCCTCGACGATCTGAGCCGGCGGTTCGACGCGCCTTTCATCGTCGGGACGATCACCTACCGCGACGGCAAGTACTTCAACACGTCGCTGCAGTGGGAGGCCGGCAAGGGCGCGGTCGACTACTACGACAAGAAGCACCCCGTGCCGTTCGGCGAGTACGTCCCCGACCGCTCGTTCTGGCGGCCGTTCGCGCCCTCGCTCATCGACCTCATCGGACGGGACTACACGCCGGGGACCCGCGACAACGTGTTCGACGTCGGCGGGGTCCGAGCCGGCATCTCGATCTGCTTCGACATCGTCGACGACCAGCTCCTGACCGACATGATGAACGACGGGGCACAGGTCATCCTCGCCCAGACCAACAACGCCGACTTCGGCGAGACCGACGAGAACCAGCAGCAGCTCGCGATCGCCCGGCTGCGCGCGATCGAGTCCGGCCGCTCGCTGGTGAACATCTCCACCGTCGGCAGCAGCCAGATCGTCGGCCCGGACGGCCGCACCCTGTCCGAGATCCCGCCCTTCACGCCCGGCCACATGGTCGCGGACGTGCCGCTCGGCACCACGACTACGCCCGCGACGCTGCTCAGCCGTGGGATCGAGTTCCTCGTCGCCGGCCTCGGGCTCTTCGGCCTCCTGGTTGCGGCCTTCTCGCGGAAGCTCCCGGCTCCGGAGACCAGAAAGCCGCTCCCACCGGTGCGGTGAGAGCGGCTGAACGGAGTGCGGCCGTCAGGCGGAGTACTTGTGCTCCGCCGTCCCGCGACGAGCGCGCAGGTACTGCAGACGCTCCTCGAGCAGCTCTTCGAGCTCGGCCCGGGTGCGGCGCTCCAGGAGCATGTCCCAGTGGCTGCGGGGCGTCTTGACGTCCGAGTGGTCGATCTCGACGGGCTTGTCGTCGACCAGCAAGCGGGCCTCGTGGCCGCAGTGCTTGCACTCCCAGCCGCGGGGAGGCTCTGCCTCTGCGGCGAAGACCATCTCGGTCTCCGTGCCGCAGTCGGGGCACAGGTAGGTGTAACGGGAACGCGGAGAGTAGACGACGCCTTCTTCACTTTGTAAGCTCTGGGCGCCAAGCCTCATTCCGCGCAAACTGCGATCTGCCATCGTGTGGTCTCCTCTTCGCGCGAATCCTCACTGTTATAAACCAGCAAGCTGGGGATTCTCTTTCCGGGGGACCCCTTCTCTCAGTGGGCTCACAGCGTCAGCAGAGGTGCGAGGCGTCAGTTTCGGGCGTCGACCAGGCCTTTAAGCAGATCGCAGCGGTTGGTGACGATGCCGTCGACTCCCAGGTCGAGCAGGCGGGTCATGTCGGCGACGTCGTCGATCGTCCAGACGTGGACCTCGGCGCCCGCGGCGTGGACCGCACGCACCGTGCGCGCAGTGACGAGCCGGAGCGGGCCGCGACGCGGCGGGATCTGCACGGCCGCGAAGCCACGGAGAGCGCGCCGGGTCAGCGGACGGATCCCGAGCTTCGCGCCGACGAGGGCCGGGACGAACTCCGAGACCGACGGGGACACGGCGACGTCCGGGAGCGCGGTCGTTGCGGCCTTCCTGTTCGCCGCCGAGAAGCTCGTGAGGAGGACGCGGTGAGCGGCGCGCGCGTGCAGGATCGCCGCCGCGGCCGGGGCCGCCGCGCGCTCCTCCTTGATGTCGATGTTGAACCGCGCCTCCGGGAACGCGTTCAGGGCCTCGGCCAGCGTGCAGAAGGACTGGCCGTATCCGAGCGGGACCCGCCGCAGCTCGGCCATGGTGAGCTGCTCCACGCGTGCGTCGCGGCCGGCGACGCGCGTCAGGTCCGGATCGTGGCTGATGACGGCCTCGCCGTCCGCCGACGCGTGCACGTCGGTCTCCAGGTGCGTCGCCCCGGCGCTCAGCGCCTTCAGGAAGGCGAGCAGGGTGTTCTCGGGCGCGTCGAGCGCGAGGCCACGGTGCGCGATGATGCGCGGGGGCGGACCTGCGAGGAACGTCACGCCGGGGGAGCGGGCGGAGTCGGCGCAGCCGACCCGGGTGCGGCCCCGACCGAGGGCGCAGCCTGCGTCGCCGCCGGCACCGCGTCCAGCCCGGCCGCTGCCGCGCCCTTGGGCCCGAGCGCAGCGCCGATGCCCTTCAGCGCCTCCGTGAGCTCGCTCGGGATGATCCAGAGCTTGTTCGCGGAGCCGTCGGCCAGCTTCGGCAGCGTCTGCAGGTACTGATACGCCAGCAGCAGGCTGTCCGGCTTCCCCTCGTGGATGGCGCCGAAGACGGTGGTGATCGCCTTCGCCTCGCCCTCGGCGCGCAGCACGGCCGCCTTCGCGTCGCCCTCCGCCTTGAGGATCGCGGCCTGGCGCATGCCCTCCGCGTTGAGGATCTCGGACTGCTTGGTGCCCTCGGCCGTCAGGATGAGCGCACGGCGGTCGCGCTCGGCGCGCATCTGCTTCTCCATCGAGTCCTGGATGGACACGGGCGGATCGATCGCCTTGAGCTCGACGCGGGATACTCGGATGCCCCACTTGCCGGTGGCTTCGTCGAGGACCAGGCGGAGCTGGCCGTTGATGTTGTCGCGGCTGGTCAGGGCGGCCTCGAGGTTCAGCCCGCCGACCACGTTACGGAGGGTAGTCGTGGTGAGCTGCTCGACGGCGCCGAGGTAGTTGGCGATCTCGTAGGTGGCGGCGCGGGCGTCGGTGACCTGGAAGTAGACGACCGTGTCGATCGAGACGACCAGGTTGTCCTCGGTGATGACCGGCTGCGGCGGGAACGAGACGACCTGCTCGCGGAGGTCGATCAGCGGGCGCACCTTGTCGATGAACGGCACGACGACGTTGAGGCCGGGGGTGAGCGTCTTGTGGTACCGGCCCAGCCGCTCCACCACTCCGGCCCGCGCCTGCGGGATGATCCGGATGGCGCGGAACAGCGTGACCAGCACGAAGATCGCGATCACCAGAATGATGATCGAGACCACGATGGTCACGACGAGCTGGGTGACTTCGGTCACGGAACGCTCCTCTCGGTGAGGTCGCCGGCTCCCGCCGACACCGGTGACGGGGCGACTACGGCGGTCGCGCCCTCGATGCTCAGGACGATGACGTGCTCGCCCGGCACCAGTTCCGTAGGGCCTGCCTGGGCGGGCGAGAGCCGCGCGGTCCAGGTCTCCCCGACGGACAGCTTGACGAGCCCGGCGGTGCGCGAGACGGTGGACACGACGAGACCGGACATGCCGATCAGGGCGTCCACATTGCTCTTGGCCGGGTCGGCGCCGCGCTTGAGCCTGTGCAGCAGCGGCGGCCGGATGAAGAAGATCAGGACGACCGAGAGCGCTGCCGCGATTATCAGCTGCAGCCACCACGGCGCACCGAAGAGCCCGGAGACCAGGCCGCCCAGGCTGCCGATCGCGATCATGAGGAAGACGAAGTCCAGCGTGAGCATCTCGATGATCACGAACACGAGGATGAGGACCAGCCACGCGATCCAGGCGAACGACGTGATGTCCATGAGCGGCCCCCTCTCTGCACATCACTATGTACTTGCTACGACGCTAGCATTCCCGGGCCCCGCGGGACGGAACGCACTTGGTAGTCTCAGAAAGCCGTGTCGTCGAACCTCCGAGGAGTACCCGTGTCCAACGCTTCCGCGTCCGCCAGCCCGCTCGAGCAGGGCAGCCTCACCGGCAGGCGCGCCCTCGTCACCGGCTCGTCGCGCGGGATCGGCGCGGACACCGTGCAGTACCTGGCCGACGCCGGCGCCGCGGTCGCCATCAACTACCGCAACAAGGAGGCCCGCGCCGTCAAGCTGGCCGACGCGATCCGCGAGCAGGGCGGCACGGCGATCACCGTGGGCGCCGATCTCACCGACCCCGAGTCGGTCGCCGCGCTGTTCCGCACGATCGACGCCGAATGGGGCGGACTCGACATCCTGGTTCTGAACGCCTCCGGAGGCATGGAGTCGGGCATGGCGGAGGACTACGCGATGCAGCTCAACCGCGACGCCCAGGTGAACGTCCTGACCTCCGCGCTGCCGCTGCTTGCCCCCGGCTCGCGCGTCGTGTTCGTCACGAGCCACCAGGCCCACTTCATCCGCTCCACGCCGACGATGCCGGAGTACGAGGCCGTCGCGCTCAGCAAACGAGCGGGGGAGGACGCGCTGCGCGCCCTCCTGCCCGAACTGACCGAGAAGGGCGTCGAGTTCGTGGTCGTCTCGGGCGACATGATCGAGGGCACGATCACCGCGACCCTGCTCAACCGGCTGAACCCGGGCGCGATCGACGCCCGCAAGGAGGCGGCGGGCCGCCTCTACAATGTCGGCGAGTTCGCCGCAGAAGTCGCGGCGGCGGTCGTCGACCCCGTGCCGGCCGACAACACCCGTCTCGTCGGCGACGTCTCCAGCTTCGGGCCGCTCGGCGAATGAGGGCCGCCGATCTGGAGCTCCTGACCGCCGTCTCCCGTCCCACCGTCCATCCGGGAGCCGGACGCGCGGTCGTCTCGGTCACGCACCCCTCCCTCGCCGCAGACGCGACCGTTGGCCAGCTCTGGAACATCCCGCTCTCCGGGCACGCGGCTCCGCGCCGGCTCACGCGGGGCTTCCGCGACAGCGCGCCGAGGTTCTCGCCGGACGGGCGGCTGATCGCGTTCCTGCGCGGCGGGCCGAAGGTCCCCTCGCAGCTGATGGTCGTCGACGCCGCGGGCGGCGAGCCCGTCGTCGTTACCGACCGCAAACTCGGGGTCACCGAGTTCGCGTGGGCGCCGGACGGGCGCTCGCTGGCCTTCGTGAGCCGCGATCCGGAGCAGGGGCGCTACGGCACCGTCGAGGGCATCGACGCCAACGGGGAGCGCGCCCGCCGGATCGACACGCTGAAGTATCAGTCCAATGGGATCGGCTACATCACCGATCGGCGCTCGCACGTCTACGTCGTCGCGGCTCCGGACGTCTGGGCGGAGCCGCCGGTCGTCCCGATCGCGGAGGCGGACGGCTCGTCCCGGCCGGCCCCGGCGGTCGCGACGCCGCGTGCGCTCACCGCGGGGGACTGGGACGACTCGACGATCGCGTTCTCACCGGACGGCTCCACCCTCGCGTTCGTGTCTGCGCGGCACGACAGCCGGGACGACGACCTCCGCTCGAACGTCTTCCTCGTGCCCGTCGACGGCGGCCGCGAGCCCTCGGACGCGACGGGGGAGCACGGCAGCTTCTCGGTCGTCGCCGTCGCCTACGGACTCAATGGAGCCCTGTACTTCAGTGCGCAGGACGTGGGGGAGGGCGGCCGGGACTTCGTGGCGAAGAACACCGCGCTCTACGTGATCGACCATCCGGGTGCCGCGCCGCGCCTCCTCACCGAGCCGGAGACCGTCGACCTCACCGAATCGGACATCGTCGCCTTCCGTGACGACAGCGTCCTCGTCTGCGACCGCAGCCGCGGCGCGCTCGTGCTGACAGAGGTGGACGCGACGGGCGCTGCCAGGCGGCTGACCGACGAATCGACCGTCGTGAGCGGCGTCGGCTCCGCGGGCGGGACGATCGTGGCGAGCGTCTCCGACGCCGGCACAGCGGGCGATGTCGCCGTGATCGACGACGACGGCCTCCGCCGGCTCACCGACTTCTCCCAGCGCCTCCGTTCCGCCGGCGTGATCCCTCCCCGCGACCTGACCGTGACGGGCCGCGACGGCTACCCGATCCACGGCTGGGTCGTGGAGCCGGAGGGCACGGGGCCGCATCCGGTGCTGCTCACCATCCACGGCGGGCCGTTCGCGGCGTACAGCGCTGCGCTGTTCGACGAGGCCCAGGTCTACGCCGCGGCAGGCTACGCCGTCGTGATGTGCAACCCGCGCGGATCGGCAGGCTACGGCCAGGAGCACGGCCGCGTCATCCGGCAGCGGATGGGCACCGTCGACCTGGCGGACGTGCTGGACTTCCTGGACGGCGCGATCGCCGAGACACCCGGGCTCGACGCCGAGCGGGTCGGCGTGATGGGCGGATCGTACGGCGGCTACCTGACGGCGTGGACGATCGCGCACGACCACCGGTTCGCCGCGGCGATCGTCGAGCGCGGCTACCTCGACCCGGCCGCGTTCATCGGCACGAGCGACATCGGCAGCTTCTTCAGCGACGAGTACACCGGCACCGACCCGGCCGGCGTCGCGGCGCAGAGCCCGCAGGCCGTGGTCGACCGGGTGCGCACGCCCACCCTCGTGCTGCACTCGTCGAGCGACCTCCGCTGCCCGCTCGGGCAGGCCGAGCGCTACTACGCGGCGCTCAAGCGCGGCGGCGTCGAAGCCGAGCTCGTGATCTTCCCCGGGGAGGACCACGAGCTCAGCCGCAGCGGTCGCCCGCGGCACCGCTGCGAGCGCTTCGAGATCATCCTCGACTGGTGGGACCGCTATCTGCCGGTGAAGCAGCGCGGCCGCTAGGCGGCGGCCGGCGCCGCCGGGGCGGCGGTCGACTTCAGCGCTTCGCGCCCGAAGGTGAAGGCGCGGACGATTCCGATGATGCCGAGCACGATCAGAGCGATCGCGGCGAACAGGATGAGGAACACCGCCGACGACGCCGGCAGGAACAGCACCACGAGGCCAGCGATGATGCTCAGGATGCCGTAGGCGATCCCCCACCCGGAGGAGCGGGTGCGCCCGGCCTCCACGAGGCTCATCACGCCCTCGATGATCCAGCCCACGCCGATGAAGGCGAGGGCGAAGATGACGAGCACGGTGGCGGCGGTGGAGACGTTCTTGAGCGTCACGATGCCCACGAACACGAGCAGCACGCCGAGGATGATGTTGAGCGTGCGGATGCCGCCGCCGATGCCGCGGCTGAAGATCCCGACGCCGAGGCGCATGATCCCGGCGATGAGGAAGTAGATGCCGAGGAAGATCGCGAGCACCGCGATCGTCTTCTCGGGCCAGAACAGCAGCACGACGCCGAGGATGAGCGCGACGGCGCCGCTGACGCCGAGGACGGCGCGGATCCCGTTGATGGCCGAGCGGGTCATCTCCGACGCGTCGAGCGAGAAGTCGCGGAAGGAGGAGTCGAGAGGATCGGTGGAGGACATCGCACGCACCTTTCAGTCGTCGGCCACGCTGTCGGGTGGCCTGTACGCGCAGAATACTGACAATCTGCTGTGCATATCAGCAGCCATCTCGGCACGTCGCGAACACGGGGGAGGGGACCGGGTCGGTGGCACCTGGTTAGATCGGAGGCACGACCGAGCGGACGGAGCACAGCGATGACCACGGCCAGCAGCACGAGCACGGAGCCGGGTGCAGAGGAGCGGGCGGACAGCCACGACGTCATCCGGGTCCGTGGGGCGCGCGAGAACAACCTCAAGGACGTGAGCGTCGACCTCCCGAAGCGGCGGCTGACGGTCTTCACCGGCGTGTCGGGCTCCGGAAAGAGCTCGCTCGTCTTCGGCACAATCGCCGCGGAGTCGCAGCGGCTCATCAACGAGACCTACAGCGCGTTCGTGCAGGGCTTCATGCCGTCGCTCGCGCGGCCCGACGTGGACGTGCTCGAGGGACTGACGACCGCGATCCTGGTCGACCAGGAGCGCATGGGCGCGAACTCGCGGTCGACGGTCGGCACGGTCACGGACGCCAACGCGATGCTGCGCATTCTGTTCAGCCGGCTCGGGCAGCCGCATATCGGCTCGCCGCAGGCCTTCTCGTTCAACATCCCGACCGTGCGCGGCACCGGCGCCATCACGATCGAGGGCAAGGAGAAGACGACGGTGCGGCGCACCTTCGAGCAGACCGGCGGCATGTGCCCGCGCTGCGAGGGGATGGGCACCGTCTCGGACATCGACCTGACGCAGCTCTACGACGAGTCGAAATCCCTGGCCGGCGGCGCGATCACGGTGCCCGGCTACACGGCCGACGGCTGGTCGGTGCGGATGTTCAGCGAGTCGGGCTTCTTCGACGCCGACAAGCCGATCCGCGACTACACCGAGACCGAGCTGCACGACTTCCTGCACAAGGAGCCGGTGAAGGTCAAGATCAACGGCATCAATCTCACTTACGAGGGCCTCGTCCCGCGCGTCCAGAAGTCCATGCTGTCGAAGGACGTGGATGCCATGCAGCCGCACATCCGCGCCTTCGTGGAGCGCGCGGTCACCTTCGCGCCGTGCCCGGACTGCGGCGGGACGCGGCTCAACGAGGGCGCGCGGTCTTCGCTCATCCGCGGCGTGAGCATCGCCGACGTGTGTGCGATGCAGCTCAGCGACCTCGCGGGGTGGGTGCGCGGGCTGGACGAGCCGTCCGTGGCGCCGCTGCTCGCGAACCTGCAGGGCACGCTCGACTCGTTCGTGGACATCGGCCTCGGCTACCTGTCGCTCGACCGGCCCTCCGGCACGCTCTCGGGCGGCGAGGCGCAGCGCACCAAGATGATCCGGCACCTCGGATCGTCGCTCACCGACATCACCTACGTCTTCGACGAGCCGTCCGTCGGCCTCCACCCGCACGACATGCGCCGGATGAACGAGCTGCTCGTGCAGCTGCGCGACAAGGGCAACACCGTGCTGGTGGTCGAGCACAAGCCGGAGATGATCGTCATCGCCGACCACGTCGTGGACCTCGGGCCGCGCGCCGGCACCGCCGGGGGAGAGATCGTCTACGAGGGGACGATCGACGGGCTGCGGGGGAGCGGCACACTCACCGGGCGGCACCTGGACGACCGCGCCACGGTCAAGGAGACGGTGCGGAAACCGTCGGGGGTCCTGGAGGTGCGCGGGGCCACGTCGCATAACCTGCGCGACGTGGACGTCGACGTCCCGCTCGGCGTGCTGGTCGTGGTCACCGGCGTGGCGGGCTCGGGCAAGAGCTCGCTCATCCACGGCTCGGTGTCGCCGCGCGAGGGCGTCGTCTCGGTCGACCAGGGCGCGATCCGCGGCTCGCGACGCAGCAACCCCGCCACCTACACGGGACTGCTGGAGCCGATCCGCAAGGCGTTCGCGAAGGCCAACGGCGTCAAGCCCGCGCTGTTCAGCGCGAACTCCGAGGGCGCGTGCCCGAACTGCAACGGCGCCGGGGTCATCTACACCGACCTCGGCGTGATGGCCGGGGTGTCGACGGTGTGCGAGGTCTGCGAGGGCAAGCGCTTCGACGCCTCGGTGCTGGAGTACCGCTTCGGCGGCTTGGACATCAGCGAGGTGCTGGCGCTGTCGGTGGAGGACGCCGAGAGGTTCTTCTCGGCGGGGGAGTCGCGCATCCCCGCCGCGCACGCCATCCTGCAGCGCCTGGCGGACGTCGGCCTCGGTTACCTGACGATCGGCCAGCCGCTCACGACCCTGTCCGGAGGCGAACGCCAGCGGCTCAAGCTGGCGACGCACATGGCGGAGAAGGGCGGCGTCTACGTGCTGGACGAGCCGACCACCGGTCTCCATCTGGCGGATGTCGAGCAGCTGCTGGGCCTCCTGGACCGCCTGGTCGACTCCGGCAAGTCGGTCATAGTCATCGAGCACCACCAGGCCGTCATGGCCCACGCCGACTGGATCGTGGACCTGGGCCCCGGCGCCGGCCACGACGGCGGCCGCATCGTGTTCGAGGGCACGCCCGCGGACCTGGTGGCGTCGCGCGCGACGCTGACCGGGCAGCACCTGGCGGAGTACGTGGGGGCCTGACGCCGCGCTGAGGCGGGCCCCTCCTCCTGGGAGGGAGTGGTGCTTTCCAGCCGCTATGTTAGTGGTGTACATGTGAATTCCACATGTGTCAGTGAGGAAGCACCAATGAGTAAATCCATCGCCAGAGTGTTCTTCGGAGCCGCGGCCGTCGTCCCGGCGGTCCTGTGCACCGCCGGCGTATCGGCCGTCGCCGCACCCGAGGACGACAAGTCGTGGGACAAGTCCAACATCGCCATGAACCTAGGCGCCGATAAGTCCGGGTCGTACATGGACGCGGCCGGCAACACCTTCAACGGCTCGGGTCAGATCGTCTTCGACATCGACGGCGCGTTCACCGGCGGCAACCCGCTCATGAAGGACGCCAACGGAAAGTCGAAGGTCGCGGGCGAGTACTGCTTCGGGTTCGGCGCCGACCCGAACGGGTGGTCGAGCCTGTGCGAGACCACAAATGTGATCAACACGCCGTACTTGTACAAGGGGCCGTCGCTGTTCAGCAGCCTTCCCCAGAGCTCGGCTCCGTCGTCGCGTTGCGTGGACTCGTCAGGAGATCTGTGCCACGCGGTCCACGGCACGGCGACGGCGGGCGCAGTGGTCGGTCAGCCGGGCGTGCGCTATGAACGCGATTCGAATGGCGACTCGATTCCCGTCTCGTCGGCCGGTGCCGCCGTCGGCGCGAAGGTGGTCCAGGTGAAGGTCGGCGGCGGCACGACGACCGGCGCGAATGACGACATGGGCTGGCAAGGGGATTCGGTCGCGAATGCCCTCAACTGGATCGACAAGATCGAATCCGAGCAGATGTACCGCGGAAGGGTCGCTGCGGTCACGCTGTCGGTCGACGGGCTCCCCATCGGAGTCGACGGGAAGTGCTCCGCAATCGGAGAAGCGATCGATTCTGCTGCGGCGCGTCTGAAGAGCAAGGGCATCGCGGTCGTCATGGCCGGCGGCAACCAGGGCGTCAACTCGGTAGGCGCCTGGAACTGCGGAAAGAACGTGATCACGGTCGGCGCGACCAAGACGCTTCACGAGCACGTGCGGGCCGGATACTCCAACTACGCCGCGAGCACGCGTCTCTACGCTCCGGTCGGTGAGGGCGACTACGTGAACCGGGACGGCGTGCTGCTCCCGTACAAGAGCTCCGGCACCTACTACGTGTGGGGAACGTTGTTCGCCGCGCCGCAGGTGGCCGGCGCCTTCGCCGTGCTGCGCGAGAAGTTCGGCTCCGAGCCGACGGTCGATCAGTTGGCCGACGTGCTCGCCAAGACTGGATCACCCGTCGAAGGTGCGCCTGCCACCGCACGCGACATCAACGTCAAGGCTGCGCTCAACGCGACCCCGTAGCGAGCGCCGTCCGGCCCCCGGTCGATCGTCGCCTGCTTCGCGCCGGCGTCGACCGACCGGGGGCCTTTCGTGGCCTTAGTGGGTCGCGACCGCGGTCCCGGTGAGCTCGTGGCGCGAGTACGTGTCGACGAAGCACTCGTAGGCGCGGTCTCCTGACGCCCACTGGGCCTCGGTGTTCGGGTAGCGCAGCTCCACCTGCACGTCCTCGTTCCACACCGCGACCCAGTCCCAGTTCAGGAGGCCGGGGGTGCTGCAGAGATCGCCGACTTGGGCGTTGAGAGCCTGAGTGCCCGGAAACGGCGCGGAGCCGGCCTGGGGTAGGACGCCCTTCGAGAGCACCTGGGCGAGGTGCGGCGACGCGCAGTCGATGACGGGGTAGGCGGCCTCCTGGGGCGACGGGAAGACCTGGAGGCAGGCGCCCGTGGCGATACCGCCCACCGGTTGCTCGGGAACGGTCGCGACGGGCGGCGTGGGGGTCGGGCGTCGAGGCAGCCCGAGCGGCGTGGGGACAGGGTCCAGCGGACGCGGGGGAGCGGGCGGGGCAGCCGCCGTCGCGTGCGCCCGAGCCTGCCTGGCGGCAGGCAGGCCGCTCGCGAGGGCGACGACTGTGAGGAGGACGACCGCGGCGACGCCCGTCGTGGCCACGAGGACGATCCAGCCGCGGCGCGAGAGGCCATCCTGGCTCGCGGGCGATCGGCGCTCTCTCACCGCCTCATCCTACGTTCGGCCGGTGGAATCGCGAGCAGTGCCGCAGAGCGCGCACACCAGCGTGAACCGCGGGCTCCGGTCGACGGTGACGATGGACGGGTAGGCCATGCGGCCGGCGCAGCGCGGGCAGCTGCGCGTGGTGTCGGGTGTGCGGGTGTCGAGCGTCGTCATGTGTAGGAGACCGGTGCTGGGCGTCGTCGTGACGCGGGTGGGTAGCCTGGAGCCGTGCAACGAGCCGAACCGATCCTGCTGAGCGTCGGCGGAGCCTCCCGCACGGACCTGCGCGCGGCCCTGCAGTCGCATGGTGTGCTGCTGAACGCGCACGCCGAGACGCTGCTCGATCACGAGGCCTTCGACCTGCGGGATCCGGTGGAGCTGACCGTCGTCGAGCGCGGCGTGGGCGAGCTGGGCCTCGGTGACGGCGGCACCCTCCAGGAGGTGCACGCAGCGGCGCGGGAGCAGGCGTCACGACCGGTATTCGGGGTTCGGGAAGTCGAACCGCGTCCCGGGGTCCCACTCGCGGCGCTGGTTGCCGTAGTCGGGGAAGCCGCCGGCGTCCTTCAGCAGCCGGGCCTGGTGCAGGAGGTTCCAGGTGAGGAAGGTCGTGTTGCGGTTCGTGAAGTCGTTGTCGAATCCGACGCGGCGGCCGTCGCCGGTGTCGTCGCCGTAGCTGGGGCCGGGGCCGGCCTCGGCGATCCAGCCGGCGTCGGCCTGCGGGGGTATGGAGTAGCCGATGTGCTGGAGGCTGTAGAGCACGTTGGACGCGCAGTGCTTGATCCCGTCCTCGTTGCCGGTGATCAGGCATCCGCCGGTCCGGCCGTAGTAGAGCCACTGGCCCTTCTCGTTGAGCTCGCCGGAGTGCGCGTAGAGGCGCTCGATGATCTTCTTGGTCTCGCTGCTGTTGTCGCCGAGCCAGATCGGGCCGGCGATCACGAGGATGTCGGCCGCGAGCACCCGCGGGAACAGCTCGGGCCACGCGTCCGCCTCCCAGCCGTGCTCGCGCATGTCGGGGTCGACGCCCGTGGCGATCGGGTGGTCGACGGCGCGGAACTGATCGACCCGCACGCCCTGGTGGGACATGATCGACGCGCTCACGTCGATCAGCGACTGCGTGTGGCTGCGGCCGGGGGAGCGGGTGAGTGTCGTGTTGATGAAGAGCGCGTTCAGATCGCTGTAGTCGGTGCCCGGAGCGTTCATGGGACTCACGGTAGAGAGCGGGCGCGCGCGTGTCCAGCAGGACGAGTGATCACGGGGCAGCGAGATTCTTCGCATTTTGTGCGCATTTGCAGCGAACGCATATGTGCATTCGTGTATTCTTGCGGCGACTGCAAAAACACATCGCCAAAAGGATCCCGTCTTGTCTACAGCTACCGCGCCCGTCGGGGTGCAACCAGCGGCGCCCGCGCCGCGCGAATCGAAGCCGATCATGTCGCACCGGCAGATTCTTCTCGTCATCTACGGCCTCATGGCCGGCATGTTCCTGTCGTCGCTGGACCAGACGATCGTCGGTACGGCGATCCGCACGATCGGTGACGACCTCCACGGACTCAACGACCAGGCGTGGGTCACCACGGCCTACCTGATCACGTCCACGATCGCGGTGCCGATCTACGGCAAGCTGTCCGACATCTTCGGCCGCCGCCCGCTGTACATCTTCGGGATCGTCGTGTTCCTGCTCGGCTCCCTGCTCTCGGCGTTCTCGACGTCGATGATGATGCTGGCCGCCTTCCGCGCGTTCCAGGGGATCGGCGCGGGCGCGCTGATGTCCCTTCCGCTGGCGATCATGGGCGACATCCTCGCCCCGCGTGAGCGTGCCAAGTACCAGGGCTACTTCCTCGCCGTCTTCGGCATCTCGTCGGTCATCGGCCCGCTCGTCGGAGGCCTGTTCGCCGGGGCGAACCAGATCCTGTTCGTCACCGGATGGCGCTGGGTCTTCCTCATCAACGTCCCGATCGGAATCGTCGCGCTCCTCATGGTGCTGGCCTTCCTGCACCTGCCGAAGTTCCACACGGCCGCGAAGCCGCGCATCGACTGGTGGGGCGCGACCGCCGTCATCGTGACGCTCATCCCCGTGCTGCTGGTCGCAGAGCAGGGGCGTGACTGGGGCTGGAGCTCCGCCGCCGCCATCAGCTGCTACGTGATCGCGGCTGTGGGCCTGATCTCCTTCATCCTGATCGAGCGTCACATGAAGGACGACGCGATCATCCCGCTCCGCCTGTTCCGTTCGCGGGTGTTCTCGATGGCGACCGTTCTCGGCGTGCTCGTCGGCTTCGGGATGTTCGGCGCCATGCTGACCCTCCCGCTGTACCTGCAGATCGTGTTCGGGCTGAGCCCGACGGCCTCCGGCTTCGCCACGCTGCCGATGATGGCCGGCCTGATGATCGCGTCGATCGCGTCTGGCCAGATCATCGCCCGCACGGGCAAGTACCGTATCTTCCCCGTCACCGGGACGCTGTTCACGGCGGCCGGCTTCTTCGTGCTGACCTTCCTCACGGTCGACAAGCCGCTCTGGTTCCTGATGATCGCGATGTTCCTGATCGGGCTCGGACTCGGCCAGATGATGCAGACGCTCACCCTGGCCAGCCAGAACGCGGTCGCGCCGAACCAGATGGGTGTCGCGACGGGTGCGTCGACCTTCTTCCGCCAGATCGGCGGAACCCTCGGCGTCGCCGTGCTGCTCTCGGTGCTCTTCGCCGCGCTGCCGGGCAACATCGTCACGGCGACGGCCGACCAGAAGACCCTGAGCTCCGCACTGGACGCCGCCTTGACGCCGGAGGTCGCGACCGCACCGCACAACAAGGCCATCATGAAGCAGCTCTGGACGCCGATCGTCACCCCGATCGAGAAGAGCGTCCAGGACGAGCTCGCCGCCGGCGTGGCGAAGGCGAAGGCCACCGCCGACGCGGCCGTGACCGAGAAGGTCACCGCGGCTGTCGACGCGCAGGTCGCCGCCGGGAACGTCCCGGCCGAGGCCGCGGCGCCGATCATCGCCCAGCAGATCGCCGCGGCGACGCCGCAGGCCGAGGCCGCAGCACTCGCGGCGGTCGCCAAGGCGGCGCACGCCACGGTCATCGACGGGACCGTCGAAGTGAACTGGGCGAATGCGAGCCAGCGTAGCTTCTACGTCGACAAGCTCACCCCGACGCTCGCGGACAAGCTCAAGCAGGGCGACTCGAAGGCGAACAGCTCGAGCAACAGCTCGACGAGCGACACCTCGTTCCTCGACGGCGCCGACCAGCGACTGAGCAAGCCGTTCATGGTCGGCTTCAACGAGTCCGTGGTCCTGGTTTACACGATCGGCCTCGGAGTGATCCTGCTCGCCTTCGTCCTCACCCTGTTCTTCAAGGTGCCACCGCTGCGGAAGACCTCCGCGCTGCAGCAGCAGGCGGACGAGGCGGGCGCGACCGTGACCGGAAGCATCCGGGCGGTGCCGCAGACCTGATCGGGGGAGTGGGCGGCGTCCCCGCGGCGCCGCCCACTCCACTCGGCCGGAAGCATCAGACCATGACCACACTCGACATCCACCCCGAGGCCGTCGGCCTCCGCGAGCGCAAGAAGCTCCAGACCCGCACCGCCATCCACGAAGCCGCCTTCAGCCTCATCGACTCGCAGGGGCTGGACGCGACGACGGTCGAGCAGATCTGCCAGCAGGCGGACGTCTCGGTCCGCACCTTCTTCAACTATTTCCCTTCCAAGGCCGCAGCGGCCCTCGAATTCCAAGGCCCCACCATCCACCCGGACGTGGAGCAGACGTTCCTCTCGCACTCCGGGAGCCTGGTCATGGCCCTGTGCGACGTGATCGGCAATGGTTCGGAGCACGGACCTGACCTGGTCCGCATGAAGCAGCTCCTGAGCCGGCGCCCCGAACTCCTGACGACCGCGACCCGGATCATGGTCGAGGTGCGGGAGATGTACATCGACCTCGCCGCGCGACGCGCACGCAGCAGGAACGAAGCGGAACTCGCCGTCGTCCTCGTGATGGCGGCGCTCAGCAAGGCGCTGCACGACGACGATGCGCGCGACGAGCCGATCGGTGAGCAGCTGAAGGAGACCGTGCGGCAACTTCTTGCCCTCCGCTGGGACGAACCGGAGACCTGAGCGCTCTGACCTGTCCGCCGAGGGGGATCCCCGACTCGGGGGACCGCGGACGGCTGGAGCACCATCAGCCGTCGCGAGAGAAGACGACTGTCTCGGTAACGGAGCCCGTCTCGGGCGCCCCCGAACACAAGGACGTGCTGCGTCGCCGACACCAACTGCCCGGCTCGATCCAACCTATGATCAACGCACTCCACGAAGACCTCGCACATTCCCTCCGGACCCGCAGCCTCGGACGCCCACCGAATCGCCTCAGTAACGTCCAAGGCTCCAGCGATGCGCTACTCGTCGAGAAACCACGAGCACTCGATGCTCGTGTGCGGCATTTAGATGCGCACCCAGTACAGCGTCTCAGTTGGCACCGGCTGAGCCACCTCGCCGAAGGTGCCGGCACCATGGCATTCACAGTGCGCGACGACCGGATCGCGTCGCTCGTGATCAACTGAACCTTCGGGTGGCGCGAAACTGCGATGGATCATCCGGGCGGCAGGGTGAAGCGGGGGAGCTGAAGCCGTGCGCGAGCGGCAACGGCAGGGTGCCCTTCAGCTCAGGTTCGGTCCGATTGTCTCTTCGGCACCTCGACGAGCCGGCTTACTGCGTCCCTCACCGCGGCGTGTCGGCGATTTCGAGGCTCGGGCGTCGAACTGCCTAGTTGCGGGGCGAGGTTGTCCCATGCCATCGCGATGCCCCGCACGAGCGCTAGCAGTTCGACGGGGCTGTAGTGGTCAGGCACCGTGCCGGCGGCCTGGGCGTCGGCAATGGCGCTGAGCTTGACACGGTGGGACTCGACGATTGCGCGAAGGGGCTCGCCGTCGGGGCGCTCGAGCTGATACCAGTGGGTGAGGCGGAGGGTGCGTGGGTGTTCTTGGTAGGAGTCGAAGAGCTGGGTGGCGTACCCGGGGAGGTCAGTGGGGTCAAAGTGGATGCGCTCGACGAAGGCGACGACGTGGGCGGTGAACACGGCGTCGAACAGCTCGTCCTTGGTGCCGAAATACCGGTAGATCATGGCCTTGTTCGCGTCCGCGTTCTCGGCGATCCGGTCAACGCGGGCACCGGCGATACCCAGCGCGCCGAACTCCTCAGCGGCCGCTTCCAGGATGCGCGCGCGGGTGGCATCCGCGTCTCGTAACCGTGTCACCTGCCTACTCTAATGGCAAGTAACCGGTTAGTTGCATTCCGCGTATGCGGCGAGTATGGTCGCATGTAACCGGCTAGTTACTTAGAGAGGTTGACATGACGGAAGACACCCGCGATTACGACGCGGCGCTCGATGAGGCGGAGCGACTGCTCGGTTTCCGACTCGAACGGTTCCTCGGCACTGCGCCGACCGAACCGGAGAACGCCGACGACTTCAAACGCATCGCGACCATCCAGGCGTTCGGTGACGCGTGGCCGCGCAGCGACAGGCTGGACACCCGGACCCGTGCGATCGTCTCTGTGACCATCGCAGCGACGCTCGGAGTGCTCGAACCACTGCGTGGCCAACTCCGGATCGCGCTCAACAACGGCGTGACGAAAGAAGAGATCGTCGAGGTCTTCATCCAGCTCGCCGCATACGCCGGTGTCGCTCGTGCATTCGAAGGCTACGGTATCGCGGCGGAGGTCTTCGCGGAGAACGGCTAGCGCGGCCGCTCCCGTTCCTATGCGGCCCTTGCGCACCTTCTCCACGCCGTTTCGGGCGACGCAAGTCCCGCGGTTGAGCACTGATAATGCACATTATGTCAGCTCGAACGGAATCAATACCCTCCCCGCCCCAGTGCCGCGCGCAGAGTCAGCTGGACCGCAGCAGCCGCGCCAGCGCCAGTCCGGCCGCCGACACGAGCGGAGCCGCGGCGATGATCACCGCGACCGGGTTCGGCCGGAAGATCGGCCCACGGGTCCCGCCGATGTAGGCGCCGATCGGTATCGCGTAGCCGCCGCCACCGCCCCCGCTCCCCTCGCCTCGCCCCGCGCCGTCCGGATCGTCACCAGACCCTTCGCCGCCGCCGAAGCCGAAAACGACGATCGCGACGGGTAGGAGGTCGTGTCCGTCGAGCGTGGTCTTCTCGCCGTAAGCGAGTCGTGCACCCCAGGAAGGCACGGAGTCAGCCAGTCTCTCGATGAGCTTCGTCATGACAGAGAACCGTACGCGCGTCAGAGAACCGCGACCACTCTCAGGCCGCTCAGGTGCCCGGGTGAGTTGATACAGCATTCCCTGTACTATCGACCACATGACTACAACCGCTCCCGCCGCCACGGTCACCCACACCGCCGCGCTGGCGCGGTTCGGTCATGCCCTGTCGGATGCCACCCGGGTCGGGATCCTGCTGGCCCTGCGGGAGGCGCCTGCGTTCCCGTCCGATCTCGCCGAAGCGCTCGGGGTGTCTCGTCAGGTGATGTCGAACCAGCTGGCCTGTCTGCGCGGGTGCGGCTTGGTCGAGGCGATTCCGGAGGGGCGGCGGACCTGGTATCGGCTGGCCGATGGGCACATCGCTCCTGCTCTCGATGAGCTGCTGCGGGTGACGCTGTTCGTGGAACCGGGCTGCTGCGCGGGTGATGAATGCCAGTGCGCATGAGCACTCTCAGCATCGACCGCACGGCTGTCCTGCAGCGTCGCATCCGGTGGATCGTCGCAGCCACTATCGGTTACAACCTCGTCGAGGCGATCGTCGCGATCGCCGCCGGAAGCGCCGCGTCCTCCGGCGCCCTCATCGGGTTCGGACTGGACTCGACCATTGAGGTTCTCTCCGCGGCGGCCGTCGCCTGGCAGTTCACCCGCCGCGATCCGGAGCGGTGGGAGAAGCCGACGCTGCGGGTGATCGCGATCGCCTTCTTCGCGCTGGCGGGCTACGTGACCGTCAGCTCCCTGCTGACCGTGTTCGGCCGGGTGGAGGTTCAGCATTCACCGGTCGGGATCGTGCTCACCGCGCTCAGCGTGGTCGTCATGCCCTTCCTCTCCCTCGTCGAACGTCGCACGGGACGCGAGCTCGGTTCGGCGACCGCGGTCGCCGACTCGAAGCAGACGCTGATCTGCACCTACCTCTCGGCCGCGGTCCTCATCGGCCTCGTGCTGAACTCCCTCCTCGGCTGGTGGTGGGCCGATCCGATCGCCGGACTCGTGATCGCCGTGTTCGCGATCCGCGAGGGTGTTGAAGCATGGAAGGGTGACGCCTGCGCCACCTCCGTCGGGATGCTGCTGGAAGACGACGGGCATCATGCGAAGCATGGCCACGACCGCAGGTGAGCGCCCGACGGGCTAACCGCCCAGGATGCGCTGTTTCTGAGCCTCGAACTCGGCATCGGTGAGCACGCCCGCCGCCCGCAGGTCGCCGAGTTGCGTGAGCTGGTCGAGCACCGACGGCGCCGCTCCCCCGGGCGCCGCTCCCCCGGGCGCCGAGGCGGGTTCGGCGGCCGGAGCCGCGTCCTGCGCGGCCCACTGCTGCTGCTGACGCCGATGGGTGCTCCCGATCACGCGCGTGGCGACGGAGGCCCGGGCTGCTGTGCGGAGCAGGCTCATCAGCGCGTCACCTCCGCCTCGACGGCCTCCGCGAGGTCGATGATGTCGACTCCCCCGGCGAAAAGCTCGGTCCCGCCCGCGGCGGTCCACGCCTCCGCGACGGATGCCAGGGAGCGGTCCTCGTACACGAGTGCGAGCGCGAAGCCGCCCGGCTCCACTGCCTCGGCGATCCGCTCGACGTCCTCCTGGTCGAGGATGCCCGAGTACGCGCCCGCGAACTCGGCCAGGTCCAGCGCGGCTCTGGTCGGCGTCCCGTCGTCGCCGACGCGGACGACCTCGAGGTCGAGCAGGTCGATCGCCCCCTCGCCGACCCGGTTTCGGAGCGCCGCGAGGCCCGCGGCCGGCGGTGCGTCGGACGGGAAGGCGAAGACGACATAGTCGACGGGTCCGGTGAAGGCGTCACTGGCCATGTTCCGGCGTTCCTTTCGGTGAGGAGCAGGATGATCGCCCACCCTAGAGGTGGGTCGGCGCCGTTCCTCCTCCCCCGGTCACCGCACAGTGCCACCCTTAGCGTCGGAGGCCACAACTTTCACCATGCCGGCCATCCTGCTGCGCGGCTCCTCCTCGCCGGGACTCACCTTCTCCCATGGCCGACACCGGGCCGGGAGGTGATCTGCCGCATCCAGTCCGCGACCTGCTTTTCATCGAGCTCGGCCAGGGTCGAGAGCTCCACTCCGCGGGTGGACTTCCCCATCGCCACCGGTGTCACCGGGGGCACGGGGTCGAGCGTGTCGCCGTTCACGAACATGAGCTTGACGAGTTCGTCGAAGGCTCCGCAGCTGAAGCACCAGCCGTCGCCGACGCCGTAGTACGACATGCCCCACTTCACCGAGCGCGTCAGGCCGGGCAGCGTCCGAGCGGCCAGGGCGTCGACCGCCTCCGCGATGGCGCGCTGCGGCTGCGGCAGGCTCGCGATGTATGCGAACACCGGCTTGTCGCCGACCGCCGTCTTGGCGGGACTCGCCCGCCCGGTCATGAGGACCGCCCGCGGACCGCGTAGGTGAGATGCGTGGCGCGCGCCGAGGCCTCCGACCCGGTCTGTTCCAGCGCGATCCGGGACGCGTCGACGCTCTCGAACAGCCGGATGCCGCGACCGAACAGCACCGGGGACAGCGCGACCGAGAACTCGTCCACGAGGCCGGCGTTCAGGTACTCGACGATCGTGGCGCCTCCGCCGGCGATGCGGACGTCCCGCTCCCCCGCCGCGTCGCGCGCCCGGTCGAGGGCGACCTGGATGTCGTCCACGAAGTGGAATGTGGTGCCGCCCCGTCGCTCCCACGGCTCGCGACGCTCGTGCGTCACGACGAAGACCGGGGTGTGGAACGGCGCGTCCTCCGGCCAGGCGTGCTCGCCTGCCTCGAACATCCGTTTGCCCATCACGCTCGCGCCGGTGCGCTCGAACGTACGGCGGGCGACGTCGTTGTCCAAGCCCTCCTCACCGCCGGGCCCGAGCCCCAGGTTCTGCCGGAAGAACCGGGTCGGGAAGACCCAGTGCTGCAGCTCCATCCACTGCCGGCCCATCAGCTCCTCCGGGGAGTCCGGCGCCATGAACCCGTCCAGCGACATCGAGACGCTGAAGAACACCTTCCCAGCCATCAGTCCTCCTTCTCATTCGTCATCGTGGTCTCGACGTAGCCGGCCAGCTTGGCCAGCGTCTGCCTGCCGCCTTCGGCGGCGTGCGACCGCATGAGCGCCTGATCGCGCAGTTCCGTCGTCGGGAACACCGTGCGCAACTCGATGCGGGTGGCCGCGCCCTCCGGCGTGAACGTCAGCACGGAGGCGAAGGCGTCCGGGTCGTCGCGGCGCTCCCCGTGGAGCAGCTCGATGCGCTCGGGCGGGACGATGGCCGTCCACGTGATCCACTCCGGGTGCACCGTGCCGTCGGGTCCGCGCATCGTGAAGACCCACTCGCCGCCGACACGGAACTCGAAGGAGCGGGTGGTCGTGCTGAACCCCTCCGGGCCCCACCACCGGGACAGATGCCTGACCTCCGTGAACGCCTCGAACACCAGGTCGGGTGGAGCCTCGATCACGCGCCCGACGACGATCTCGCGATCGGCCGTCGACGACTCCCCCACCGCTTCCGGATCCTTCGGCCCCATCCGCTACTCCGCCGCCCTCTCGGCCTTCAGTTCCTGCACGTACGCGTCCAGCCGGTCGAAGCTCTCACTCCAGAACCGTTCGAAGCCGCCCGTCCACTCGTGAACCGTCGCCAGCCCGCGTGCGTCGAGCCCGTAGACCCGCTGCTTGCCGGCCCGGCGGTCCTGCACGAGCCCGACCTCCCGCAGCACCCGCAGGTGCTTGGAGGCCCCGGGCTGCGGCATGCCGAGCGCCTCGGCGACCTCGTGCACCGGCCGTTCCCCCGCTCGGAGCAGCATCAGGATGTCCCGGCGACGCGGCTCCGCGATCGCATTGAAGACGTCCGAGGTCGTCGCTGCGCGTGCCATGGGCCGATCATATACCCATATGGGTGTACGTCGAAAGGGTGAAGATCGCCGTTAAATCACCTTTCCACTGAATGGAAGGACGTGCTCGGCGCCGCGGAGAGACGGCGGCGCAAGGCTGAATCCGCCGCATGACGCCGGTACCTTTCGACGGTCATTTCACCGACGGGGAGGCATCGATGAAGTTCTTCACACGCAGGCGCTCGAAAGCGCTTGCCGCGCTCGTGAGCGTGCTGATGGCCGTCGCCGGCGTCATCGTGTTCTCGCAGGTCGCGACGGCGGCGCCGACCGACCAGCAGTGCTCGTACGCGGACGCCGGCACGGGGACGTACGCGCGCACGCTGTGCTGGCTCGACCAGAGCGGCTACGACCAGGCGGCGGCCTCCAGTGCCGGCGGCCAGCAGATGAAGGTCGCACTGCCCGGCGGCTACACGCTCGAATACACGGCCTTCTCGACTGCGCGCGCGGTGGTCCCCGCCGCTTTCCCGACCTACACGGCCGCCTATCTCGGCCGCAACGACGGCGGGTACCGGGGCGTGGCGGGCATGCCCGCGCTGTACCAGGCGGGCGCCACGGGAGGGTACTCGTCCGTGCTGATGGCCGGTATCGCGGTCACAGATGGCGACGGGAACCCCGTTAACGCCTTCTCGATCGTCATGGCGGACGCCGAGTCGACGGACCAGGGCGAGTCGCTGTCGTTCACGGCCGATCGGCCGCTGCGTCAGATCGCGCCGCTGGGCAACGCGTGCGAAGCGGGCTTCACGGGAGTCGGCACGAACACGGTCACGTGCTCCAGCGGCGAGAGCGTATGGAGGAGCGGCACGGCGATGCTGGCCGCCGACGCGCCGACCGGTGTCACGATGAACTTGAGCACGAACCGGCGACAGGGCGTCGCGTTCGGCATACTGCTATCGAAGGTCGTCCTGTCCAAGAACGTCGCCAGCCGGGTGACCCCGTCCGACTCGTTCGGGCTCAGCGTAACCGCCCCCGGCGGCATCCAGCTCGCCGGCGCCGACACCGGTACGGCGACCACCGCCACCACGGGCGAAGTCGAGACCATCGGCGCCACGACCACCTCCCCGTTCATGCTCGCGGAGACCGCGACCGGCACGACGCCGATCGGCGCGTACGCGCAGTCCTGGTCGTGCACCAGGAACGGCTCGGCCGATCCCGGGCTGCCGTCGGGTGCCGCCGGTCCCTCGGCCGGCGTCATGCTCGCGATCGGAGACCTGGTGAACTGCACCATCACCAACACGGCGCTCTCCGGGAACCTCCTCCTCCAGAAGGAAGCCGGACCCGTGAACGACGTGAACGGCAACGGAGTCCGTGACGCCGGCGACACGATCCCCTACTCCTTCACGGTGACGAACACCGGGCAGGTCGCTGTCGACGGTCTCGTCGTCAACGACCCCGCCGTCGGAGCGGTGAGCTGCCCGACGACCACCCTCGCCCCCGGAGCCTTCACGCGCTGCACGGCGAACTCGCTGTACACGATCACGGCCGCGGACGTCAGCTCCGGCGACTTCACGAACACCGCGTCGGCGCAGGGGAACCTGCTCGGCGGTACGACCGTGATCCGCTCCAACACCTCCGCGACCACCACGACGCTCGAAGCCGCGAACGCCGCGCTGACGCTCAGCAAGACGGTCACCCCTTCGACCGCGGCGACCGCCGGGACCACGGTGACCTACCACTACGGCGTCACGAACGCCGGCAACGTGGATGTGCACGCCCTCGCGATCGTGGAGAGCTCCTTCTCCGGCGGCGGGACCGGCCCGGCGCCGGTCTGCCCGGTGACGTCGCTCGCCCCCGGCGTCTCGACGGTCTGCACCGCGACCTACACGCTGACCCAGGCGGACGTGGACAGCGGCTCGGTGACGAACACCGCCCACGCGAGGGCGACCGACCCGGAGAGCGGCACCGTCGACTCCCCCGCCTCCTCTGCGACCCTTACCTCCGTCGCTGCGCCCGCGATCACGCTCGAGAAGTCGACGTCGCCGGACGACGCGGCGTCGTTCGTCGTGGGGCAGGTCCTGACCTACTCCTTCGTCGCCACCAACACCGGCAACGTGACGCTGACGGACGTCGGCATCACCGAACAGGGCTTCACCGGCACCGGAGGCGCAGTGAACCCGGTGTGCCCGGCCAGCGCTCCGATCCCGCCGGGCGGCCAGGTGACCTGCACGGCGGACTACACGCTGACGCAGGCCGACATCGACCAGGGCGACGTGACGAACACGGCGACGTCGCACGGCACGCCGCCGAGCGGCCCGGCCGTGAACTCGGCGCCGGCCACGATCAGCGCCCCGGGTAACCCGGCGCCGGCGATCACCGTCGAGAAGACCGCGACGCCCGCGACAGTCGCGGCGCAGGGCGACGTCGTGAGCTACCAGTTCGCCGTCACGAACAGCGGGAACGTGACCCTGAAGGACGTCACGGTCGACGAGACGGCGTTCTCGGGCAGCGGAGGGACGCCCGTCGTCACCTGCCCCACGGAGGCGGCCACGATGCTCCCCGGCGCCCGGCTGGTCTGCACCGCGAGCTACACGCTGACTCAGACGGACGCCGACCAGTCCCAGCTCGTCAACACCGCCAGCGCGACCGGCACCCCGCCGGCGTCGGCGGGCGGCCCAGTCACGAGCGCGCCGTCGACGGTGACCGTCGCGGTCGCCGAGAACCCGGCGCTCACGTTGGTGAAGACGGCGAGCCCGCTGCACGCGAACGCCGCAGGGGACACGATCACATACTCGTTCGCGGTGACCAACACCGGCGACACGACGGTGAACGGTATCGGGATCGCCGAAGGCACGTTCTCCGGCACCGGCGCCGCGCCGTCGCCGAGCTGCCCGGCGGGTGCGGCCTCCCTCGCGCCGGGCGCGACCGTGACGTGCACGGCCACCTACACCGTCACCCTCGCCGACGCGAACGCCGGCGGCATCGACAACACCGCCACTGCGACGGGAACGACGGGGAGCGGCGCCGCCGTCACGTCGCCCGACTCGCAGACCGTGGTGCCGATCGCGCCCGACCCGGCGCTGACGCTGCAGAAGACCGCCTCCATCCGGAGCGTGACGGCAGCGGGCCAGACGGTCACCTACGAGTTCGTGGTGACCAACACCGGCAACGTGACGCTTCACAGCCCCCAGGTCGTGGAGTCCCAGTTCAGCGGGTTCGCCGCGCTGGACCCGGTCTGCCCTGCGGGGGTAACCTCCCTGGCGCCCGGCGAGTCGGTGACCTGCACCGCCGACTACGTCATCACCCAGGCCGACATCGACACGGGTGGGATCACCAACCGGGCCGTGGCGACCCTCCAGACGCTGGGCGGAGCCACCCTCACCGCTCCCCCGTCCGAGGTCGACATCACCGCCGACCCGGCGCCGGCGCTGACGATGGCGAAGACGGTCGACCCCACCGCGATCACCGCGGCGGGACAACCGGTCACGTACTCCTACCTGGTGACGAACACCGGCAACGTGACGCTGACGGACATCTCGGTGGCTGAGGGCGCCTTCACCGGCACCGGCACGACGCCGGCGCCGAGCTGCCCGGCCGGCGCGGCCTCCCTCGCGCCGGGCGCGACCGTCACCTGCACGGCGGCGTACACGCCCACCCAGGCCGACGTCGACGCGGGAACCGTGACCAACACGGCGACCGCGAGCGCCACGCCGATCGGCGGAGGCGCGGAGGTGGACTCCGAGCCGTCGTCGACGACCTTCAGCGCCACCGCGTCGCCGGACCTGACCATCGCCAAGACCGCCGACCCGGCCACGATCACACGCGCCGGTCAAACCGTCACCTACAGCTTCGTGGTGACGAACACCGGCAACGTGACCATGTCCGAGGTCGAGGTGATCGAAGGGACCTTCACCGGAACCGGCGCCGCGCCGGCCGTCCAGTGCCCGGCAGCGCCGATGGTCCTCGCGCCGCGTGACACCGCGACGTGCACGGCGACCTACCTGGCGACCCAGGCGGACGTGGATGCGGGCTCCGTCGACAACACGGCGACCGTACAGGGCACGATCCCGTCGGCGCCCGGTGTGCCGATGACGTTCGGTCCGGCTGACGGCACCTTCGCCGCACCGGCCCAGCCGGCGCTGACGATCGTCAAGTCGGGGACGCCGAGCGACGCCGCGTCGTTCACGACGGGCGCGGTGATCACGTACAGCTTCGTGGTGACCAACACCGGCAACGTGACGCTGGAGGACATCCAGGTGACCGACTCCGGCTTCACCGGCAGCGGGCCCGCTCCGGTGCCGGACTGCTCGGGTGCGCCGACCTCACTGGCGCCGACCGAGCAGCTGATCTGCACGGCGACATACACCGTCACGCAGGCGGACGCCGACGCTGGAGGCATCAGCAACACGGCCACGGCGAGCGGCATCCCGCCCGCGGGCGGCGAGCCTGTGGCGAGTGAGCCGTCCACGGTCACGCTGCCGCACGACAGCGCGCCCGCGCTCGGCCTGGTGAAGAGCGCCACCGTGAACGCCTCGACGATCGACTACCGCTTCACGGTGACCAACACCGGGAACGTGACGGTCACGGGCGTGTCCATCGCGGAGGGCGACTTCACGGGCACCGGCGGCTTCCCGGGCATCGACTGCCCGGACGAGGCGGCCTCGCTGGCTCCGGGCGCGTCGATCGTCTGCACGGCGACGTACACGCTGACCGACGCCGACCGGCGGGCCGGCACCGTGACCAACACGGCGGTCGCGGACGGCGCGGCCGGCTCGGGACGGGTGTCCTCGCCTCCGTCGACGGCTCGAGCCGCGTTGGGCGGTCTCGCCTCGACGGGACTGGACGTGGACACGCTCGTCTGGTTCGGCGCGATCCTCTTGGCCCTCGGCGGAGGCGCTCTCGGGTTCCGGCTGCTGAAGCGACGGCACGCCTGACCCGGGCATGACGAAGGCGGGGACGACTCGGGTCGTCCCCGCCTTCGTCGTGGTCAGTCGTCGGCGCGCGCCATGAACGGCTCGTGGCGGTAGCCGTCGTCGGTGAGGATCGCGACGGTGGACTCCGCCACCTCCACGAACGCGCCGGGGATGTCGTTGAGCGGTTCCGACACCACGACCTTCGCCTTGTCGCCGAAGATCTCCAGGCGCGCGGCGTCCGGGTACATCTCCCGCAGCTCCGGGATCGCGACCGAGTGGTACAGGCTCCTGCTGCGCCCCGAGGTGGAGTGCCGGAACGCCCACAGGGTCGCGCCGTCGGAGATCGCGATGGTGCCCTGCATCGGGAACTGCACGCCCTTCGACTCCCCGACCTCCTCGATGCGCTGGACGGTCTTGGTCATCGCGGCGATCGGGTCGTCCTGCAGACCGAGCGTCAACGCCAGATAGAACATCACCTCGGAGTCGGTGGTGCCGTGGATCAGCGGGTAGAGCGACTCGTCCACGGCGAAGGTCAGGTCGCGCTTCATCTCGGAGAAGCCGCCGAGGAACCCGTTGTGCATGAACAGCCAGTTCTCGTACCGGAACGGGTGGCAGTTCGTCTGCTGAATGGGCGGCCCGGCAGCCGCGCGCACGTGCCCGAAGAACAGCGGGCTGGCGATGGAGTTGGTCAGCTCGCGCAGGTTCTCGTCGTTCCACGCGGGCTCGGTGGAGTGGAACACGGAGGGCTTGCTGCCCGCCTTGGACCCCTCCGGGTACCAGCCGAAGCCGAAGCCGTCCCCGTTCACCGTCTCGGCGCCGAGCGGCGAGTTCAGCGATTGCGCGACCAGCGAGTGTTGCGCGTCCAGGATCAGTTCGGCGGGTTTGAGCGCCTCCCCCGAGTACGCGAGCCAACGGCACATGTCGTCTTCCCCTCCCGGATCGACCGGCTCGATCCGGGGGCACCATAACGCCCCTGCCCCTCCCCCGGGAATGGGCGACGGCCCGACTCTCAGGCTCGCCGTGCCCGCGCTCCTGGTCAGCCCGGCGGGGCCAGCACGTCACCCGGCTCGCCGTGCAGCGGGACGACGACGACCGGCCGCCTCTGGTCGTGCGCGAGGTGCGCGGAGACGGCTCCGCCGAGCCACTGCTCGAGGGCGTGCTCGACTCCCTTTCCGCGGGTGCCGACGACGAGGAGGCGCGCGTCCAGTTCGATGGCGACCCTGCCGAGCGCCTTCGACGCGTCGCCGGCGAGGATGCGCAGGGTCCACGACGGGGCCGCCGCGCCGGACGACTCGTCACCGGCGTCGAGCGCCGCTCCGATCGCCGCCGCCAGCTCCAGCGCGACGCGTTCGTCGTCGGCCTCCACGTCTCCGGGGTGGAGCGACGCCGCGTCGCGCACCTCCGCGCGGTCCCACTCGGTGAGGTAGCTGTCCTCCGTGACGTAGGCGCAGACCAGGTCGCGGCCGAGCGCGCTCGCGAGCCGGGCCGCCTCACGGACCACCGCGGCGGCCTGCTCGGGGTGCACGCCGACGATCACCGGGCCGGCGCCCGGCTGCTCGGTCATCGGACCCGCTCCCGCCGGATCAGGCCGACGGGGTGGAGCCCGCGATGTTCACCAGCCACTGGATGCCGAACCGGTCGACCAGCATCCCGAAGCTGTCGCCCCACGGCGCCTTGGACAGCGGCTCGATCACGGTGCCGCCCTCGGCCAGCTTGTCGTAGTAGCCGGAGAGCTGCGCCTCGTCGTCGCCGCTCAGCGACACCGAGATCTGCGAGCCCTCCGAGAAGTCCATGTGCGCGGGCACGTCGGCCGCCATCAGCGTGAAGCCCGCGTCGGTGGTGAGCTGAGAGTGCATGATGAGGTCGGCGTCCGCCGGGTCCTGGCTCATCCCGAACTCGGAGAACGTGCTCTGCTGCAGGGTGCCGCCGAACACGGACTGGTAGAAGTCCATCGCGTCGCGGGCCTGCGCGCGGAAGTTGAGGTAGGGGTTCAGGATCGACGGCATCGTGATGGTCTCCTTGGTGCACGCGCCCGGTGCGCGGCTCATCGCTCAGGGTAGTCAGTGGGCCGCGCGAGCGGGAGGGCCAGGCGAGCAAGTGAGTCGACCGAGTGAGCAGGTCAGACGCGATAGGCCGCGACGAACAACTCACCCCGGACCTCACCCAGCGCCGTGAGGATGCGCTCGACGACCGCGTCCGTCACTCCGGACGCCACGACGTCATAGGGCCCGAGCGGCGACAGCGGCGCGCACCGCACGCGGACGACCTCCCAGCCGACCGCGCGCAGGAGGCGGTCCTTGCGTCGGTCCGAGGCCTCCCGCGGGCCGACGTGCTCCAGCCCGTGCCGGCCGATCGTGTCGTACTCGACGGCGACGCGCAGCTCGGGGACGACGATGTCCGGCCACACCTCGAGCTGGTTGTAGAAGGGCCGCGCGACGCGGACGGCGTTGAGGCTCAGGTCCACGGCGAGCCGGGCGGCGAGACGGCGCTTCAGCTCGGGCTCGGCGGCGGACGCCGGGCGCGGCGCGAGCTCGCTGAGGAAGGCCTCCCCGACCGGCACGCGGTCCGCTCCGCGCCGGGCGTTCCGGCAGACCGGGCAGCGGCGGCCGCCCAGGATGCGTTCGACGGTCGCAGTGTACGCGGGATGGCCGTCGGCGCACTGCCACGAGTACCGCGCGGCGGTGCCGTTCTCGTGCGACAGCGCGACGCGGGACCCGGGCGCCGCCAGGGCGATCAGCTCCTCCCGGGTCATCGTGGTGCGGTCGAGCCGCCGGCAGAGGTAGCAGCGGTCGTCGTCGGGGTCGTTCTCGATGCGGCGGAGGTCGCGGGCGTGGCCGCAGACGTGCAGCCCGGCGTCGGGCTCCGGCGTGCGGACGCGGCGCGGGACCGCCTCCTCGCTGCACCAGGGGCACCACGCCGAACGCCGGCGGGTGCCGCCCGGGCGGGAGCGCTGCTCCTCCGGGGTCGCGATGAACCGGTGACCGGCGTCGCACTCCCACAGCACGTAGACGTCGGCGGCGGGCGGGATCTGGCTGAGCACGATCCCGGCGTTGAGCTCCGGGTGGAACTGGCGCACGACGGTCGGATAGCGCTGCCAGTCGGCCCGGTAGGTGCCGACGTCGTACGGCACGGCCAGCCCCTTGGACCACTGCCTGCGTGCCCACCACTGTGCGACGCTCTCGGTCACGTCACCCTGCCTTTCACACGGCAACGGTATGCCGGGCCTCCGACAGCGCTGCTGCTTACGTCACAGCAGGTACGGCAGCAGCGCGCGACGGTCGGGCGGGTAGTCGGGGAAGGTCTCCCGGTACCAGCGGTGGTTGGCGACGGCGCGCGGCGCGAGATTGGCCACCGTGTAGAGCGCGAAGGCCAGCCCCGCGACGGACCAGGTCGCCACCGCCCAGCCGGTCCACTCGACGATCTCGCCGAGGTAGTTGGGGCTGGAGACGACGCGGAAGCCGCCGCCGTACGGGATGCGGTAGCCGTCGCCACCGCGTCGCAGGCGGCGCAGGATGCGGTCGGAACCGACGTTGAGCGCGTACCCGCACGCGAACAGGGCGACGCCGATCCAGAACCGCGGGTCGGCCAGCCACGACACCGGATAGTCGCCGTACTCGGAGATCCAGCGCGCGTTGACCCAGGCGTTGAGGAGGTTGAACAGGATGGCCAGCAGCATCACCAGCACCGGCATCCGGGAGCCCGAGCGCATGAGCAGCGGGTACACGAACGCGCGCTGCACGTAGTGCGCCTGCCAGAGCAGCAGGAAGAGCACCGGCACGAGCTCGGCGCGGTGGGCGCCGAGCAGGTAGAAGCCGAGGAACGCGAGGCTCGCGGGCGCCTCCATCACCATCCAGCCGACCCGGGCCGGGACCGTCGGTCCCCAGCCCGGCCGCCCGTGCCGCCCGCCGTAGGGCGCGACGACGAAGAGGAGCGCCACGAAGGTCACGGCTGCGAGCACGAGCTCCGCGACGACGAACCAGCGATACGGGCCGGGCGGCATGTGCGGGAGTCTACGGGCCGACGAACGCGTCGAGCCCCTGGGCGCGCCACAGCGCCGGAGCATGCGTCACGCCGTGCTGCCAGAAGGCCTTCGAGATGATCCGGTTCCGCACGCGCGGGCCGCGGAGCCGCTGCTTCGCGAGTGCGCCGGTCAGGACCAGGTCGAACTGCAGCCGGATGTCCACCACGTCGGGGATGTGCGGCAGCGCCCGCCGGTGATGCGCGTGGACCGGCGCGCTCAGCAGCACGAGCTGCGGGATGGGGCAGCCGTTATTCACGGCCCGGACCGCCACCTCGCCGCCGTAGCTGTGCGCGAACACGGTCCCGACGCCGGTGCCACCGGTCGCGGTCGCGAGCCAGTCCTGGAGGCGTCGCGCCGCGATCGCGCGATGCCGCCCGCTGAGGTCGCCCGACCAGGAGAACGGCATGCCGGCGTCGTACAGCCCGGGACGGAGGCCGCCCAGCACATGGGTGTGGAAGTCGCCGCCGGGGTACCACCAGTCCGCCGGCCAGGCCCAGGTGCCGTGGATGAGCGTGCTGAGCCCTGCGGGCGCCGCGGGCGGCGCTCCAGTCGCTGCACCCGCGGGGGCGCCTGCGGGCGGTACGCCGCCACCCGTCCCCGCATCGGCCGCTTCGGGCTCCGAGTCTCCCTCGGCCTGGTCGACGCGATCGTCCAGGGCGATCGCGCGAAGCCACGCCGCGCTCGCCAGCTCGCGGACCACGTCGTCCGATGACCGCAGGGCCGAGCGGATGCGTTCCAGCGCGAGCAGCAGGAGCCGTCGGATCATGGCCCGCGTGTCGCCGTCGGCGGATGCGCTGAGCTGCTCCGCGGACGCCCCCGCCCACGCCTCCCCACGCCAGGCGACAGGCTCGACAGCCGGATCGGACAGCGCCAGGGAGAACGGATACAGGAGGTCGTCGGCGTCGATCCCGAGGATGTCCAGCGTGAGCGAGGCCGGAAGGGCGTTGAGCACGGCGACGGCGGCCGCGACGCTCTCGCGTTCCAGCGCACTGCACAGCCCGGCCGCCAGCAGCGTGAGCCGATGCCACGCGCTGCCTTCGTTCAGCCGCCGCCAGGCCTCGTGGCGGACCTCACGCGGCTGCCACCCGTCCCGCACGGTCCCCTGGAGGAACTCGCCCTCCCCGTAGAGGACGTTGTCGGCGACCCGCAGGCGCTCGACGGCGTCCCGCAGTTCGTCCCGGAATCCGAACCTCCCCAGCATGTCGGGCTCGATCACGTCGAGGGGCGCACCGCGCAGAGTCGTCGCGCTGAGGGCGCCCGCGATCGCGAACCGCGACGCGTTGGTCCCCTCGGTCTCCGGACTCTCCTCGATCGAGTCGTCCTCCGGGTAGACCGCGAACTGCTGCAGATCGTCGCCCTCGGCGTCCATGAGCCGCACCCCCTCCGAGCCGCGCGCGCGACTCCGGGGCACAGATTAGGTCTGCTGCTGCGATGGAGGCTAGGGGTGGGCCCTACCTCGCGACACGGCATCGAACCGATGACAGGGTGCCTCACGGTGGGCCCTGCCGGGATCGAACCGACGACATCCACGGTGTAAACGTGGCGCTCTACCAGCTGAGCTAAAGGCCCTGGACGCCTCCCAGCCTAGCGGGAAGCGCACCCGCTCACACGTGGGCGGGGAGCAGCTCCAGAGCGGCCCGGTACGCCTCGATCGAGCGGGCCTCCCCCGGCGCCGTGATGAAGGACGCGCGGATGATCCCGCTCTCGTCGATCAGGAAGGTGGCGCGGTTCGCGATGCCCTTCTCCGGCAGGAAGACGCCGTACTCCTTGGCGGTCTCGCCGTGCGGCCAGAAGTCGGCCAGCAGGCTGAAGTCGTAGCCCTCCTGCTCGGCCCACGCGCGCAACGTGTACTTGGAGTCGACCGAGATCGCCAGCAGCTCCACCCGGTGGTCCTGGAACATCGCCAGGTTGTCGCGGAGCGCGCACAGCTCGCCGGTGCAGGTGCCGGAGAACGCGAGCGGGACGAAGACGAGCGCGACCGATTTGGAGCCCCGGAAGTCGCTCAGCCGGACCGAGCGGCCGTGCTGGTCGAGCAGTTCGAAGTCGGGAGCCTGGGTGTCGTTCTCCAGAGCCATGGTGCGGTGTCCTTTCAGCGCCCCTGGGTCGATTCCACCCGGCCGGCGCACGAGGACACAGCATAGACCCGGCCGCGCGGAGCGCCAACCCGCGGGCGTCCCTCCGCCGGTCACCGGTGGTCTCGAGTTGCGGCTAGGCTGAACGATGGTGCCCGCAGATTTGTCGTGACCCGACAAGCGGATGCGCGCCTTCCACGATCCATCCGACACAAGAAAGAGGTCGAGGGTGACTGTAAACGACCAGGACCCGTACTCGGTGAATAACATCGATTCGGACCCCGAGGAGACCGCCGAATGGCGCGAGTCCCTCGACGCACTGGTTGCGGCACACGGCCATGAGCGCGCTCGCGAGATCATGCTCAGCCTGCTGAAGCGCTCGAAGGAACTGCACCTCGGCGTGCCGATGGTGCCGACCACCGACTACATCAACACCATCTCCCCCGAGAACGAGCCGGACTTCCCCGGCGACGAGGAGATCGAGCGCCGTTACCGGGCGTGGATCCGCTGGAACGCGGCCATCCTCGTGCACCGCGCGCAGCGCCCCGGCATCGCTGTCGGCGGCCACATCTCGACCTACGCGTCGAGCGCCGCGCTCTACGAGGTCGGCTTCAACCACTTCTTCCGCGGCCAGGACCACCCGGGCGGCGGCGACCAGATCTTCGTGCAGGGCCACGCCTCCCCCGGCACCTACGCCCGCGCGTTCCTCGAGGGCCGGCTGAGCGCCGACCAGCTCGACGGCTTCCGCCAGGAGAAGTCGCACGCGGGCGGCGGCCTGTCGTCGTACCCGCACCCGCGGCTCATGCCTGAGTTCTGGCAGTTCCCGACCGTGTCGATGGGCCTCGGCCCGATCAACGCGATCTACCAGGCGCAGCTCAACCAGTACCTCACCAACCGCGGCATCAAGGACGCCTCCGACCAGCACGTCTGGGCGTTCCTCGGCGACGGCGAGATGGACGAGGTGGAGTCGCGCGGCCAGCTCCAGGTCGCCGCGAACGAGAAGCTCGACAACCTGACCTTCGTCATCAACGCGAACCTGCAGCGCCTCGACGGCCCGGTGCGCGGCAACGGCAAGATCATCCAGGAGCTGGAGAGCTACTTCCGCGGCGCAGGCTGGAACGTCATCAAGGTGATCTGGGGCCGCGAGTGGGACGACCTCCTCGCCAAGGACGCCGACGGTGCACTGGTCAACCTGATGAACCAGACGCCGGACGGCGACTACCAGACCTACAAGACCGAGAACGGCGCCTACGTGCGCGAGAACTTCTTCGGCCGCGACCCGCGGACGCTCGAACTGGTCAAGGACTACACCGACGACGAGGTCTGGAACCTCAAGCGCGGCGGCCACGACTACCGCAAGGTCTACGCGGCCTTCAAGGCGGCCGTCGAGCACAAGGGCCAGCCCACCGTCATCATCGCGAAGACGATCAAGGGCTACGGCCTGGGTCCGTCCTTCGAGGGCCGCAACGCGACCCACCAGATGAAGAAGATGACGCTGGACAACCTCAAGACGTTCCGCGACGCGATGCGCATCCCGGTCACGGACGCGCAGCTCGAGGAGAACCCGTACCTGCCGCCGTACTACAACCCGGGTCCGGACGACGAGGCGATCCAGTACCTGCACGAGCGCCGTCGCGCGCTCGGCGGCTACGTCCCGGAGCGTCGTGTGAAGTACACGCAGCTCACCCTCCCCGACGACTCGGCATACGCGATCGCCAAGAAGGGCTCCGGCACGCAGGAGATCGCCACCACCATGGCGTTCGTCCGGCTGCTGAAGGACCTGCTGCGGGCCAAGGACTTCGGCCACCGCATCGTCCCGATCATCCCCGACGAGGCGCGCACCTTCGGCATGGACGCGTTCTTCCCGAACGCGAAGATCTACAACCCGAACGGCCAGCACTACACCTCGGTCGACCGCGAGCTGCTCCTGGCCTACAAGGAGAGCCCGCAGGGCCAGATCATCCACGTCGGCATCAACGAGGCGGGCGCCCTGGCGGCGTTCACCAACGTGGGCACGTCGTACTCGACGCAGGGCGAGCCGCTCATCCCGGTCTACGTCTTCTACTCGATGTTCGGCTTCCAGCGCACCGGCGACGCCATGTGGGCCGCCGGCGACCAGATGGCACGCGGCTTCATGATCGGCGCCACCGCCGGCCGCACCACGCTGACCGGCGAGGGCCTGCAGCACGCCGACGGCCACTCGCTGCTGCTCGCGTCGACGAACCCTGCGGTCCTCGCATACGACCCGGCCTACGGCTACGAGATCGGCCACATCGTCCGCGCCGGCCTGGAGCGGATGTACGGCGAGTCGCACCCGAACCCGAACGTCATGTACTACCTGACGGTCTACAACGAGCCGATCGTGCAGCCGGCCGAGCCGGAGGGCGTGGACGTCGACGGCATCGTCCGCGGCATCCACAAGCTCCGCGACGGCGGCGAGGGCGGCCCGAAGGCGCAGCTCCTGGCGTCCGGCGTCTCCGTGCCGTGGGCGCTGGAGGCCCAGCACCTGCTCGCGCAGGACTGGGGCGTCTCCGCCGACGTGTGGAGCGTCACCTCGTGGGGCGAGCTGCGCCGCGACGGCCTGGCCGCGGAGGAGCACAACTTCCTCTACCCGCAGCAGGACAAGCAGGTGCCGTACGTCACCCGCAAGCTGCAGGGCGCCGAGGGCCCGTTCGTCGCCGCGACCGACTACATGCACGCGGTTCCGGACCAGATCCGTCAGTTCGTCCCCGGCGAGTACGCCACGCTGGGCGCCGACGACTTCGGCTTCTCCGACACCCGCGCCGCCGCGCGCCGGTTCTTCAAGATCGACGGCCCCTCGATCGTGGTCCGCACGCTCGAGCTGCTCGCGGCCCAGGGCAAGGTGGACCCGAACGCTCCGGCCTGGGCGATCGAGAAGTACCTGCTGCACGACGTGAACGCCGGGACCACCGGCAGCGCGGGCGGCGAGTCCTAGACCGCGGACCGTGCCGACGACACCGGAGCGGACCAAGTCCGAGACCCTTGCGTGGTTGCGCAAGATCTCGGGCGAACTCGCCACGACCACGCTGAAGCGGCTGGAGGACACGCTCCCCTGGTACCGGGACATGCCCCCCGGCCGCCGCAGCGCGGTCGGGCTGGTCGCCCAGGCGGGCATCTCGTCCTTCATCTCGTGGTTCGACGACCCGCGGTCGACGCCGTGGATCGCGGCCGACGTCTTCGGGGCGGCTCCGCGCGAGCTGCTCCGGAGCGTCAGCCTGCAGCAGACCCTGCAGCTCATCAAGATCACGGTCGAGGTGGTCGAGGAGCGGGTGAAGAGCGGCGGCAACGAGTCGCTGAAGGAGGCCATCCTCCTGTACTCGCGCGAGATCGCGTTCGCCGCGGCCGACGTGTACGCGCGAGCAGCCGAAGCGCGCGGCCTCTGGGACGCGCGCCTGGAGGCCCTGGTGGTCGACAGCATCCTCACCGGCGAGTACGACGACGAGCTGCCGAGCCGGATCGCCGCGCTCGGCTGGCACGGCCACGGCGAAGTGAGCGTCCTGGTGGGCACCGCCCCCAAGATGCTCGACGTCGATCAGCTCCGGCGCACCGCACGGCACATGTCGGCGGACGTGCTGATCGGCGTGCAGGGCAGCAGGCTCGTGCTCGTCATCGGCCGCGCGGAGCCGAACGACGGATCCACGGAGGAGGCCATCGGCGCAGCTCCTTCGGTCAGCTTCCTGGACATCGCGCAGCAGCTCGAACCGGGTTTCGGCGCGGGACATCTCGTGCTCGGTCACGAGGTGCCGAGCCTGGTGGACGCCTCGAAGAGCGCCAAGGCCGCCCTCGCCGGCTTCGCCGTCGCGAAGGCCTGGCGCAACTGCCCGCGGCCGGTGCACGCGGACGACCTGCTCCCGGAGCGGGCGCTCGCGGGCGACGGGCTCGCCCGCGCGACGCTGATCAGCCGCATCTACCGGCCGCTCCAGGCGTACTCGACCGAGCTGCTGACCACCCTGTGGTGCTACCTCGACAACGGCCGCTCGCTGGAGGCGACGGCCCGCGAGCTGTTCGTGCACCCGAACACCGTGCGCTACCGGCTCAAGCGCGTCTCGGAGGTCATCGGCTGGGACGCCACCGGCGCCAGGGAGGCCCTCATCCTGCAGGCCGCGCTCATCGTGGGGTCGATCAACGAGCCCGAGCCGCCACGTCGGCACTGAGCCGAGGCGCGGTCGGCATCGACTGTAGACATTCACAAAGCCTCCGCGAATAGTTCGTATACATCCGACACATCCGCTCGGCGGAAGATTGGCAGACTTGAATCCGTGATCGTCATCGCGTGCCCGGGACAGGGTTCCCAGACCCCCGGCTTCCTCGACCCGTGGCTCACCGAACCGTCGTTCCGTGACCAGCTCACCCGCATCTCCGACGCCGTCGGCATCGACCTCGTCGCGCACGGCACGGTGAGCGACGCGGACACCATCCGCGACACCGCGGTGGCCCAGCCGCTGATCGTCTCGGCGGGACTGCTGACGCTGTCGGCGCTCCTCGCCGACGGCCGCCGCGAGAAGATCGGCGGCATCGCCGGTCACTCGGTGGGCGAGCTGACGGCCGCGGCGGGAGCCGGCGTGCTGTCCGAGACCGACGCCGTCGCGTTCGTCCGGGAGCGCGGCGCCGCGATGGCCCGCGCCGCTGCGGAGGAGCGCACGGGCATGAGCGCCGTGATCGGCGCCGACGAGGACGAACTGCTGGCGAAGCTCGACACGCTCGGCCTCTCCCCCGCCAACTACAACGGCGGCGGCCAGATCGTCGTCGCGGGCGACCTCGACGCGCTCGCGAAGCTGGCCGAGGAGCCGCCCGCCCGCGCCCGGGTCATCCCGCTGCAGGTGGCCGGCGCGTTCCACACCCGCTACATGGCCTCCGCGGTGCCGGCGCTGGAGGAGTTCGCCGCCACCCTCACCACGAACGACCCGACGCTTCGGCTCTGGACCAACAAGGACGGCTCCGAGGTCACCGACGGCGCCGAGTTCCTGCGCCTGCTCGTCGGCCAGGTCTCCTCGCCCGTGCGCTGGGACCTCGACATGGCGGCGTTCCAGGAGGCCGGTGTCTCCGGCATCATCGAGGTCGCCCCGGCCGGCGCCCTCGTCGGCCTGGCCAAGCGCGGGCTGAAGGGCGTGCCCGCCGTCGCGGTGAAGACCCCCGACGACCTGCCCGCCGCATTCGAGCTCATCGACCAGGCCGCCTAGGAGGACCACCGGACATGACCCACCCCACCCTGCAGCAGGCGCACGGCCCGCAGTACACCCGGATCCTCTCCATCGGCGCGGCCCGCGGCGACCTCGTCGTCCCGAACGATGACCTGGTCGGCCCGATCGACTCCTCCGACGAGTGGATCCGCCAGCGCACCGGCATCATCACGCGCACCCGGGCGAGCCACGACATCGGCGCGGTGGACCTCGCGACCGAGGCGTCGAAGGAGGCCATCGCGAAGTCCGGCGTCGACCCGAAGCTGATCGACGCGGTTATCGTCGCGACCATCTCGAACCCGCAGCAGACTCCGTCGCTGGCCGCCGTGCTCGCCGACAACGTCGGCGCCAACCCGGCCGCCGCCTACGACATGAACGCCGCGTGCGCCGGCTACGCCTACGCGGTGGCCCAGGCCGACGCGCTGATCCGCACCGGCCAGGCGCACTACGCGCTCGTCGTCGGGGCCGAGAAGCTCTCCGACGTGGTCGACCCGACCGATCGCACCATCTCCTTCCTGCTCGGCGACGGCGCGGGCGCCGTGGTCATCGGCCCGAGCGAGTACCCCGGCATCGCGAAGACGGTATGGGGCTCCGACGGCTCCAAGGCCGGCGCGGTCGGGATGGGCAGCACGCTCACCGAGTTCCGCGACGGCGAGGCCCCGTGGCCGACCCTGCGCCAGGACGGCCAGACGGTCTTCCGCTGGGCGGTCTGGGAGATGGCGAAGGTCGCCAAGCAGGCGCTCGACGCGGCCGGCGTGACACCCGACCAGCTCGCCGCCTTCATCCCGCACCAGGCGAACATGCGGATCGTCGACGAGTTCGCCAAGCAGCTCAAGCTGCCGGACACCGTCGCGATCGCGCGCGACATCGAGACGACGGGCAACACCTCCGCCGCGTCCATCCCGCTCGCCACGCACCGGCTCCTGCAGGAGCACCCCGAACTGTCCGGCGGTCTCGCGCTCCAGATCGGCTTCGGCGCCGGTCTGGTCTTCGGCGCGCAGGTCGTCGTGCTCCCCTAGGGCCTGCCCTAGACTGATCAACGGTCAAAACGACACCCCCTCAAGGAGAAAACACCATGGCATTGTCCACCGAAGAAGTTCTTGCCGGCCTGGCCGAGCTCATCAACGACGAGACCGGCATCGCGACCGACACGGTTGAGCTGGACAAGTCGTTCACGGACGACCTCGACATCGACTCGATCTCGATGATGACCATCGTGGTCAACGCCGAGGACAAGTTCGATGTGAAGATCCCGGACGAAGAGGTCAAGAACCTGAAGACCGTCGGCGACGCCGTCGAGTTCATCGTCAAGGCGCAGGACGCCTGAGCCCCGCTAGAGGAAGCTTCCTCCGCGCGGGCGGCTGAGCGCCGCCCGCGCGAGTGGCGGCGCAGTGCGCCCGCCGTCGTCCCGACTATACGGAGTTGCCGTTATGACCAAGAAGATCGTCGTCACCGGTATGGGCGCCTCGTCGCCGCTCGGTGGCACCGCCCCGGAGAGCTGGGCAGCACTGCTGGCCGGGAAGTCCGGAACCCGCACTCTCACGCACGACTGGGTCGCCGAGTACGAGCTCCCGGTGACCTTCGCCGCAGAGGCCCTCGTGCGCCCTGACACCATTCTCGACCGCCCGACCGCGAAGCGGCTCGACCCGTCCAGCCAGTTCGCGCTCGTCTCCGCGATGGAGGCCTGGGCGGACGCCGGAGCGCCCGACGTCCCCGCCGAGCGGCTCGGCGTCGACTACGCGACGGGGATCGGCGGCGTCTGGACGCTGCTCGACGCGTGGGACACCCTGCGCGCGCGCGGCCCGCGCCGCGTGCTTCCGATGACGGTCCCGATGCTCATGCCCAATGCGGCCTCCGCCGCCGTCTCCATGCACTTCGAGGCCCGCGCCTTCGCCCGCACGGTCGCGTCGGCCTGCGCGTCGAGCACCGAGTCGCTCGTGAACGCCTACGAGCACCTGCAGGCGGGCCTCGCCGACGTCGTGATCGCCGGTGGGACCGAGTCGGCGATCCACCCGATCACCATCGCCTCGTTCTCCTCCATGCAGGCGCTCTCGCGCCGCAACGACGACCCGGCCACCGCATCCCGGCCCTACAGCGTCGACCGCGACGGCTTCGTCATGGGCGAGGGGGCGGCCAGCCTGGTGCTGGAGACCGAGGAGCACGCGCTCGCCCGCGGCGCCCGCATCTACGCGGAGATCGTCGGCGGCGGCGTCACGGCCGACTCGTACCACATCACGGCGAACGACCCCGAGGGCCGCGGGGCCATCCGCGCTCTGCGGCTCGCCCTGGAACAGGCGGGCGCCTCCCCCGACGAGGTCACCCACATCAACGCGCACGCCACCAGCACCCCCGTCGGCGACCCGGCGGAGTACGTGGCGCTGCGCGAGGTGTTCGGCGACCGCGTGCACGACATCCCGGTGTCGGCCACGAAGGCGTCCACCGGCCACCTGCTCGGCGGCACCGGCGCGCTGGAGGCCGTGTTCACCATCCTCGCGCTCCGCGACCGCGTCGCGCCGCCGACGATCAACATCACCGAGAGGGACCCGGCGATCCCGCTCAAGGTCTCCGCAGAGCCCCAGCCGCTCGGCGACGGCCCGCAGCTCGCGATCAGCAACTCGTTCGGCTTCGGCGGCCACAACGCCGTCGTGGCGATCCGCTCGGTCTGAGCCCGCAGCAGCGTCGAAGAAGGCCCCGGTCGTACAACCGGGGCCTTCTTCTGTTCACCGCGTGCGGACGGCCGGGCCTGGCCCGTCGCGGGAGTGGGTGCGGCTCAGCCGACCTTGTGCAGCCAGATGACCGAGGTGTCGTCGTGGGCGCGGCGGAACGGCTCGAGTTCGTCGTCCCATGCCTGGCCGAGCGCGAGCCGCAGCTCGCGCTGCAGCTCGAGCGGGTTGGGGCCGGCGACCTCCATGGCGTAGCGGATGCGGTCCTCCGGCACGACGGTGTTGCCCGCCGTGTCGGTCTGGACGAAGAAGATGCCGAGGTCGGGGGTGTGCATCCAGCGGCCGCCGTCGGTGCCGAGGCCGGCGTCCTCCGTCACCTCGTAGCGCAGGTGCTCCCAGCCGCGCAGCGCTGTCGCGAGGCGTGCGCCGGTGCCCTGGGGGCCGTCCCAGAAGAACTCGGTGCGCTGGGCGCCCCTCAGCACCGGCTGCGTCTCCCAGGTGAAGTTGACGGCACGACCGAGTGCGCGTCCTGCCGCCCACTCGATGTGAGGGCAGAGCGCGCCGGGAGAGGAGTGCACATAGAGCACTCCTCGAGCTGCGTGAGCCGTCATGGTTTCCTCCTTCGTCGGTACGTCTTCCCCTACGACCGCGAATGAGCGCCATGACTCCTATGAAGTTGACTACCGTGATTATGCCGGAGAACGCGCCCGAGTTACAAGATTGTGATTCGGCGATTCCCGACTGCCGGTGTTCCGTGGTGCCAGCGCGGCGCGAGCGGAATAGCATACCGGGTATGTCGGTCCAGTATGGTTTCCTCGCGGTGCTGACCCAGGGCCCCGCCTACGGCTCCCAGCTCCAGAACGAGTTCCTCCTGCGCGCGGCCAACCGCCGCCAGCTCAACGCCGGGCAGGTCTACTCCACCCTCGACCGGATGACCGAGCAGGGCCTGATCGAGTCGGCGGGCGAGACCGAGGACGGACTCCCGCTCTACCGGCTGACCGCTGCGGGAGCAGAGGAGGCCAGGTCCTGGCTGACCTCCGGCCCGCGCGACGCGCGACCGGACTGGGACGAGATGCAGGACCAGGTCCTCATGGCCGCGTCGCTCGACGGCGCGGACGCGGCCGCGGTCGTCGCCGACTACCGTGCGGCGTTCGCGGAGCGCATCCGGGAGCTGACGCACGACGCCGACTCCCGGGCCGTGCTGGCCGCCAACCGTGCGGCCGAGCTCGGTGCCCGCGCCGCCATCGAGTGGCTGGACGAGGTGGCCAAGGCCCTCACCGCGCATCCCGGCGCGCTGGTCCAGCCGCGCTCCCCGGAGCGTCCACGCCGCGGGCGCAAGCCCGCAGCCGCGCTCGACTGACCTCTGAGGCCCTGGCCGGGTCGGCGGGTCAGTGCAGGAGCTGGCCGTCCTTGTCGAGGACGTTCTTCTCCCCGGCCTCGATCGGGACCGCGAAACGGTTCTGCGCGGGCGGCAGCGGGCAGTTGAAGTTGTAGCTGAAGGCGCACGGCGGCAGGACCGCGAGGTTGAAGTCCAGGGTCACGGTGCCGTCCTCGTTCGGGACGACGAACAGGAACCGGCCGACCGAATAGGTGCTCTCGCCGTTCGTGGTGTCCGAGTAGACGAGCTGAAGCGCCCGCCCCGCCTTGAAGGCGGCGAGGTTGTAGTCGACCCCGTCCTTCGTGAAGGTGATCTCGCCGGGGATGACCATGTCCCGCGTCGCGCCGTCGTCCTTGAGGTGCTCGAAGCCGACCGTCTTGCCGCCCTCGATCGGCGAGAACGTCGCCGTGATGATCCACTCGGGGTTGAACGGGAAGGCGTCGATCGAGCCGAACCTCTGGATGTCCTCGGACTCGGCGTCCCAGACCCGCAGCGCGTACTCGCCCTGCTCGTTCGCGATCACGAAACCGGTGACGGTCGCGCTGAACCGGATGGCGCCGGGGTTCGGGTCGTCCTTGCCCCGCACGATCGCGGAGCCGTCGACGAGCACCTCGTCGACGAAGATGTTGTCCGTCGCGGCGGCGGTGACCTTCAGTCCCGACTGACCCGCCGGCAGCGGCGACCACACGCCGGGCACCCCCCAGACCGGCTGCTCGGAGGCCGGGTCGCCCGTGATCCACTGCGTATTGACCAGCGCGAGGTTGCCCTGCGGCGCGGTGACGGCCTGCTCACGACGGGAGTGGTAGCGCGCGAGGACGGCGTCGGGATCGGCGGGGGCTGCGATGTCGGTCATGGTCTCCATCCTCTGTCAGGTCGGTGGGTGCAACCAAGCGCGACACTCCCCCATTCCCCGGTGCCCCATTCGCGGCGCCCGCTCCCCCGCGCGCGTTCACTTCGCCTCGCCGTAGCTGTCGACCACCGCGGCGGTCACCGGGAAGTCGACGGGGAACCCGCCGAACAGCAGCCGGCCCGCGGCGGAGGCGGACGCCCGCACCTCGTCCGCGACCGCGTCGGCCGCCTCCGCCGGCGTGTGCACGATGACCTCGTCGTGGAGGAAGTACACCAGGTGCGGTCCGGCGGTGAGCGGGGCGCCGTCCGGTGTCAGGCGCGCGAGCCTGTTGCGGAGGTCGGCCATCCAGCACAGTGCCCACTCCGCGGCGCTGGCCTGGACGACGAAGTTGCGGGTGAAACGGCCCCAGTCGCGCGCCTGACTGCGTGCCCTGCGCTCCTCCGCGGGTGTCGAGTCCGCTCCGGAGGCCGCGGACTGCGCGGCCTGCCAGCTCCCGCCCGGGCGCGGGGAGCTGCGCCCCAGCCGCGAGGTCACGATGTCGCCGCGCTCCCCGGTGCGCGCCGCCTCCTCGACGAGGCGGACCGCCAGGGGGAACGCCCGTGCCAGCCGGGGCATCAGCCGACCGCTGTCGCCGGTCGTCGCGCCGTACATGGCCCCGAGCATCGCGACCTTGGCCTGCGCGCGCTCCTCCACCGCCCCGCTCGCCACGATGCCCGCGTAGAGGTCGCGGCCGCGGCCCGCTTCGGCCATCGCGGTGTCGCCGGCCAGGCCGGTGAGGATCCGCGGCTCGAGCTGGGCGGCGTCGGCGACCACGAGCTTCCAGCCCGGATCGGCGACCACCGCGCCGCGGACCTCCTTGGGCAGCTGGAGCGCGCCGCCGCCGCGGGTGGCCCAGCGCCCGGTGACGACGCCGCCCGGGATGTAGTCGGGCCGGAACCGGCCGTCACGCACCCAGGCGTCGAGCCAGGTCCAGCCGTTGGCGGAGTGCAGCCGGGCGAGCTTCTTGTACCGGAGTACGGCCGGGATCGCGGGATGGTCGAGCTCGCGCAGCTCCCACGACCGGGTGGAGGTCACCATCAGGCCGGCGCGCTGCAGCGCCTTGAGGAGCTCCGGCGGGCTGTCCGGGTTCAGTTCCGGCGCCTCCAGGGCCAGCCGGATCTCCGACGCCAGCGACTCCAGCGCCTCCGGCCGTCCGAATCGCGGCCGCGGGCCGAGGGTGGCGCGCAGCAGCTCGTCGTGCCGCTCGACGCTGTACGGCAGCCCCGCGTGCTGCATCTCGGCTGCGATCAGGGCGCCGGCGGACTCGGCCGCGAGCAGCAGCCGGAGCCGCCCCGGATCGGCGGAGCCCGCGACGGCCTCCTGCTGCGCTGCGAACTCGGCTGCGATGGAGGGCCGGGCCGGCTCGACCTGGTGCTCCAGGTCGAAGAGCGTCGCGGCTTGCGGCTGGGCCTCCTCCTCCAGCGCCCGGGCGGCGTCCCACGGGCCCGGCGCGGCCGTCGCGAGCGCGGAGGCGGCGCTGAGTGTGGAGGCGCGCAGGATCGCGTGGCTGAGCCGCAGGTCCACACAGCGCTCGACGCGGACGCCCGCCTGCAGCAGCTGCGGGTACCAGCCGCGGGTGTCGTCCCAGACCCAGCGCGGACGCGACGCCGCCTCCTCGCGGCGGACGAACTCCGGCAGGTCGGCCTCGGCGAGCTCTGTGCGCCCGGCGTCGTCGCCGTCCGGACGGATCGCCGCGACCCGCCCGGGAGCGACGCGGTCGAGAAGGAGGTGCACCTCTCAATTCTCCATGCGACGGACGACACTTCCCGCTATAGTGAGCAAACGTCAGTTAATGCGATGCCGACCCGAAAGGCGATCGACGATGACCGTGTATTTGCACGACTCCCAGGGAGTCTGGATCGCGTACCGACCCGACCCGCAGTCGCGCTGGCTGTTCAACTCCGAGGGCGACTGGATCGGCTGGTTCCCGTGGGGCGACGACGTGGCCGTGACGCCTGGGGGCTCTTACCTCGGCACCCTGCACGGCGACCGGCTGTTCATGGACGAGGACCACCCCTACCGCGGCAATCCGGGCTACCCGGGCGCGCCCGGCTATCCCGGACAGGCGCCGTACCCGGGGGCCGGCTCGTACGTGGGACTGCCGGACCACTGCGACGACGTCGCGCCCGCGCTGCTCTGGCCGCGCATCGCGTCCTGAGCAGTACGTTCGCCGACCGTCACCCCACCAGCGCGGTGAGCCGCGACCGGAGTTCCGGCCACGCGGCCCCGAACCCGGGATGCAGCGGCAGGTCCGTGACCTCCGGCACCGCGACCCAGCGCAGCTCGATGCTCTCCACATCGGCCATGTGCGGCTCGAACGCGCGCACCGCCTGAACGACCACCGTCGTGTACGACCAGTAGCCCAGGTCGAGCACGCTCGTGAACAGCACCTCGACGGCGTCGGCCGGCACGGCGGCCTCCTCCGCAGCCTCGCGCAGTGCGCCCTCCACCGCGGTCTCGCCCTCGTGCCGCGCACCGCCCGGGAGGCCCCAGGTGCCGCCGAAGTGGCTCCAGTCGGCGCGGTGCTGCAGCAGCACGCCGCGGCGCAGGTCGTGGACCAGCAGCCCCGCGGCGCCGAACCGGCCCCAGAAGCGCTCGCCGTTCGGACCTTCCACCCATGCGTCGCCGGAGTTCACGTCTCCACGTTAGCCGTCCGGCCGCGCACGGTGACGCCGCGTGACGGTTCTCGCAGGAGCGTCCTACTGTGTGCACATGACACTCGAACGCTGGCGCCACCTGACCGAGTGGCCGCTCACCGCCGCGGCCGCGGTGTTCCTCTTCGCCTACGTCTGGGAGGTCGTCGGCGACCTGCACGGACCGCCGCTCGTTGCGGCAGCGACCGAGATCGACATGCGCGCGGCCACCCGCGGGCAGATCCGCGAGCTCTCGAAGCAGGTCACCGAGCTGAAGGCGCTTCTCGAGCAGAGGTCGACCTGATGGCGGTGCGGAGCGCGGCGATCCTCCTGCACCGGCGCGGGCGGGCAGGCCGGGAGGTGTGGATCGCGCACATGGGCGGCCCGTTCTGGGCGCGCAAGGACGAGGGCGCCTGGACGCTGCCGAAGGGCATGGTCGAGGAGGATGACGTCGACGAGCTCGCCGCGGCCCGGCGGGAGTTCGCGGAGGAGATGGGCACGCCCTCCCCCGACGCCGTCTACGTGCCGCTCGGCGAGTTCCGCGCCTCCGGCAAGATCTTCGTGGTGTTCGCCGCCGAGACGGACTTCGGCCCGATCGACCTGGTCAGCAACGAGTTCGAGCTGGAGTGGCCGCCGCGGTCGGGCGTGTTCCGGACCTTCCCGGAGGTGGACGCGGCCGGCTGGCACCCCGTCGAGGAGGCCAGGACGAAGCTCGCGAAAGGACAGCGGCCCATTCTGGACGCGCTCCAGAATAGAGCAGAGGAATCCTCAGATCACTAGCGCGCAGCGCACCCCTTCGGTCGTATCGTTGGCACCACGTGCTGGAGGGGACGAAGGAGGAGCAGGTGGCGAAGAACAAAGCGGAGAAGGAGGCCGACAAGGCCCTGATCACTGCGAGGGCGGCTGTGGACGAGGCGCAGCGGCTGGTGAAGAAGCTCGACAAGAAGACCCGCAAGGAGGCGGACGAGCTCGCCGCGGCGCTGGAGCAGGCGGCGAAGGATGCCAAGAAGGCCTCGCAACGCGCCCGCAAGACGGCCGAGGCGGCGGCGAAGGACGCGAAGGACAAGGCCCAGGCGGCCCGCGAGCGCGCACGCACGGCAGCGTCCGCGCCGGCGGCGAGCACCGGGATCCCGACGTTCCGCGACCTGCGCGACCGCGCGAAGGCGCAGGGCATCCAGGGCTACTCGCGGATGAACAAAGCGCAGCTCCTGCACGCACTGGGCGAGGGCTGATGTTCACCAGCCGGTAACCGGCTGCTTCTACCGTTGCCGCCGTGACAGACACCACCGCCGAGCCCGCGATCCTGTCGGCGTTGGACCGCGCGCCCGCACCACGCACGATCATCGACATCCTGCGTGCGTCCGCGGCCGCCAACCCCGAGGGTTCGGCGATCGAGGACGCCAAGGGCGCGCTGAGCTACCGCGAGCTGCTCGCCCGCGTGCTGGCCACCGCGGCGCGCCTGCGGGCGGCGGGGGTGCGCCGCGGCGACCGGGTGGGCGTGCGGATGACCTCCGGCAGCAGGGACCTCTACCTCGCCATCCTGGGCGTCCTCGCCGCCGGCGCCGCCTACGTGCCCGTGGACGCCGACGACCCGCAGGAGCGCGCCGACCTGGTCTTCGGGGAGGCGGCGGTGCGCGGGGTCATCACGGACGACGGCTATCGGGCGACTGCAGAGCCGGAAGCATCGGCGCCCGGCGTGCTCGCGGTGCTGGGCCAGGAGCCGCACCCCAGCACGTCGGGGCTCCCGGTCGTCGACCCGCCGGCGCCGGAGGACGACGCTTGGATCATCTTCACCTCCGGTTCGACGGGCACACCGAAGGGCGTTGCGGTGCGGCACCGCTCCGCGGCCGCGTTCGTGGACGCGGAGTCTCGGCTGTTCCTGCAGGACGAGCCGATCGGTCCGGGCGACCGCGTCCTGGCCGGGCTCTCGGTGGCGTTCGACGCCTCCTGCGAGGAGATGTGGCTGGCCTGGGGCCACGGCGCCTGCCTGGTGCCGGCGCCGCGCTCGCTGGTGCGCACGGGCATGGACCTGGGCCCGTGGCTGGCCGCACGCCGCATCACCATCGTCTCGACGGTGCCGACGCTCGCGGCGCTGTGGCCCACCGACGCGCTGGACACGGTCCGGCTGCTGATCTTCGGCGGCGAGTCCTGCCCGCCCGAGCTGGTCAACCGACTCGCCGTGGAGGGACGCGAGGTCTGGAACACCTACGGCCCGACCGAGGCGACCGTGGTGGCCTGCGCGAGCCTGCTCAACGCGGGCGAGCCGGTGCGCATCGGCCTCCCGCTGGACGGCTGGGACCTCGCCGTCGTCGGCCCGGACGGGGCGCCGGTCGCGAACGGCGAGTCCGGCGAGCTGATCATCGGCGGCGTCGGCCTCGCCCGCTACCTCGACCCGGCGAAGGACGCCGAGAAGTACGCGCCCCTCCCCTCGCTCGGCTGGCAACGCGCCTACCGCAGCGGCGACCTGGTGCGATTCGATCCCGCCGGCATGTTCTACCTCGGCCGCGCCGACGACCAGGTCAAGGTCGGCGGCCGCCGCATCGAGCTCGGCGAGGTGGAGGCCGCCCTGCAGCTGCTCCCCGGTGTGTCCGGCGCTGCCGCCGCGGTGCGCAGGAGCGCGGCGGGCAACGACGTGCTGGTCGGCTACCTGGCGGTGCCGGAGCGCTCGGCCTTCGACCGCAGGGCGGCGCTGGAGGAGCTCCGGGCTGAACTGCCCGCGGCACTCATCCCGCTGCTGGCGGTGGTCGACGACCTCCCGGTGCGCACGTCGGGCAAGGTCGACCGTGCCGCGCTGCCCTGGCCGCTGGAGGAGAACGACGAGGACGGGCCCGACCTCGACCCGGTCGCCGAGCTGCTCGCGGCGGACTGGCGCAGCGTCCTCGGCCTGCCGGTGAGCGGCCTGGACGACAACTTCTTCGACCTCGGCGGCGGCTCGCTCGCGGCCGCGCAGCTCGTCTCGCTGGTGCGCCGGCGGCATCCGGACATCACCGTGGCGGACATCTACGCGCACCCGCGGTTCGGCTCGCTCGCGGCCGCCCTCGCGGAGAGCTCGCCGTCCGCGTCCGCCGCCTCCACGCACGTGGTGCCGCCGACGCCGCGACGCATGCAGGTGCTGCAGACGGTGCTCGCGCTCCCGCTGTTCATCCTGAACGGCGTCCGCTGGCTGCTCTACGTGCTCACCGCCGCGGCCATCCTGCGCCCGTTCGGCGGCTTCGGGTTCCTGCCGGAGGTGAACCTGATCTGGCTGATCGCCGGGCTGCTCGTGTTCGTCACGCCCTGGGGCCGGATGGCGATCGCGGTGGCCGCGGCGCGGCTCCTGCTGCTGGGCGTGAAGGCCGGCGACTATCCGCGCGGCGGCGGCGTGCACCTGCGGCTGTGGCTGGCCGAGCAGGTCGCCCACCAGATCGGAGCGGCCAGCCTCGCCGGGGCGCCCTGGATCAGCTACTACGCGCGTGCGCTCGGGGCGACGATCGACCGCGGCGTCGACCTCCACGCGCTCCCGCCCGTGACGGGGATGCTGCGGATCGGCGCCGGCGCCTCCATCGAACCGGAGGTCGACCTTGCCGGGTACTGGATCGACGGCGACCTCGTGCGCATCGGCGAGATCCGCATCGGCGCGGGGAGCTCGGTCGGCGCGCGCAGCTCGCTGATGCCCGGCGCGAAGATCGGCAGGGACGCCACCGTCGCGCCCGGCTCGGCCGTGTTCGGACGGGTGCCCGCCGGCCAGAACTGGGCCGGCTCCCCCGCCGTCCGGGTCGGCAAGGCCCGGGATTGGTGGCCGGCCGAACGACCGCCGCGCCGAACCAGGTGGGTCGCCGCATACGCCGTGGCGTCGCTCGTGGTCTCGCTCGTGCCGGTCGTCGCGCTCGGCGTCGGCGGGCTGGTGGTCGCGGCCTTCACGCGCGGCGCGACCGACCTCGTCGCCGCGATCCCGGGCGCCGCGGCCGCGCTCGTCCCCGCCACCCTGGCCGCCGGCCTCGTCCTCGCGGGCGTGGTCGTCGTCCTGGTGCGCCTCCTCGGTCTCGGCCTCACGGAGGGCGTCTACCCCGTGCGCAGCCGGGCCGGCTGGCAGGTGTGGTCGACGGAGCGCCTGCTGGACATGGCCAGGACCCTGCTCTTCCCGCTCTACGCGAGCCTGTTCACCCCGGTCTGGCTGCGCATGCTCGGCGCCAGGGTCGGCCGCGATGTCGAGGCGTCCACGGTGCTCCTGCTGCCCGCCATGACGAAGATCCGCGACGGCGCGTTCCTCGCGGACGACACCCTCGTCGCCTCCTACGAGCTCGGCGGCGGCTACGTGCGGATCGCGGAGGCCGAGATCGGCCAGCGGGCGTTCCTCGGCAACTCGGGGATGGCGGGCGGCGGCAACCGGGTGCCGCGCGACGGGCTCGTGGCCGTGCTGTCGGTCGCTCCGCGCAAGGCCAAGGCGGGTTCCTCCTGGCTGGGGTCGCCTCCGGTGAAACTGCGGCGGCGCGCGCAGGACGCGGACCTCTCGCGCACCTTCGACCCGCCCGCCGCGCTGCGCGTCGCCCGCACCGCCTGGGAGCTGCTGCGGATCGTGCCGGTCTTCCTGACCTGCGGCGTCGGGCTGGCCGTGCTGCTGTCGCTGGCGGCGCTCACCGAGGCCTGGGGCACGGGCTGGGCGATCGTGCTGAGCGGGCCGGTGCTGCTGGTGGCGGGAGCGGTCGCCGCCGCGCTCAGCACCGCGGCGAAGTGGGCGCTGCTCGGGAGGCTGCGTCCCGGCGAGCACCCACTGTGGTCGTCGTTCATCTGGCGCAGCGAGGTCTCCGACACCTTCACCGAGATGGTCGCGGCGCCCTGGTTCGCCTGGTCGGCCGCCGGCACGCCGGCCCTGGTCTGGTGGCTGCGCAGCCTCGGCGCCCGGATCGGGCACGGCGTGTGGATCGACAGCTACTGGCTCCCGGAGGCCGACCTGGTCGAACTGGGCGACGCGTCCACGGTGAACCGGGGCTGCGTCGTGCAGACGCACCTGTTCCATGATCGAATCATGAGCATGGACGAGGTGACCATCGAACGCGGCGGGACGCTCGGCCCGCACAGCGTCATCCTGCCCGCAGCGGCGATCGGCTCGAACGCGACCGTGGGACCCGCCTCCCTCGTGATGCGCGGCGAGACCGTGCCCGACCGCAGCCGGTGGAGCGGCAATCCGATCGGCCCGTGGCGGGAAGTCGTGGTACGCGAGTACCGTGCGATGCGATGACCTCGGCCACCTCCAACGCAGACCCGGCGGACGCCGACCCGGTGGACGACGCAGGCGCCGCCGCGCACGTCCTGCTGCCGCCCCGGCCCTACCTCCCGCGCTCGGGCACTTCCGAGTTCTCGGTGCTCGCCTACGACCTCGACCTCTCGTACCGGGTCGCGACGAACCGTCTCGACGCCACGGCGGTGATCCGGGGTCGCGCCAACGCCCCGCTGACCGCGATCTCCCTCGACCTGGTCCACCTGCGCGCGAAGCGGGTGAAGCTCGACGGCGACAAGCGCACCCGGTTCACGCAGTCCCCCACGCACGTGCGGGTGAAGCCGGCGCGACCGATCCCGGCCGGGAGCCAGTTCGTCCTCGAGATCGCGTACGACGGCTCGCCCGTGCCGCGCCGCACCCGCTGGGGCACGCTCGGCTGGGAGGAGCTGAGCGACGGCGTCATCGTCGCGTCCCAGCCCTCCGGCGCCCCGACATGGTTCCCGTGCAACGACCGGCCCTCCGACAAGGCCGCCTACCGCATCACGATCACGACCGAGCAGCCGTACACCGTGCTCGCGACCGGCGAGCTCGTCGACCACACCGTGAGCGGAGGACGCGGCACCTGGACGTTCGACTGCCCGGAGCCGACGGCGACCTACCTCGCCGCGGTGCAGATCGGCCGCTACGTGCTCGAGCCGCGACGCACCGACGGCGTCGAGTGGGTACTCGCGTACCCGCCGGCGCTCGCGCGGCGCGTGCTCGCGGACTTCGCGCCGGTCGGGCGGATGATCGAGTGCTTCCAGGAGCGCTTCGGCCCCTACCCGTTCCCGACGTACACGGTCGTGGTGACCGAGGACCCGCTGGAGATCCCGCTCGAGTCGCAGGGCATGGCGACCTTCGGGTCGGAGCACATCGACGGCCGCGGCGGCTCGGAGCGGCTGATCGCGCACGAGCTGGCGCATCAGTGGTTCGGCAACAGCGTCGGCGTGGCGGCCTGGAGCGACATCTGGCTCAACGAGGGGTTCGCCTGCTACGCCGAGTGGATCTGGTCGGAGTACTCGGGCGGGCCGTCGGCCAACACCCTCGCGCGCACCCACCACGCGGTGCTGCGCGTGAAGCCGAAGGACCTCGTGCTGGCCGATCCCGGGGTCGACCGGATGTTCGACGACCGGGTCTACAAGCGCGGGGCGTGCCTCCTGCACGCGCTGCGCCGCCGGCTCGGCGACGAGCGGTTCTTCGGCCTGCTGCGCGGCTGGTCGGCCACCCGCCGGTTCGGGACGGCGTCGACCGCGGACTTCGAGGCGTACGCCGCAGGGTTCTCGACGGAGCCGCTGGACGAGTTCTTCGACGCGTGGCTCCGCGAGACGCGGCTGCCGTCGCTCAGCGAGTGAAGGGCCGAGCGGGGCAGCGCGTCTCGCGAGCCGCCGTCCGGGTCAGACCCGCCGGTCCTCCGGGCGGCGCTCCTCGCCGGTGATGCCGTCGATGCGGGGTGCGTCGTGCGCGGGCGCTCCCGTTGCTGGCGCGGCAGTCGCGGGCGCCGCGGTGGTGGGCGCCGTCTCCTGGTGCGCCGGCGGAACGTCCCCGCGGCGGGTGTCGTCCTCGACCCGGTTGCCGTGCCGGTCCGTCTGCACATCCGGGTCGACCTCGTCGGCGCGGCTGAGCTTCTGCTGCTGCTCCTCGCGAGCCGCGGCCGCTGCGCGTTCGCGCTCGTCCGCCTCGCGCCGGAGGTTCTCGGCGTCGACCTCCGCCTGCTTCGCGTCCGCCGCGGCGCGGGCCGACTTCGCCTCGCGTTCGCGCGCGGCCAGTTCATCGCGGGAGGCAGCCTCCCGCAGCTCGGTGGCGCGACGACGGTCGGCCTCCTGCTTGCGCCGTCGACCCACGGTCGCGACGACGATGATGATCGCCGCGACGATGACCACGATGACGACGATCAGCACGATCCATCCGATGGTGTTCATGCCGCAGCACGGTACGCGCGGTGTACGGGACCGCCAGGGCTTGCGTTCCTGCGCCGGAGGTGCGTGCCGCAGGCGACCGACGCGATCCGAGTAGGGCGGACGGGACTTGAACCCGTGACCGGCGGATTATGAGTCCGATGCTCTAACCAGCTGAGCTACCGCCCCGTGTCCTCTCCCCCGATCACTCCGGGGCGGGCACGCTCGGGGCCGCCGCCGTCACCGGGTCGGCCACCGGCTCCCCACGATACAGGCTCTCGAACGTGCTGATCGTGGTCTGGATGTCGTGCGTCGCGACGATCCGGAGCGACGCGTTCTTGAGGACGTCGAGCTCGTCCTGCGGCAGGGTGAGCACGCTCTCCAGCTTGTCGGCCAGGTCTTGCGCGTCGCCGGGCCGGAACAGGTGGCCGTTCTCGCCGTCGTGCACCAGGTGCGGGAGCGCCATCGCGTCGGCCGCGACCACCGGGAGACCGGAGGCCATCGCCTCCAGCGTCGCGATGGACTGCAGCTCGGCGATCGACGGCATCGCGAACACGGTCGCCCTGGTGTACGCCTGGCGCAGCTCCTGGTCGGTCACGTAGCCGAGGAACTTCACCCGGCCGGCGAGCCCGAGCGTCTCGGCCAGCGACTGGAGGTTCTTGAACTGGTCGCCGCCGCCCACGATCTCCAGCTGGGCGTCCAGCGACTCCGGCAGCAGCTTGACCGCGTTGAGCAGCACGTCGATCTGCTTCTCTCCGGTGATCCGGCCGACGAACAGGATACGGTTGGCCGTGCGCGGAGCGAAGTCGGGCGTGTAGTTGTGGGCGTCGATGCCGCAGGAGATGGCGTGCACGCCGCGCAGGCCGGTGGCCTTCTCCAGGAACTCGGCCGCGCGCCGGGTCGGCGTCGTGATCGACTCCGCGCGGTCGAAGCTCTTGCGCGCGTCCCGCCACGCGATGCTCACGAAGGTCTTGTGCAGGAACTTCGGCAGGCGCGTGAACTCGATGATGTTCTCGGGCATCACATGGTTCGTCGCGACGATCCGGATGCCGCGCTTCTGGGCCTCGTAGGCGAGACCGCGGCCGATCACGATGTGCGACTGGAAGTGCACGACGTCGGGCTGGACCTCGTCGAGGACGCGCCGGGCGTTCGCCTTGCTCATCCACGGCAGCGCGAACCGCAGCCAGTCGTGCGGGTACCAGCGCCAGCTGCGCAGGCGGTGGGCGGTGATCTTCTCGCCCTCGTGCTCCTCGATCCACGTTCCGTGGCGGCGGCCGGCGGCGGGGGCGACGACGTGCATGTCGTGGCCGCGTGCGACCAGGCCGGCGGCGAGACGCTCGGCGAAACGGGCGGCGCCGTTCACATCCGGCGCGAACGTGTCGCACCCCATCAGGATGGTCATCGGCCGATGCTGGGCCGGGGCGGGCGGGATGTCGTTCGTTCCGCTCGTATCAGGCACGTGGTGAGTCCCTCACGGTCTTCGGCCAGGGCGGTTCACCCGGCGACGGTCTGAGCGCGCCGGACGGGTCGGACCGGCGATTCCGCTTCAGTCTAGGCCGGATTCCCGGACGGAGTCCGCAAGGCGCTCGGTGAGTGGCGCTTCGCCGTTGGTCTGCGGGTGGTGCTTGGCGAGCTGGAACACGCCGTAGATCGCCACAGCCCCGGTGATCGCGAACCCGAGCATCGCCCACCACGGCGCCCCCGCCGCCTCGTTCAGGACGACGATGCCGATGGTCACTGCGACGAGCGGATCGATCACGGTCAGGCCGGCGATCACCAGGTCGGGAGGGCCGGACGAGTAGGCGTTCTGGACGAAGTACGCGCCGAGCCCGGCGGCGGCGAGCAGCGCGACGATGCACAGCACGAGCAGCCAGTCCCACTCCTGGTTCGAGATGCGGTCGATGACCACCTTGGCCAGGGTGGCGACGAAGCCGTAGAGGACGCCGGCGCCGACGATGTAGAAGATCGCCTTGAACCGGTGCCGCAGGAACCAGAACGCCAGCCCGAACACGATGAGCACGAAGGCCAGGATGATCAGGATGACGACGAGCGCCCGGGTGGTGACGGGTTGGTCGCGCGCGAAGACGGCGGCGATGATGACGAACGCGCCGACGCCGCCGACGCAGAGGGTGATGGCCACGATCGACCGCCGGTTCAGCTTCACGCCGCTCACGCGCGCGTTCAGCACGCTGGTGATGACGAGCCCGACCACGCCGAGCGGCTGCACCAGGATGAGCGGCGAGAGCTTCAGGCTGACGAGCTGGAACACGATCGCGAGCCCCAGGAGCAGGGTGCCGATCACCCAGGACGGCCGGGCGAGCAGCAGCCCGAGCTGGCGGGGGTTGAGCCCGGCCTTGGCATCCTGGGTCTGCGCCTCCACCTTGGTGACGCCGTGGTGCTGGAGCTGCGCGCCGATGGACAGGAACACGGCGCCGACGAGGGCGACCGGGATGCCAAGGAGCTGACTGGGCTGATACGTCAGCTCGAGCGCGTCCATCAGTTCCGTACCCACGCCACGACCCTACCCAACATGATCCCGATAGTCTTGCCGAATGGCCGTCCTTCCCATCCGGATCACCGGAGACCCCGTCCTGCACACTCGCGCGGCCGAGGTCACCGAGTTCGACGACGACCTGCGCGCGCTCGTGGCCGACATGTTCGAGACGATGGACCAGGCGCCGGGCGTGGGCCTCGCCGGCCCGCAGGTCGGAGTGCCGCTGCGGCTGTTCGTCTACGGCTGGACGGACGACGACGACGTGCTGCACCGCGGCGTCGCGATCAACCCGGTGCTGTGGCTCAGCCCGGCGGCCGTGGGCGAGCCGGACGAGGACACCGAGTCGGAGGGCTGCCTGTCGTTCCCGGGCGAGCGCTTCCCGCTGCGGCGTTCCGAGAGCGTCATCCTGGAGGCCGTCGACCTGGAGGGCGAGCCGTTCACGGTCCGCGCCGACGGCTGGCTCGCCCGGATCTTCCAGCACGAGTACGACCATCTCGACGGCGTGCTCTACGTCGACCGTCTCGCGCACCCCTACGGCAAGGCCGCGCTCAAGACCCAGCGCAAGAACTCGTGGGGCGTCCCCGGGCTCAGCTGGCTGCCGGGCCGGGACCACCTGGAGGACTGACCTCCGCCACCGGGCGGGCCCATCGGGCTAGCGCAGCGGCACTCCGTGCACGCCGTTGTGGTGGCGCAGCGCGGGGAACACGACGGACAGCGAGAAGCCGACCCCCGGGACGGTCTTGGCGTCCAGCACCCCGCCGAACAGGGCGGAGCGCTCGCGCAGCTCGTTGAGGTCGGCGCCCTCGACGAACTCGGTCACCGCACGCAGGTCGTCGTCGGCGCTGTAGGCGGTCGCCTGGTCGACGCCGTCGCGGTCGAGGCCGCGCCGGCGCGCGGCGGCGCGGATGCCGTCGTCGTCCACGGTGACGTGGAGGCCGTCCGGCGTCCACGCCATCGCCACGACCGCGGTCGTGCCGGGTCCGCCGTGCTGGAGGGCGTTCCCGAGGCTGGTCTGCAGGATGCGGAACACCACGAGCTCGGCGCCCTGGCGCAGTTCGAAGCGCTCGCCGGTCTCGCCGAAGGTCACCTCCAATCCCGCCTCGCGCATCACCCGGAACAGATCGCGCGCGGAGTGCAGTCCGGGGGCGGGAAGCACCTCGCGGCCGCCGTCGGCCACGGCGTTCTGCAGTCGGCGCAGGTCGGCGAGGGCGTCGCGCGCCGAGGTCTCGATCGCGGACGCCGACCGGGACGCCGCCGCCGGGTCGGCCGTGGCCGCGTAGCGCATCCCCTCGGCCTGGGAGACGAGCCGGGAGACCGCGGCGACCGCGACGTCCCCCAGCTCGCCGATGATCCGGAACCGGCCGGCCTGCTCGGCGAGCTCGAGCTCGCGGTCGATGCGATCCCACTCGCGCTCCTCGCGCGCCTCCTGGGAGCGGCGCCGGCGGGTCCGCTCGAGGAGCCAGAGCACCGCGAAGACGGCGGCGGCCGCCACGGCGGCGGCGAGGGCGATCCAGAGCGGGGTCATGCGGGTCCTTCCGGGCCGGTGGCGCGGGCCGGTGCGCGGCCCGGACGATCATATCCGGGCCGCGCTCCGTGGAGGGCCGCCGAGGTCAGGAGCCGTCGCCGCGGTTGGCGCGCAGCACCTCCAGGCGGGCGCGGTACTCCTTCTCGTCGATGTCGCCGTTGGCGTAGCGGTCCGCCAGCGTCTGCTCGGCGGCGCGGGTTCCGGAGTGCGGCCCGTTCGGGCCCCAGCCGTAGCCTCCGCGGGCGACGGCTGCGCGGCGCCAGCGCCGGCCGACGAGGCCGAAGATGAGGAAGAAGATCCCGATCCAGAAGAGCGGGATCAGGAACCACCACCAGCCGAACCAGGGGCCGCCACCCCAGGCGACGACGGCGCAGGGTGCGGCGGCTGCGAGCGAACTGAACATGGTGCATCCAATCGGTGAGCTGTCCGCGGCTTTCGCGGATCCACCATCAGCCTCGCCGCACGCCCGCTTCGGCGAATCCGCCGCCGGGAGGCACTTGCGCTACTCCCCCGGGAGCAGAGCGTCGCTCACTGCCGGCCCGGCTGCACCAGGCCCGTCTCGTAGGCGACGACGACCAGGTGCACGCGGTCGCGCGCGGCGAGCTTCGTCATGATCCGCGAGACGTGCGTCTTCGCCGTCAGCGGGCTGAGGAAGAGCCGCTCCCCGATCTCCGTGTTGGTCAGCCCGTGGCCGACCAGGGCCAGGACCTCCCGCTCGCGCTCGCTCAGGTCGCGCAGCGCCTCCGCGTCGGGCGCAGGGCGCAGTCCGCCGGCGACGCGCTCGATCAGCCGGCGCGTGGCGCCGGGCGAGAGCAGGGCGTCGCCCGCGGCCACGACCCGCACCGCGCGCAGGAGCTCGACCGGCTCGGTGTCCTTGACGAGGAAGCCGCTCGCCCCGGAGAGGATCGCCTGCGCGACGTAGTCGTCCAGCTCGAACGTGGTGACCATCACGATCCGCGTCGCCGCCAGCTCCGGGTCGGCGGTGAGCCGGCCGGTGGCCCAGAGCCCGTCGCCGTCCGGCATCCGGATGTCCATGAGCACCACGTCGGGATGTGTGCGCCGCGTGAGCTCGACCGCCTCCCGGCCCGTCGCGGCCTCGCCGACCACCTCGAGGTCGTCCTCGGCCTCCAGCAGCGCACGGAAGCCCGCACGCACGAGGTGCTGGTCGTCCGCCAGCAGCACCCGGATCATGCGTCCTCCGCCGTGCGCAACGGGATGCGGGCTGCCACGGTAAGCCCGCCGCCCGCCGTCTCGCGCGTCTCGAAGCGGCCGCCGAGCAGCTCGGCGCGCTCGCGCATCCCGATCATCCCCTTGCCGTCGGACTCAGCCTCGGGCAGCCCGCGGCCGTCGTCGGCGATCGTGAGCACGTAGTCGCCGCCCTCCTCGGCGAGCCGGATGTCGACCGTCCTGGCCTGCGCGTGCCGGCCGATGTTCGTGAGGGACTCCTGGACGATCCGGTACAGCGCGAGCTGCGAAGCGGCCGACGGCGTCGTGGTGAGCGCGTCGTCGTAGTGCACGTCGAGGCCGGCGCGCCGGTAGGTCTCGACCAGCACGGGGACGCGCGCCAGGTCCGGTTCCGGCGCCCGCGCCGCGGGATAGCCCTCCGCACGGAGGAAGCCGAGCACACCGCGCACCTCCTCGAGCGCCTGGCTGCTCACCGACTTGATGGCCTCCAGGCTCTCGCGCGCCTTGTCGGGGCGGCTGTCGAAGAGGTGGAGACCGACCCCGGCCTGCACGCTGATCTGGGACAGCGAGTGCGCGAGCACGTCGTGCAGCTCGCGCGCGATCCGCAGCCGCTCGGCCTCGGCGGCGGACTCCCGGCGCGCGGCGATCTGCCGGGAGATCTCCCGGTAGCGCTCGCGCCGCCCGCGGATGGCCTCGCCGACCCCGACGAGGAGGGTGAGCACCAGGGCGATGGCGAGTGGCCGGATGACGGCCTCGGGCCGCCCGACGAGCAGGTAGGCGCCGAGCGGGCCGACGACGGCGATCCCCGCCAGCGTCCACCACGTCCAGACCCGCGCCGAACGGACGACGGCGCCGACGACCGCGAAGGCCACAGGGACGGCCGCCAGGGGCGGGCCCATCGTGAGGGCGATCGCCGGCGTGCAGAGGACCGCGACGGCGACGAGCACCGGTCCGGGATACGCACGCGCGAGGAGCAGGAGGAACGAGGATGCGAAGGCGACGAGCACAGCCGCCAGCGTCAGCGGATCGGTCGCCGCCGTGTGCGCGGCGATGAGGACGCCGGGGAGCTGGATGAGGACGGAGAGGACGACGGGGAACCAGATCGCCCCGCGCGGCGGGCGGCCCTGCCAGCCGCGGCCCTGCCAGCCGCCGCCCTGCCAGCCGCCCTCGTGCCAGCCGCGACCCTCGTGCCAGCCCGGCCCGCTCTGGCGGGCGTCGGCGGGCGGGTTCCAGGGCATCTCCTCATGCTAGCCAGCGCACCGGCTCCGCACCCTGCCCCCCGGGGAGTCTGTCGGCTACTCCCCCGGGAGTACGCAGCGAAGGCTCGGCCGGCCGGCCGGTTCAGGGATTGTGCTCTGCGTCGAAGATCTCGCCGTCGTCGCCAGGGGTGCTCCCGAACAGCGGCCCGAACGCGGGCCCGCCGAAGCTCGTCAATCCGGCTTCGCGTTCGAGCGATGCGCGCCGTTCGTCCTCGTCGTTCTCGTAGTCCTCGACCGCGTCGTCCGGCTCCTCGGAGTCGTGCCGGTCCCGCTCCCGCTTGCTCATGGCCGCATAGTACCCAGCGGCGGCCCGATTGGGGTGTATTCCTTTCGGAGCATGTGCACGAAAGGCGAAGGCCCGGAGGTCTTCACCTCCGGGCCTTCGCCTGTGCTTTCCGCTCCCCGACTTGGACTCGAACCAAGAACCTGCCGGTTAACAGCCGGCTGCTCTGCCAATTGAGCTATCGAGGAATGCTTGATCAGCGAAGCTACTCTAGCAAGACTTCGACCGCCGAGCGAAATCGGAGCGGCATCCCGCGCGCGTCGGCGTCAGTAGCCCGCGGCCGGATCCACCCGGCCCACGAAATCGCCGTCGCCGAGGAACGCCCGCACATTGGCGCGCACCCGTTCGGCCAGCAACGGCGCCGTCATCGCCGAGGTGTCGGCCTGATGCGGAGTGATCAGGCAGGCCTCCTCCGCCCACAGCGGGTGCGCGTCCGGCAGCGGCTCCGGGTCGGTCACGTCGATGCCCGCTCCGGCGATCTCTCCGCCGCGGAGGGCGCGCAGCAGCGCGTCCGTGTCGACCAGTCCGCCGCGGGCGATGTTCACCAGGTAGGCGGTCTCCTTCATCGCCGCGAACTCCGCGTCGCCGAACAGGTGGCGGGTGCCGCCGGTGAGCGCGGCAGCCACGACCACCACGTCCGCGTCGGGAAGGACCTCCAGCAGGCGGTCGGAGCCGACCGTGCGCTCGGCGCCCGGCACGGGCTCCGGCGAGCGTCGCACGATCGTCACACGGGCGCCGAACGGCGCCAGCAGCATCATCAGCTCCAGGGCGATGCCGCCCGCGCCGACGATCACGACGTCGAGGCCGTACAGCGAGCGGCCCTCCTCCACCGTGGACCACGAGGTGGCACGCACGCGCTTGGGCAGCACGCGCAGCAGGGCCAGGGTCAGGGCGAGCGCGTGCTCGGCCACCGGCTGCGCGTACGCGCCCTTGGCGCTCGTCCAGACCAGACCGGGACGGTCCTCGGCGCCGATGATGCCGGAGAACGCGTCAACGCCGGCGAACGGGAGCTGCACCCAGCCGATGCCGGGGTGCGCGTGCAGGATCGGCGGGAAGGCGGCGGCGTCCTTGTTGGAGAGCCAGACGACGCCGCGCGTGCGGTCGGAGAGCGGCTCGACGGTCCCGCCCGCGGCCTCCACGGCGGCGACGAACGAGGGCTCGGCCGTGGGCAGCACGGCGATCGGGCCGGGTTCCGGGCGCTCGGCGGGGTCGAGCGGCGCGCCGACCGGCGCGAGGACGGCGCGGTGCTGGGGGGTGCGGTCGGTCATGGTTCCTCTTCCTCGGGGCAGGGTGTCTCGGCGCTGGGCCGGGTCAGTTCTGGGCGCGATCGCCGGCGGCGACCTGCGGGCGGCGCTCCCGCCGGCGCGGCGGCGGTTTGAGCGCGTCCGCCAGCCCGCGCACGAACGGATGCGAGGGGTCGGCCAGCACGTCCTCGATCGGTCCGTACCCGACCGGGCGTCCGGCCTGGAGCACCAGGGACACGTCGGTCGCACGACGCAGCACCGCGAGGTCGTGGCTCACCACGACGGCCGTGAAGCCCTGGTGCGAGCGGAGCTGGGCGAGGAGGTCGATCACGGCGTCGCGGACGGTCGCGTCGATGCCGGCCGTCGGCTCGTCGACGATCAACACGTGAGGGCCGAGCACGAGCGCCTTCGCGAGCGCCACGCGCTGCCGCTGGCCGGCGCTCAGCTGGTACGGGTACTTGCCGAGCACGCTGAGCGGCAGGTGCACCGTGTCGAGCATGAGCGCGGCCCGCTCCCCCGCCGACCGGCGGCTGTAGTGCTCGTCGCGCTCGAAGATCGGCAGCGTGACGTTGTCCTGGATCGACAGGGACGGCTCCAAGGACGCCGAGGCCTCCTGCGGCAGATAGCCGACGTGGAAGGTCACCTCGGACACGTCCCGCTTGCGGGCGTGCCGCAGCGAGTGGCCGAGCACGGTCGCGTCGCCGCCGCTGATGCGCGGGCCGGGCTCGCCGGAACGGAGGGGAAGCCCCCGCCCGGCGAGCACCGCGGCCAGCGTGCTCTTGCCCGAACCCGTCTCGCCCAGCACACCGAGCGACTGCCCCGCCTCCAGCCGGAAGCTCACCCCGCGCAGGGCGACGCACGACGGGCTGACGCCCCTTGCGGGATATTCGACGGACAGGTCGCTGACGAGGATGGCGGGATCGGGACTCACATATTCGACCCTAGGCGCTGTCGGCTTGGAGTGCGCGCAGCGCCTCCCGCCGGTCGGCCTGTTCCACCGGATCCGGCACCGGCAGGGAGGCCAGCAGGCGCTGCGTGTACGCCTCCCTCGGGTTGCCGAGCACCTCGGCGCCCGTGCCCTCCTCGACCAGCTTGCCGCGGTGCAGCACGGCGATCCGGTCGGCCAGCAGATCGACCACGGCCAGGTCGTGGCTGATGAACAGCGCCGCGAAGCCGAACTCGCGCTGCAGGTCCGCGAAGAGCTCCAGCACGCGGGCCTGCACCGACACGTCGAGCGCGGAGGTCGGCTCGTCCGCGATCAGCAGGGTCGGCTCCAGGGCGAGGGCGCGCGCGAGGCTGGCCCGCTGCCGCTGGCCTCCGGAGAGCTCGTGCGGGAAGCGGTCGCCGTAGCTGCGCGGGAGCTGCACGGCCTCCAGCAGCTCGTCCACCCTGCCGCGCGCGGCCGAGGGCGAGGACGCCCTGCCGTGCACGACGAGCGGCTCGGCCACGCAGTCCGCGATGGTCAGCAACGGGTTGAAGCTCGACGCCGGGTCCTGGAACACGAAGCCGATGTCGCTGCGCACCTTGCGGAACTGGCGCTCCCTGACGCCGTTCATCTCGATCCCGAGCACCTTCAGGGAACCCTCGGTGACCTTGCCGAGCCCGGCGATGGCACGTCCGATCGTGGTCTTCCCCGAGCCGGACTCGCCCACCAGCCCGAGCACCTCGCCCGGCCGGATGTCGAAGCTCACGCCGTCGACCGCGACGAAGCCGGGCCGGCCGAGCCGTCCCGGGTACTGGATGCGCAGGTCGCGTGCAGCGACCACCGGCGCCTCGTCCGGCCGTTCGGCACGGGCGATCGCCCGGTCCTGGGTGGCGACCAGGCCCTGGCCGATGCGCGGAACCGACGCGAGCAGCTGGCGCGTGTACTCGGCCTGCGGCGCCGCGAACAGCGTGCGCGCGTCGGCCTCCTCCACGACCTTGCCCTGGTACATGACGGCGACGCGGTCGGCCAGGTCGGCGACCACGCCCATGTTGTGGGTGATCAGCACGATGGCCGCGCCGAACTCGTCGCGGCAGCGGCGCAGCAGGTCGAGGATCTCGGCCTGCACCGTCACGTCGAGCGCGGTCGTCGGCTCGTCGGCCACGATGAGTCCCGGGTTCAGCACCAGCGCCATGGCGATGACGATGCGCTGCTTCTGGCCGCCGGAGAACTGGTGCGGGTAGTACTTGACCCGCTTCTCCGGCTCCGGGATGCCGACCCGGCGGAGGATGTCGACCGCCTGCTTCTGCGCCTCCTTCTTGGACAGCTTGCCGTGGGCGCGGAGGCCCTCGGCGATCTGCCAGCCGACCTGGTACACGGGGTTGAGCGCGGTGGACGGCTCCTGGAACACCATCGCGACGTCCGTCCCGCGCACCTCCCTGAGCTCCTTCTTGCTCAGCGAGATGACGTCCGCCTCGTTGGCGCCGTCCCTGCTGCGCAGCACCACGGCTCCCGAGGCGGTCGCGGTCTCCGGCAGCAGGCCGAGGATGGTTTTGGCGGTGACGGTCTTGCCCGAACCGGACTCCCCCACGATCGCAAGCACTTCGCCCGGCGACACGCGGAGAGTGACATCGTCGACGGCCTTCACGGCGCCGGCGTCGGTTGCGAACGTCACCGACAGGTTGTCGATGCTGACGACGTCGCTCATGGCTTGACCTCGATTCCGTGCTCGTCGAACGACTCTCCGCCCTCCAGGCCGTCGATGCCGCCGGGGCCCGCCTCCAGCGGACCGCCGGGGACGACCGACGTCTCGGCGACCAGGCCCGACGCCTCTGCGGCGCGGCGCCGGCCGCGCAGGCGCGGGTCGGCGAGGTCGTTGAGGCTCTCGCCCACGAGCGTGATGCCGAGCACGACGAGCACGATCGCGAGACCCGGGTAGATGGCTGTCCACCAGATGCCGCTGGTGACGTCGGACAGCGCCTTGTTGAGGTCGTACCCCCACTCCGCGGCCGCGGTCGGCTCGATGCCGAAGCCGAGGAAGCCGAGGGCCGCGAGCGTCAGGATGGCCTCGGAGGAGTTCAGCGTGAAGATCAGCGGCAACGTGCGGGTGGAGTTGCGCAGCACGTGGCGGTACATGATCCGACCGTTGCTGGCGCCGACCACGCGGGCCGACTCGACGTAGGCCTCCGCCTTGATCCGGACGACCTCCGAGCGGATCACCCGGAAGTACTGCGGGATGTAGACCACCGTGATCGAGATCGCCGCGGCGAGGATGCCGCCCCAGAGGCTGGACTGGCCGCCCGAGATGACGATCGCCATCACGATCGCGAGCAGCAGCGACGGGAATGCGTAGATCGCGTCGGCGATCACCACGAGCAGGCGGTCGACCCAGCCGCCGAAGTAGCCTGAGACGAGGCCGAGGATGACGCCGGCGAAGATCGACAGGATCACCGCGACGACGATCACGAGGATCGCGGTCTGCGCTCCCCAGATCACGCGCGAGAACACGTCGTAGCCGCCGACCGTCGTGCCCCAGATGTGCGCCGGGCTCGGCGGCTGCTGCGAGCCGAACTGGCCCTGCGCGTCCTTGAGCTGCGCGAAGCCGTACGGGGCGATGAGCGGCGCGAAGATCGCGACCAGGATGAACAGGGCGGTGAGCACGAGGCCGGTGACCAGCATCCCGCGCTGCAGTCCGACCGACTGGCGGAGCTGATGGACGACAGGGAGCCGGCTCCAGATGGTGCGCTTCTGCGAGGCCATGTCAGTACCTCACTCTCGGGTCGATGAGCGCCGCGATGATGTCGACGATGAAATTGGTGACCGCGACGATGACGGCGAGCAGGACGACCATGCCCTGGACCGCGACGAAGTCGCGTGCCTGCAGGTAGTGCGAGAGCTGGAAGCCCAGTCCCTTCCACTCGAAGGTCGTCTCGGTGAGGATCGCGCCGCCGAGCAGCAGGGCGATCTGGAGGCCGATGACCGTGATGATCGGGATGAGCGCCGGACGGTAGGCGTGCTTGCGCACCAGCCGGCTCTCGCTCACACCGCGCGAACGGGCGGCGTCGACGTAGTCCGTCGAGAGGGTGCCGATCACATTGGTGCGCACCAGCCGGAGGAAGATGCCAGCGGTCAGGAGGCCGAGGGTCACGGCCGGCAGTATCGCGTGCAGCAGGACATCGCCGACCACCGCCGGGTCGCCGGTCTGGAACGCGTCGATCAGGTAGATGCCGGTCTTGTTCGGGAGGGTCTGCATCTCGATCTCGGAACTGGTCGACGCGCGGCCCGCCACGGGGAGCACGTCCAGCCAGATCGAGAACACCAGCTTGAGCACCATGCCGACGAAGAACACCGGGGTCGCGTAGCAGAGGATCGCGAAGATCCGCAGCGACGCGTCGCCGAACCGGTCGCGGTAGTACGCCGCGAGCAGGCCGAGCGGGATTCCGACGATGAACGCGACGATGAGCGCGTAGAACGCCAGCTCGAGGGTGGCCGCGCCGTAGGTGATCAGCACCTGGGTCACGGGCTGGTGGTCGGTGAAGGTCGTGCCGAAGTCGCCGCGCAGGATCTGCCCGAGGTACTCGAAGTACTGCACGAGCAAGGGCCGGTCATAGCCCGCCTCGTGGATGCGCTGCTGGAGCTGCGCGGGAGGCAGCTTGCCGCCGAGCGCCGCCGTGACGGGGTCGCCGGTGGAGCGCATCAGGAAGAAGACGACCGTGACGAGGATGAAGATCGTCGGGATGATGAGGAGGGCGCGGATGACGATGTAGCGGCTGAGGCCGCCTCCCGTTCGCCGACGCGTCCTGGTTCGTTCGGGGCCGGGCGCCGTGGGCGCCGCCGGCCCGCTGACCGTCGCTGTCATAGGAGCCAATCGTGGGTGGTTCGTGGGTGAGGGCGGCTCGCGCCAGACGCGAGCCGCCCCCCTTTCGGCCGTGTGGTGCGGCCTAGCCCTTCGAGAGAGCCGCGTAGCGGAACTTGAACGACGGGTCGAGCGTCTTGTCGGCGCCGTTGACGTTCTTGCCCACCACGGCGACCTGAGCGCCCTGCAGCAGCGGCAGGGTGGACAGGTCGGCGCCCACCTTGGCCTGGATCTGCTCGATCAGCTTGGTGCGCTCGGCCTTGTCGGTGGTGCCCAGCTGCTGGGTGATCAGCTGCTGGACCTCGGGGTTGTCGTAGTGGTTCGCGAGGAAGTTCTCCTTGCTGAAGAACGGCGACAGGTAGTTGTCCGCGTCGGAGTAGTCCGGGAACCAGCCGAGCTGGTAGGCCGGGTACAGGTCCTTGACGCGGTCCTTGGAGTACTGGACCCACTCGGTCGACTGCAGGTTGACCTTGAACAGGCCGCCGTTCTCGAGCTGCTCCTTGACGAGCGCGTACTCGTCACCGGAGGACGGGCCGTAGTGGTCCGGGTTGTACTGCAGGTTCAGCGAGACCGGGGTGGTCACGCCGGCGGCCTGGAGAGCAGCCTTCGCCTTGTCGAGGCTCGGTCCGCCGTTGCCGTCGCCGTAGAGGTCCTTCAGCACGGTGGTCGCACCGGTCAGGCCCTGCGGGACGTAGGAGTACAGCGGGCTGTAGGTGTCCTTGTAGACCTGCTTGGCGATGGTCGCGCGGTCGACGAGGTCGGCAGCGGCCTGGCGCACGGCGAGAGCCTTCTTGGCGTCGGCCTCCGGGGTCGTCGCACCGAACGGCTGGGTGTTGAAGTTCCAGACGATGTAGCGGATCTCACCACCCGGGCCCTTGACGACCTTGACGTTCTTGTCCGTGCCGAGGCTCTGGATGTCCGTCGCCGACAGGCTGCGGTACGCGACGTCGATCGCGCCCTTCTGGATGTCGAGCTTCAGGTTCGACGACTCCGCGTAGTACTTGACGTTGACCTTCTCCGTGGCCGGCTTGCCGAGCAGGCCCTCGTAGTTGGGGTTCGCCTTGTACGCGATGAGGTTGTTGAAGTCGTAGCTCGTGATGTCGTACTGACCGGCGAACGGGTGACCCTTGACGATGGTGTTGTCCGGGGTGACCTTGTCGGCCGAGAACACCTGGTGGTCGACGATCGGGCCGGCGGGGCTGGAGAGCACCTGCGGGAAGGTCTGGTCGTTGGGGACCTTGAGCTTGAAGACCGCGGTCGTCTTGTCCGGCGTGCTGACGCTGTCGAGGTTGCCCAGCAGCGACGCGGGACCGTTCGGGTCGTTGATCTTGAGCTGGCGGTCGAAGGTGAACTTGACGTCCTCGGAGGTCAGCGGGTGACCGTTCGCGAACTTCAGGTCCGGCTTCAGCTTCACGGTGTACTCGGTGGGCGACGTGAAGGCGGCGCTCGCGGCGATGTCCGGCTTGACGTCCGGGCTGCCGTACGGCGAGTTCAGCAGGAACGGGTATACCTGGTTCATCACGGCGAAGGAGCCGTTGTCGTAGGAGCCGGCCGGGTCGATCGACGTGATCTTGTCCGTCGTGCCGATGGTCAGCGTGCCGCCGCCGCCTCCGGAGCTGTTGTTGCTCCCGGAGCAGCCCGCGAGCACCAGCGCCGCGGCCGCGAAGGCGGCCGACACGGCGAGCAGGCGCCGTCCGCCGATGTGTACGGATCTCATATCCGATTACCTCTTCCTTGGTGGGGTCACTGATCCGGCAGAGCGCACGCGAGTGCCACGTCGCCGGATCGCGTAGCCACAGTCCTAGCACGAATGCCGCGCAGGATACGCATCCTGCCGCGGATCGCGGCGCAATCTTTACATCGACGCAACAATTCCGCGCGCATTTGCGCATGCTGCCACGGATTCCGTCGCCGGAACGTGGAGATGCCCTATTCTGCCCCGCTACTCGCCGCGCAGCCGCATCCGCTCGCGGTCGATCGACGCCAGCGCCACCTGCAGCGACCGCCGGAGCTCCGCGTTCTGCGGGTCGGTGCGCGCCAGCCGCGACGTCAGCTCGGCCTTCTCACGCAGCAGGTCCCGGTCGATCAGGCCGTCCAGGATCGAGCGGGCGTAGCGGCCCACGTCCGAACCGGTCTGCGGGAGGGCGCCGACCGCGAGCGCGTTGACCGTCGGCGCGTAGGCCTGCGGCACCTCGGCGAGCACGCGGTCCACCCAGCCGGGGTCGGCCATGGACGGCAGCTGGCTGGCGATCGCGTCGCGCACCACGGCGTGGGTCGGGTTGACGAACGGCACCTGGAGGGCACGGGCGGCCCGCTCGGCGCCGACCTCCGCCGGGAGCTGGAGCAGCACCATCAGGCTCTCGCGCTCGGTGCGCTGGGTGGGATCCGTGGGGTCGGCCTCCCGGACCGGAACGGGGGCGTCCGCTCCCGGCTGTCGAGCCGGCTGCCGTCCCGGTGCGCCGTCGCGGCCGCCCTGGCGCCCGCCGTCGTCACCCCGCCCGCTGCGCTGGGCGGAGCGCACGGCACGGAGGGCGTCCTGGAGGTCGCCGCCGGAGAGGCGGGCGAGCTCGCGCGTGTAGCCGTTCTGCGACGCCGGGTCGCGGATGGTCGCCACGATCGGCGCGCCGGCGCGCAGGGCGGCCGTGCGGCCCTCCACGGTGTCGAGGTCGAAGCGGTCGACCACCTGGCGGATCATGAACTCGAACATCGGCTTGCGGGCGTCGATCATCCGGCGCACGGCGTCGTCGCCGCCGGCGAGGCGGAGGTCGCACGGGTCGAGCCCGTCCGGCCCGACCGCGACGTAGGTCTGGGCGGAGAAGCGCTGCTCCTCCCCGAACGCGCGGGCGGCGGCCTTCTGGCCGGCGGCGTCGGGGTCGAAGGTGAAGATCACCGAGCCGGTGCTGCTGTCGTCGCCCATGATCCTGCGGATGACCTTGATGTGGTCGATGCCGAAGGCCGTGCCGCAGGTGGCCACGGCGGTCGTCACGCCGGCCAGGTGGCATGCCATCACGTCGGTGTAGCCCTCGACCACCACGACCTGGTCGTTGCGGGAGATGTCTCGCTTGGCGAGATCCAGGCCGTAGAGCACCTGGGCCTTCTTGTAGACGGCGGTCTCCGGGGTGTTCAGGTACTTCGGGCCGTTGTCGTCCTCCAGCAGCCGCCGCGCGCCGAAGCCGATTGTCTGCCCGGTCACGTCGCGGATCGGCCAGACCAGCCGGCCGCGGAACCGGTCGTAGACGCCGCGGTCGCGCTGCGACACCAGGCCGGAGGCGAGCAGCTCGTCGGGGGTGAAGCCCTTGCCGCGCAGGTGATCGGTGAGCTCGTCCCAGCTCTTCGGTGCGAAGCCGACGCCGAAGTGGGCGGCCGCCGCGGCGTCGAAGCCGCGCTCGCCCAGGAACCGGCGGCCCGGGTCGGCGTCGGGGGCGGCCAGGCGCTCACGGAAGAACTCCTCCGCGGCGGTGTTGGCGGCCAGCAGCCGGGCGCGGTTGCCGCTCGACTCGCTCGGGCCTCCCCCGCCCTCCTCGTAGTGCAGCTGATAGCCGATGCGGCCCGCGAGCCGCTCCACGGCCTCCGTGAAGGACACATGGTCGAGCTTCACGAGGAACGCGTACACGTCGCCGCCCTCGCCGCAGCCGAAGCAGTGGTAGCGGCCCACGCCCGGGCGCACGTTGAAGCTCGGGCTCTTCTCGTCGTGGAACGGGCAGAGGCCCTTGAGCGCCCCGACTCCGCCGGGCTTGAGGCTGACGTAGTCGCCGATGATGTCGGCGATGTTGGTGCGGGCCTTGACCTCTTCGATGTCGCTTTGTCGTATCCGGCCGGCCATGCTCTCGATTCTAGTGAGCGGCGCCGACCTCAGTCGCGCGGAGGCCGCCTGCGCCGGGTGTTCTGGGCGATCTCGATGATCGCGCAGAAGACCTCGATGGTCACCCGGAGCAGCAGCACGCTCAGGATCGCGGCCACCAGGGTCACCAGCACGCCGAGCAGGAAGACGAACGCGCCGCCCGGAGACCGGGTCGCGATCGCGATGCCGAGACTGTTGGCGAAGCCGACGACGATCCCGAGGCCGATGAGCACCAGCCCGACGACGTACACGGGTCCGGCGAGCTTGCGAGTCACGTAGCTGGTGAAGGTGAAGTCGAACAGCGAGGAGAAGAACCGCGAGTCGTCCAGGCGGTCGGCGAGCTCGTTCACGCTGCGCCCGCGCCGCGCGTCCTGCGGACCGTCGGCGGGTTCGGTGGGGGTTTCCGCGGCTGCTTCGGTGGCGGGCTCCTCGGCGACGGCGCCCACCGGCACCTCCGCATCGGCGGGCGGCGCGGGCACGGCCTCCGGCGCGGCCGCCTCGGGCGCTGCGACCTCGGGCGCTGGCGCCTCGGCGGAGCTCAGGACCTCGGTCTCCGCGGTGCCCGTCTCTGGAGTAGCCGCACGGTAATAGTCGTCCGCCGACGGAAGGACCGCGGTCGCGGCCTCCGTCTCGAGCGGCTCGGTGCGCTCCGCCTCGGCAGCGACCGGGGGCTCCACCGGCGAGGAAGAAGTGTCGGGCGCGGCCGCGGTCTTGGCCCGGCTCGCCGCCGTCCGGCGACGCGGAGTGGCCGGCTTCGCGGCGCCGTCAGCGGACTCCCCCACCACCGTCTCGTCCGCCGCCGCCTTGCCCAGCATGGCGTCGAGGATCTCCGGGGCCTCGCCGTTCGGCGACATCGCCGAGGTCTTCGCGGGAGTGCGCTTGCGCGGGGAGGGCGTGCGCTTGGCAGGCGCCGGCCTCGCGGCGGCGCTCGCGGTCTCGGAGGCGGGCGCCGACTCCGATGCCGCCGCGCCGGGCTCGGCCTCCATGGGCCGGTCGCCGTCCGCCGGGGGCTGTGGGCTGCTCATGCGTCTCCTCTGCTTCGCGTCCCTCAAGCATTCTGCACACCGGCTGCCGATTCAAGCCCGGCCTCGGCGCGCCGGATCAGTGCTGCACGAGCCGCTCGAACCAACTCAGCGCGGACTGGTCGGTCAGACTGGCCACCTGGTCGACGACGACGCGCTTGCGCTCGACGTCGCCGGCCGCGAGCCGCCAGTCCTCCTGGAACCCGGGGTCCAGCTCCTGCGGGCCGCGCGAGAGCAGGACATCGGCCAGCGCCGTCAGCACCTGACGCTGCTGCGCGTAGATCGGCTGCCGGGAGTTGCGCGACATCACGAAGGTGGCGACGATCCCCTTCAGCACGGCGATCTCCGCACGGATGGCGTCGGGCACGACCACGTCGGCCCCGAACCGGCGCAGCTCCACGCCGCCGGCGCGATGCTTCGTCTCGTGGACCGCCGCATGGGCGAACCGGCCGATGAGCTGGCTCGTGAGGTTCTTCAGGTGGGCCTGCGCGCGCCTGCTGCCGTCCCAGCGGTCGAGCCAGATGTCGAGGCTGTCGAGGCGGTCGAAGGCCGCGATCAGCTCGTCGTGGCTGAACTCGCCGCCGACCCACTCGTACATCGACCGGACCAGGTCGTCGTGGTCGACCCGGCTGCCGAGCGCGGCGACGTCGATGTAGCCATTGACCACGGCGTCCTCGAAGTCGTGCACCGAGTAGGCGATGTCGTCGGAGAGATCCATCACCTGCGCCTCGATGCTGCGGGTGCGGTCGGGGGCGCCGTCGCGCATCCACTCGAACACCGCGTGGTCGTCGGCGTAGAAGCCGAACTTCGCGCGTCCGCTCGGGTCGGCGACCGAGCTGGTGTCCGGCCACGGGTACTTGCAGCTCGCGTCGAGGCTCGCGCGCGTCAGGTTGAGGCCGTAGGGGCGGCCGTCGCGGCCGAACACCTTCGGCTCCAGGCGGGTGAGCAGCCGCAGCGTCTGGGCGTTGCCCTCGAAGCCGCCGATGTCCTCCGCCCAGGTGTTGAGCGCCCGCTCGCCGTTGTGGCCGAAGGGCGGGTGGCCGATGTCGTGCGCGAGGCAGGCGGTGTCGACGATGTCCGGGTCGAGCCCGAGGCTCGCGGCGAGCTCGCGGCCGACCTGGGCGACCTCCAGGGAGTGGGTCAGCCGGTTGCGCGCGAAATCGAGGCCCGCAGTCGGGCTGAGCACCTGCGTCTTCGCTGCAAGCCGGCGCAGCGCGCTCGAGTGCAGGAGACGAGCGCGGTCGCGGGCGAAGTCGCTGCGACGGCTGGAGTGGTGCTCGGGGAGCCAGCGCTCCCGGTCGCGTTCGCTGTAGCCGTCGGCCGGGACGCTGTCGATCATCGCCGTCGCGCTATCCACCACTGTTGTGCACCTCCGCCTCGGCGACCTCCGCACGCGCGCTGCCCGCCAGCTCGCGGCTGTCCAGCCAGCCGTCGGGCAGCGCGGGACGCTTGGGCGACCCGGCGCGACCGCGCTGGCCCTCCGCCGCCTCCCCCGGGTACTCCTGACTCCAGTCCAGGGTCGCAAGCAGGTCGTCTAGGTGTGCGAGCGTGTCCACGGTCGCCAGGCTCGCGCGCAGGTCGCCCCCGACCGGGTAGCCCTTGAAGTACCAGGCGACGTGCTTGCGGATGTCGCGGCAGCCGCGCTCCTCGCTGTCGAAGAACTCGACCAGCAGCTCGGCGTGCCGACGGAACGTCGCCGCCACCTGGCCGAGCGTCGGGTGGGCCTGAGCAAGGGCGGCCTCCTCCGCGGTGAGCTCGCCCGCCCTCGCGCGGAACGCCGCAGCGAGGTCGCCGAACAGCCACGGCCTGCCGAGGCAGCCGCGGCCGACCACGACGCCGTCGCAGCCGGTCTCGTCGACCATGCGGATGGCGTCGGCCGCCGACCAGATGTCGCCGTTGCCGAGCACGGGCGTGCCCGTGATCGTCTCCTTGAGCTTCGCGATCGCGGACCAGTCCGCGTGGCCCGAGTAGAACTCGGCGGCGGTGCGCGCGTGCAGCGCGATCGACGCGACGCCCGCGCCCTCCGCGGCCTTGCCCGCCTCCAGGTAGGTGAGGTGGTCGCCGTCGATGCCCTTGCGCATCTTCACGGTCAGCGGGGTGTCGCCCGCTGCCGCGACGGCGCCCTCCACGATCTCGCGGAAATGCGCGAGCTTCCACGGCAGCGCCGCGCCGCCGCCCTTGCGGGTGACCTTGGGCACCGGGCAGCCGAAGTTGAGGTCGATGTGGTCGGCGCGGTCCTCCGCGACGAGCATCGTGACGGCCTCCCGGACCGTCTTCGGATCGACGCCGTAGAGCTGGATGCTGCGCGGGGTCTCCGACTCGTGGTGCGTGATCAGCCGGAGCGACTCCGGGGTGCGCTCGACCAGCGCCCGGGACGTGATCATCTCGCTGACGTAGAGGCCGGCGCCGAACTCGCGGCAGAGCCGGCGGAAGGCGGTGTTCGTGATCCCCGCCATGGGCGCGAGGACGACCGGCACGTCGAGTGCGAGCGGGCCGATGGTCAGCCTCGGGCTCGCCTCCGTGCGGGGAGCTAGGGTTGCGGTAGTAGACATCTGCATCGATTCTCCCAGAAAGCGTGCTGATACATGGCCGAGAGCCCCGAAGCTGTGGAATCCGCCGGCGGCCGCCGGCGTGTGGAGGAGGATGCACGGGCCCGCGGCATCCCCGTCCGGATCGTCGAACGGCCCGCCGCCCGGAGCCTCGAGGAGGCCGCCGAGCTGCTCGGGATCCAGCCGGGCGACATCGTCAAGACCCTGGTCGTCAAGCGCAGCGACGACACGTTCGCGTTCGCGCTGGTGCCCGGCGGCCGCAAGATCTCCTGGCCGAAGCTCCGCGCCGTGCTGCACGTCAACAAGCTGCAGCTGCCGGACGCCTCGGTGGCGTTCGCGGCGACCGGGTACGAGCGCGGCACCATCACGCCCTTCGGCAGCACGACCGCGTGGCCCGTCATCGCCGACACGACGGTCGCCGGCCGCACGGTCTCCATGGGAGCCGGCGAGCACGGCTACTCACTGTTCGTGGACGCGGACGCCCTCCTCTCCGGCTTCGATGCGACCCTCGCCGACATCACCGACCCGGAGTAGCCCCCGCCGTCGCCATCCACCCAGTGGGGTCGCAACACGCCGCACACGCGAGGCGTCCACGGCGTGTTGTGACCCCGCTACGTGACGGTGCCTGTGGATAACTCCGAGGGTGCGTCGGGCGGGTGCCAGGGTGTGGGGATGCGTCGTCCTGAGCCCCTGCCGCCTGCACTGCGTTCGCCCGCGTTCTCGGTCGCGGCGGCGACCGCCGCTGGGGTGTCGTCGGCCCGGCTTCGCAGGGCGGATCTCGTTGCACCGTTCCATGGGGTGCGTGTCCCGGAGACCGAGTTCGACGGCGGCTTCCGCTCGCGATGCGTCGCCTACCGAGCGGTCATGCCGCGGACCCAGTGCTTCAGCCACGGCACCGCGGCGATGATCTACGGGCTGTCACTCCCGCGACGGCTCCACGAGGCCACCGACCTCCACGTCTCGTCTCTCGAGGGCCGGCGGGCACCTCGCGGAAAGGGTGTCGTCGGTCACAAGTCCGGTGTGACCGCCGATCAGGTCCGGCTCCATGGGGGCCTCCGTGTGCCGGGCGTCGAAGCGGTGTTGTGCCAGCTCGCCGCGTCGCTCACCATCGATGAGCTCATCGTCGCAGGAGACTCCTGCCTGCGACGCAAGAGCCCCCTCTCCACAGGTGCGATCCTGCGCGCAACCGTGGACGCCGCCCGGAATCGTCCAGGGGTGGACAGACTCCGTGCCGCGCTGGCGCACGTCCGCCCAGACACCGACTCCGCGATGGAGACAGTGCTTCGGATGTCACTCGTCGGCGCCGGACTTCCCGAACCGGTCGTGAATCGTCCCATCCGCGTCGGATCGGGCAGAGACCTTCACGGCGACCTCGTCTACGCGGAGCAACGGATCGTCGTCGAGTACGACGGCGACCACCACCGCACCGACGCGCGTCAGTACTACGGCGACGTCGATCGGATCTGGGCGCTGGAGACTGCCGGCTGGCGGGTCGTCCGCATCAACCGCACGCACCTCGACAGCGGAGCCGCTGTGGCCGTCGCCCGCGTCCGCGCTGCCCTGGCGGAGCGGGGACGCAACACCCCGTTTTGACTAGTGCCTTACGGCGTGTCGGGACCCCGCTTCCGTTTTCAGTCGGGGAGGACGCAGGTGTCGCCGTCGCAGCCGGCGGCGGCCGGGTCGCCCAGAAGGGCGAGCGGCGGGCGCAGCGCGGGCGGCGCGGCTGCGGCGGGTGCCGCCGCCTCCGGCGCGGCGCTCACGCGGTCGCCTCCGCTGAGTCGGCCGGAGCGGCCGATCGCTCGGCCCAGACCTGCTCGAGCACCTGGGCGAACGTCGTCGCGTCCTGTGCTCCCGAGACGCCGTACCGGCCGTCGATGACGAAGAACGGGACGCCGTTGATGCCGTACTCGGCCGCCGTGCGCTGATCCTCGCGCACCGCCGCCACGTACTCCCCGGACTCCATCGCCGCCAGCGCGGCGTCGCGGTCGAGCCCGACCGAGGCCGCGAGGTCGGCGAGCGACTCGACGCGGCCGACGTGGCCGCCCTCGACGAAGTAGGCGCTGAACAGCCGCTCCGCGAGCTCGAGCTGCTTGCCCTGCGCCTTGGCGAAGTGCAGCAGCTCGTGCGCCTTCACGGTGTTGGTGTGCTGGAGGGCGCCGAAGTCGTAGTCGAGGCCCACCGAGGAGGCGATCCCGGTCACCCGGTCGAGCATCTGGTGCACCTGCTCGGCGGGGATGCCCTTGTGGCCGGCGAGGAAGTCCACCTCGCTGCCGTCGAAGTCGACCGGAGTGTCCGGCGACAGCTCGAAGGAGTGGTACTCGACCTCCACTGCCCGGCCCTCACCCGCGCCGGAGAACAGGCCGCTGTCCGACTCGAATTTGCGCTTGCCGATGTAGCACCACGGGCAGGCGATGTCGGACCAGATGTCGATCTTGATGGGTTCGCTCACGATAAGCGTCAACAGGATGCAGCGCTGCAGTTATTCCGGCGCGTCACAGCGCAGTGTCCTCGGCCGTGTCGTCCGGCGTGTCCACCGCTCCCCCGAACCGGCGGTTGCGCCGGGCGAAGATGTCGATGGCGTTCCAGAGGTCGGTGCGCGAGAAGTCCGGCCACAGGGTGTCGAGGAAAACCATCTCCGCGTACGCGCTCTGCCAGAGCAGGAAGTTGCTGGTGCGCTGCTCCCCCGAGCTGCGCACGAACAGGTCGACGTCCGGCATGTCCGGGAGGTAGAGGTGGCGCTGGATGGTCTTCTCCCCTACGGCCGACGGCTTCAGCCGGCCAGCTGCGACCTCCGCCGCGATCTCGCGCACCGCGTCCGCGATCTCAGTCCGGCCGCCGTAGTTGACGCACATCGTCAGCGTCAGCACGTCGTTGCCCGCCGTGAGGCGCTCGGCGTACTGCAGCTCCTTGATCACCGACGACCACAGCCGCGGCGTCCGGCCGGCCCAGCGCACGCGCACGCCCCACTCATTGAGCTGATCCCGCCTGCGGTGCAGGACTTCGCGGTTGAAGCCCATCAGGAAGCGCACCTCGTCGGGCGAGCGCTTCCAGTTCTCGGTGGAGAACGCGTAGACGCTCAGGTGTTTGACTCCGACCTGGATGGCGCCGGCGACGACATCGAGCAGGGAGGCCTCCCCGGCCCGGTGCCCCTCGATGCGGGTGAGGCCCTGGCGGTTCGCCCAGCGACCGTTGCCGTCCATTACGAGCGCCACGTGCTCCGGGACCGCCTTCGGCGGGAGGGCGGGCGGATAGAGGCCCGTCCAGTCGACCGGCCGGTAGGCGACCGCGTCCTTGTGCGTGTAGGGCTTGGGCGTCATCCACTCGCCTTCTGATCGTGCTGGACGTGCTGCAGGGAGCGCAGGCCGCGCTCCAGATGCCATTGGGTGTACGCGGCGACGAGCCCGTTCGCCTTCGAGCGGGTCGCGTCGTCGGCGGCGTCCGCCAGGGCCCAGTCCCCCGAGAGCAGCGCGCCGAGCAGTGCGATGGTCGCGGCGTCGACCCGCGGGGCGCCCTGCGGTGCGCAGTCGTCGCACACCACACCGCCGAGCTGGACCACCACGTGCTCGTGAGGCCCTGCGGCCCCGCAGCGCGAGCAGTCCGCGAAGCTCGGCGCCCAGCCCGCCAGCGACAGCGCGCGCAGCAGGTACGAGTCCAGGGTGAGCTGCGGGCCGTGCTCGTGCCGCGACAGCGAGCGGAGCGCGCCGACCAGCAACAGGTACTGCTGCAGCGACGCCTCGGCGTCGGTCAGCCGGTCGGCGGCCTCCACCATCGCGTTGGCGGCCGTGTAGCTGCCGTAGTCGTCCGCGATCAGCGCGCCGTACGCCCCGATCGTCTCGGCCTGCGTGACGACGTCGAGTGTGCGCCCCTCGTAGAGCTGAACGTCGGCGACCATGAACGGCTCCAGCCGCGATCCGAACTTGGAGGCTGTGCGCCGCACCCCCTTGGCCACCGCGCGGATCTTGCCGTGCTGCCGGCTGAGCATGGTGACGATGCGGTCGGCTTCACCCAGCTTGTGGGTGCGCAGCACGACGGCTTCATCACGGTAGACAGGCACGACTCCAGTATCCCGCGTGATACAAGTGACTGGTGACATCCGCCGCGTTCTCGATCCCCCTCTGGGGCGACCTGGTCGCCGTGGGCGTCGGCAGTCTGCAGGGAGCGATGTTCGCCTCCGGCTTCCGCGACCGCAGGCTCGACCTGCTCGGCATCGCCATCATCGGCGTGGCGACCGGGCTGGGCGGCGGCCTCCTGCGCGACATCCTCCTCAACGTCACGCCGGTGGCGTTGCAGTCCAACTGGTATCTGCCGGCCACGGTCGTCGCCGCGCTGCTCGGGATGCTGCTGGTACGGCTGTTCCGCAGGCTCGACCCGATCATCACGTTCCTCGACGCGCTCACGATCGGCCTGTTCGGGGCGATCGGCGCGACGAAGGCGCTGGCCCTCGGCCTCCCGGAGGTGCCCGCGGTGTTCGTCGGCGTCGTCTCGGCGGTCGGCGGGTCGATCCTGCGCGACGTGCTGCTGACCCTCCCCATCGCGCTGATGCACGTGGGCTCGCTCTACGCGGTCGCGGCGGGCGCCGGCACGATCGTGCTGGTCGTGCTGGTCGACCTGAAGGTGCCGTTCGGCATCGCGGTGCTCGTCTGCGTCATCGTGACGCTCGTGATCCGGCTGTTGGCCGTGCGCTTCGGCTGGAGCCTGCCGGAGCAGCGCGAACTCGGCCGGCTGCGCGCGCCGAGCTGGATGGCGTTCGGCTTCGGGCGCCGCCCGAGCGTCGAGCGGACGAACGAGCGGACCGATACGGGCGCGATCCCGCGCTACCGCATCGACCGCCGGGACGACACTCCGTAACTCCGGAGGCTCGGCGCGACGCGCCGCCCGAACGGCCGGAACTCCGGAGATCGCGGGCCTGGAGGGCGGGATCTCCGGAGTTCCGGAATGGGATTTCGGTGGACGTGCGGGGTCAGGCGCCGACCAGCTCGGCGTGCGCGGCGTTGCCGGCCGAAGCCCGCACCGCCCGGTTCACGGCGGAGACGACGGCCTTGAACGAGGCGGTCGTGGTGTCGCCGTCGATGCCGACGCCCCACAGGCGCACGCCGTCGACGTCCAGCTCCACGTACGCCGCCGCCTGCGCCGACTCGCTCGCCGACAGCGTGTGCTGCGAGTAGTCGTAGAGGTGGGCGTTGATGCCCCGGGAGTTCAGGATGTCGAAGAACGCCGCGATCGGGCCGTTGCCCTCGCCCGTCGCCTTCGCGACCGTGTCGCCGTCGCGCAGCGCCACCGTGAGAGTGACGTGCTCGCCGGTCTCGTTCGTCGTGCTCGTGCTGCCCAGCTCGAACCGGCCCCACTTCGCGTCGGGCTCGGAGGCCGGCGCCGGCAGGTACTCGTCCTGGAAGATGTCCCAGATCTGCGCGCTGGTCACCTCGCCGCCCTCGGTGTCGGTCTTGGCCTGCACGACACCGGAGAACTCGATCTGCAGCTTGCGCGGCAGGTCCATCGCGTGGTCCGTCTTCAGCAGGTAGGCGACGCCGCCCTTGCCGGACTGCGAGTTCACCCGGATGACCGCCTCGTAGCTGCGGCCCAGGTCCTTCGGGTCGATCGGCAGATACGGGACGGCCCAGACCAGGTCGTCCACGGACACGCCCTCACGCTCGGCCTGCGCGGCCATCGCCTCGAAGCCCTTCTTAATGGCGTCCTGGTGCGACCCGCTGAAGGCGGTGAAGACCAGGTCGCCGCCCCAGGGGCTGCGCTCGCCGACCGGCAGCTGGTTGCAGTGCTCGACGGTGCGCTTGATCTGGTCGATGTCGCTGAAGTCGATCTGCGGGTCGATGCCCTGCGTGAACAGGTTGACGCCCAGCGTGACCAGGTCGACGTTGCCGGTGCGCTCGCCGTTGCCGAACAGGCAGCCCTCGATGCGGTCGGCGCCGGCCATGTAGCCGAGCTCGGCCGCGGCCACGGCGGTGCCGCGGTCGTTGTGCGGGTGCAGCGACAGGATGACGTTCTCGCGGTGGTTCAGGTGCCGCGACATCCACTCGATCGAATCGGCGTAGACGTTCGGCGTCGCCATCTCGACGGTCGCCGGCAGGTTGATGATGACCTTGCGCTCGGCCGTCGGCTCGAAGACCTCCAGCACCTGGTTGCAGATGTCGGCCGCGAACTCCAGCTCGGTGCCGGTGTAGGACTCCGGCGAGTACTCGTAGTAGACCTCGGTGCCGGGGACCAGCGACTCGTACTGGCGGCACAGCCGCGCGCCGGCCAGGGCGATGTCGACGATGCCCTGCTGGTCGGTGCGGAAGACGACGTCGCGCTGCAGGATGCTCGTGGAGTTGTAGAGGTGCACGATCGCCCGCTGGGCGCCGACCAGCGACTCGTAGGTGCGCTTGATCAGATGCTCGCGCGACTGCGTCAGCACCTGGATGGTGACGTCGTCGGGGATGGCGCCCTCTTCGATGAGGCTGCGGACGAAGTCGAAGTCGGTCTGGCTGGCCGACGGGAAGCCGACCTCGATCTCCTTGTAGCCCATGCGGACCAGCAGGTCGAACATGATGCGCTTGCGCTCGGGGCTCATCGGGTCGATCAGGGCCTGGTTGCCGTCGCGGAGGTCGACCGCGCACCAGCGCGGCGCCTGCGTGATGCGCTTCGCCGGCCAGGTGCGGTCCGGCAGCTCGACACGGATCTGCTCGTGGAACGGACGATACTTATGAATCGGCATGGCGCTCGGCGCCTGGGTGTTCTTCATGGTCTGTCTTCTCCTCGCGGTGTGTTGTGGAGAGCCAACGACGAACTCCGCGACGAGGGAGGCCCAGAATTAGGACTCGTCGCGGCAGCTAAGAAGGAGCAGACCGTACACAGAAACAACGGTACCACGGCGTCCCATCAGCCGCGTCCCACCGCCAGGGCGGCCGCTTGCCGCACGGAGAGGTCGGGCAGGTAGGCGCGCACCAGGCCGACGCCGATCGCGGGCAGGGCGACGGGATCGGGGTAGGCCATGATCAGCGGGTGCAGCTCCGGCTGGAACTTCTGCTTGAACTTGAGGAGCGAGCGGAACCCGTACACCGGCTCCAGCGAGGTGCTCAGGTAGCCGAGCACGCGGTCCATGCCGCTCTTGCCGTCGTCGGGGGTGCCGGCGGTGTGCGCGAGCGGGGCGGCGGAGAGGCTCATGGACTCGACCCCGTCCTCCTTCATCCGCGTGGCGGCCTCGGCGATCAGGAACTCCATGACGCCGTTGATGCTGCCGGGGCGGCGGCGCATGAAGTCCAGCGTCCAGCCCACCACGTGCCCGTCGCGGTAGCTCGGCAGCCACGAGGTCACGCCCTCGATGCGCCCCGACTCGTCCACGGCGAGCATGAGCCGCACGGCCGGGTCGCGCAGCTCGTCCAGGCCGCCGAGGGTGAAGCCCATCTCGGGGAGGTCCTTCTCGGCGACCCACTGCTCCGAGATGTCCGAGAGCTGCACCGCGGCACTCAGCGGCAGCGCGGCGAAGCTCGTCCACTCGGCCCGGATGCCCGCGCGCTGGGCACGGTTGATCGAGCTGCGGACGTCCTGCCACTTCTTGCCCGTCGTCGCCCACTGCTGCGGCCGGATGACGGTCTCCTCCGCGACGGTCATGGTCGACCAGCCCATGCCGTCGAAGACCTGCTGGTAGTCGGCGTCGACGCTGTAGAAGACCGGGATCCAGCCGCTGTCGTCGCAGAACCGCGCGAAGCGCTCGATGATCCCGCCGTGCCCCGACACGTCCGCGCCGAAGGGCGCCCCTGTCGTGAGCGCGACGCGGCCGACGACGCGGTATGCGACGGCGCCCCCGGTCGCGGAGTCGAACCAGTAGCTGTTCCCCGGCCAGGTGGCCATGAACGAGATGGCGTCGCCGCCGCCGCGCTCCAGCAGCGTACGGACCCGCGCGGCGTCGCCGGCCGGTCGCCGCCAGGCCCCGCCGCCGACCATCAACGGGATCGCGGCGAGGATGACCACCAGCCAGAACACCGTGCCGATGTTGTGGTAGACGATCGTCGCCAGCGGCGTGGTCGGCAGATACTGCAGCGGCTCACGGCGCAGGAAGCTCACCGGGATGAAGCGCTCCAGCACGTCGTTGAGGAGGTCGGTGACGTCGATGGGCCGGGTGAAGCCGGTGTCCTTCTGCAGCCAGCCGACCAGCACGTACAACCCGACCAGGCCGACGCCGGTGAGCACGACCGTGAGTACGTACCGCCGCACCGACCGGGCCGTCGCGAACACCGTGAAGTGCCGGCGGTACACGATCAGCAGCACGACCATCACGGCGGGGACGAGCGCCGACAGCGCGAGGATGAGGGTGACCTCCCAGTACCGCGACGACACCGTGGGCCGCGGGTCGGCGAACGGGAGGATTCCGAAGTAGAGCCCGGAGAGCACGGCGAGCAGCGCGTTCACCGACACGGCGAGCCAGACGGCGAAACGGCGTCCGCGCAGCAGGCCGTAGGCGGCGACCAGCAGCGTCAGCAGCGGCAGGACCGAGATCAGCACGGGGCCGAGCCCGTTGATCCGCTCCAGGGTGAGGTCGTGCACGCATCCGCGGGTCACCGCGAACGCCTGGCAGCGCTCCAGCACGCTCCCGCTGTCCGGCACGTCGTTGGAGAACAGCAGCCCGATCGGCGAGAGCATCCCGTACCGCGACTGGGTCAGCAGGCCGATCACGGGGCCGAGCGCGCTGATCGTGACGGCGGACGCGAGCAGCACCCTGACCTCGTGATGGGAGCTGCGCCGCCAGCCGCGGAGGCGCTCGTGCGGCCGCAGCAGCACACCGAGCCCGAAGCCGGCCAGGACGGCGAGCAGCCGGTACAGGTCGGCCGGGAGGCCGGAGTAGAGCAGGTACATGATCGCGACGAGCATCGTGATGACGCGGATGCGGCGCCGCCAGAACGCGCCGGCGAACGCGCTGGCGGTCATGATCGTGCCGGCGATGCCCGTGAACACGTCGAGGACGACCAGGTGGTGCACGTTGCGCGCCCAGAGCTCCCCGGTCTGCGATCCGACGACCTGGATGCCGATGCCCGCCGCGATGCCCACGACGGAGGTCGCGACGAACGCCAGCGCGGTGCGCCAGGCGCCCATCAGCTGCTCGGAGGCGCCGACCAGCAGCACCGTGAGCGCGAGCACCACGATCAGCTCGGCCAGGTTGCCGGTGAACAGCACGGCGGTGACCGGCGACCACCAGTGCCCGTCGATGAGCTGGTCCGGGCCGACGCCGAGCCAGACGCGCAGCGGGCGGTGCGGCCCATGGATGGGGCCGGTCAGCAGCGCCAGCACGAGGATGAGCCCGGTCAGCCCGGTGGTGAACGGGTGCGTCGCGATCAGCCTGCCGAGCCGGCGCAGCGCGCCGCCGAAGCCGGACGACGGGCGAGCGGGAGGCTCCGGCGCGCGCGCCGGCCCCCCTTCCGCCAGCCGCGTTCCGTTCGCCGTGCCCTCGGCCGTGCCGTCCTGCGGCTCGCCGCCGTTGGCCGACGCGCCTCCCCCGGTCGTGACCGGATCGTTCACGGAGCCAGCCCCATCCGGGCGGCGACCGCGGGGAAGCCGTTCGTCAGCGTGTAGCGCACCGTGTTCCAATCGTGTGCCGTGCCAGGCGAGATCAGGAGGTCGCTGCGGATCCCGGCGGAGAGCGCGTCGGAATGCAGCGTCTTCGCGAAAGCAGTGTACTTGGCGTCGTTCTGCCCGGCGCCGAAGGTGATCAGCGTGTTCCGGTAGGGAGCGTGCGCCTTCATGACCGCTCCGAGCTGCGCGTCCTCGAACGCCGTCTTCGATCCGCCGAACCCGGTCGCGATGGTCAGCGGCACGTTGCCGAGCGTCGGGCCGAGCTCGCTGGAGGAGGCCAGCGCGGAGCCGAACAGGTCGGGCCGGCCGGCGGCGAACTGCGCGGCGCAGGTGGCGCCCTGCGAGTAGCCGAACACGCCCCACGCCGACGGGTCGCTGCTGACCCGCAGGTGCGCGGTGATCCAGGAGCGCACGTCCGTGAGCAGGTAGGTGGCCGAGTCGCCGAAGGCGCGCGAGTCGATGCACATCGGGTTGCGGCCGGGGCCGCCGAGCTGGTCGGGGGCGACGACGATCGGGGCGTACCCGTTGTGCTTGGCGGCGTAGGCGTCGAGGAAGCCGCCGATCCGGCCCGCCGTGAACATGTCGGCCGGGGCTCCGGGCTGGCCGGAGAGCGCGTAGAGGACCGGCAGCGCGGGCGGGTTGGGACCGAGGGCGGCGGGCGGCAGATACACCACGGCGTCCCGCGCCGGGAAGTTCGACACCGTGCCCGGGATCCTGACCGTCCCGATCTCGCCCTTCGCAGGCGGGTCCGTCTGACTGGTGGAGGCCGACCATGCCGTCCCCGCGATGACCTCCCCGTGCTCGTGGTGCAGGTTCAGCGCCCCGTAGGGCACCACGCCGATGGCGTCGTTCAGGTTGCGGTAGGCGCCGAAGTCCACGTTCACGCCCGCGAAGGCGGCGAGCAGGAACACCGGGATGCTGAGCGCGGCGATCAGCTTGCGCCACCAGCGCGACCGGAAGAGGTTCGCGACCGCCAGGCTCACTCCCGCGAAGCCCAGTGCCACCCACATGGTCGTCACCGGCGTGAGCCCGACGCCGAACAGGTTGAGGACGTCGTCGGTGAGCCAGACCAGGAACCAGCCGATCAGCCCGCCGCCGACGGCGGCGATCACTCCGGCGAGGGCGCGTCGCCAGGTGGGCCGGACGAGCAGGTACACCGCGAGCACCGCGGCGACGACGTCGATCGCGATGAGGAACGGCGGCTTGTCGATCCTCAAGGTCATGAGCCAGTTCAGGGTGGGTCCTCTCGGGAGTGCAGGGCGCGCGGACGCCGTCCGGTGCGGCGGCCGGGCGTTCCGGTCAATCAGTATCGAGCACTCAGCCTGCGGATGGCTGAGGCTTGATGAGCGTTCAGGAAACCTGGAGGCGGCTACTCGACCGCCAGCGCCTCCACCGGGGCGACCCTGGTGGCCCTGCGGGTCGGCGCGACCGAGGCGCCGACCGCCAGCACGGCGGCCGCGACGACGATCAGCCCGACGAACGGCCACGGGATCGCCGGCGGGATGAGGCCGCCGCCCGGCAGCTGCCCGAGCAGCGTCTGCGCTCCGATCCAGCCGTACAGCGTGCCCAGCACGAGCCCGGAGATCACGGCCGCCACGGTGAGCTGGGCACTCTCGGCGAGGATCATCCGGCGCACCTGCGCCGCGCTCAGGCCGAGCGCGCGGAGCAGTCCGAGCTCCCTCCTGCGCTGCAGCACGCTCAGCGACAGGCTGTTGACGACGCCCACCGCCGCGATGACGGCCGAGAAGCCGACCAGCCCGCTGAACACCAGCATGATGACCGTCAGCACACTCTCAGCACCCTGATACAGCTCGGGGTCCTTCGCGGCGGCGGCACGGATGAGGTCGAGCCAGGTCTGCGTCGCGACCACGAACATGGTGATCAGCGTGACGCCGATGACGAGGCCGATCGCGGTGCGCGAGCTGCGCTCCGGGTTCCGCACCGCGTTGGCGGCCGCCAGCCGGCCCGCCGCGCCGGCGCCGAAGAGCAGGCCGACCCCGCGCAGCACGGCGGGGAGGAAGAGCGGCGCCGCGACGATGACGCCGGTGAACGAGAGCAGCCCGCCGAGCATGGCGATCAGCACGCCGTAGCGGCCGAACTCCGCCAGTGCGGAGTCCGCCGACCGCGCGAAGGCGCCGAGCCCCAGCAGCAGCCCGAAGCCGAGCAGCGCGGCCCCGGGCAGGACGAGCAGACCGGTGGCCACGAGGCGTCCGGTGCTGCGCAGCGCGGCGGACGGCCGCTCCTGCGCGGCGCCGAGCGCCTCCACCGGGGCGACGGTGAGCACCCGCCTGCTGCCGATCCAGGACGCCGCCCAGGTCGTCAGGACGACCACGACGGGCGGCGCGATCAGCGCGGGGGTGATCACCGGATACGAGGTGTCGGGGAGGACGCCCGACCAGATGAAGACGCGCACCGCGATGAGCGCCAGCACCACGGCGATGACGCCGCCCGTCAGCGCGCCGACCACGCCGACGGCGAGGCCCTCCCCCGCGACCGAGCGGCGTTGCGCCTTCGAGCTCGACCCGAGCAGTCGCATGAGCGCGATGGTGCGGGTCCGTCCGGCGATCACCGTCGCGAACGTGTTGGTGGTGACGATGGCGCCGACGAAGACCGCGATGACGAAGAAGATGCCGGCGACCAGGGTCAGCGCGAAGCGGGCCGAGCCGTGCTCGCCCATCGGGGACGCCTCGATGTAGGCGCCGAGCACGTTGGTGCAGGCCAGCAGAACCACGCCGAACGCGGAGCTGAGGGCCGAGACGAGGACGCTGGCGCGATGGTCACGCGCGTTCGCCCGGAACGCGCGGATCACGCGCGCGCCTCCATCCCGAGCATGAACGCGGAGATGTCCTCCGCCGTGGACCGCTCCCGCTCGGCGACCACGCGTCCGTCCGCGAGGAAGACGATGCGGTCGGCGAAGCTCGCCGCGACCGGGTCGTGCGTGACCATCGCGATGCTCTGGCCGTAGCTGCGGGAGGCCTCCTGCAGCACGCCGAGGACCTCCCGTCCGGTGCGCGAGTCGAGGTTGCCCGTCGGCTCGTCCGCGAACACCAGGTCGGGGCGCGTCGCCAGCGCGCGGACGATCGCGACGCGCTGCTGCTGGCCGCCGGACAGCTCGTGCGGGCGGTGCGTCAGCCGGTCGGTCAGCCCCAGCTGCTCGATCAGTGCGTCGATCCACTCCCGCTGCACCAGTGTCGGCCGGCGGCCGTCGATCTCGAACGGCAGCAGGATGTTCGCGCGCACGTCGAGCGTGGGGACGAGGTTGAACGACTGGAAGACGAAGCCGACCCGGCGGCGCCGCAGCACGGTCAGCTCGGCGTCGCCCATCCCGCTGATCTCGGTGTCGCCGAGGAAGACGCGCCCGCCGGTCACGGAGTCCAGCCCGGCCATCACGTGCATGAGCGTCGACTTGCCGGAGCCGCTCGGCCCCATGATGGCGGTGAACCGCCCGGCCGGGATGCCGACCGTCACGTCGTCGAGTGCGATGACCCGGTTCAGGCCGGTTCCGTAGGTCTTCGTGGCGCCGTCCACGCGCGCCACCATGTTGTCGGGAGTGTCCATGTCCTCAGGCTAGGAAGCCGGCGGCGACGCCGGATCGGGCTGAGGATCCACAGCGGATCAGTCCAGAGGATGATCTCCCGGCGACCGGGGCGTCACTCCGCCCGCTCGGCCGCTCCCCCGGTCAGCCCGTGCTCGAACGCGTAGACCACCATCTGCACCCGGTCGCGCAGGCCGAGCTTCGCCAGGATCCGGCTGATGTGCGTCTTGACCGTCGCCTCGCTGAGGAACTCCGACCCGGCGATCTCGGAGTTGCTGAGCCCGCGGGAGGCCAGCACGAAGATCTCCCGCTCGCGGCTGGTCAGCGTGCCGAACTCGGGCGGGGTCTGCTTGGCCTGCTGGCTGTCGGAGAAGTACTCGAACAGCTCCCGGGTCGCGCCGGCGGCGATGACCGCGCTGCCGGCGTGCACTGTGCGGATGGCGGCGAGCAGGAACTCCGGCTCTGCGTCCTTGAGCACGAACCCGCTGGCGCCGCTGCGGATGGCGCGGGCCGCGGCCTCGTCGAGGTCGAAGGTGGTGAGGACGATGATCCGGGCGGGGGTGCGGCCCGCCCGCTCGGCCTCCTCCATGATCCGGGCCGTGGCCGCGATGCCGTCCATCACGGGCATCCGGATGTCCATGAGGACGACGTCCGGCCGCTTCTCGCGCACGAGCGCGACGCCCTCCCGCCCGTCGGACGCCTCCCCGGCGAACTCCAGGTCGGGCTGCGAGCCGATGAGCATGCGGATCCCCGCGCGGAACAGCGCCTGGTCGTCGACGAGCGCGACCGTGATCGGGGCGCTCACGCGCGTCCTCCCGAGACGACGGGCAGGAACGCCGTCACCACGAACCCGTCGTCGGCCGGGCCGGCGGTGAGCGATCCGCCCGCCAGGGTCGCACGTTCGCGCATCCCGGGCAGTCCGTGCCCGATGCGCGGGACGGTGCCGGTGGTCAGGGGCTCCGGTGTCGGTGTCTTCATGCTGTTCCTCACGGTGATGACGATGCCCGGGCCGCCGTCGCTGCCGCCCGCCTGGGCGAGCACGACGGAGACCGGGCGGGTGGTGTCCCCGTGCCGGAGGGCGTTGGTGAGCGCCTCCTGCACGATGCGGTACGCGGCGATCTGCTGCGCGGAGCCGAGCCCGTCGAGCTCGCCGCGGCGCTCCATGGCGACGGGGAGGCCGGCCGCGCGCACCTGGTCGACGGTCTGGTCGATGTCGGCGAGCTGCGGCTGCGGGCCCTCGGGCTGGCTCTGCCGCAGCTCGGCCAGCAGCACGCGCACGTCGACCAGCGCGGAGCGGGCCGTCGCGGCGATGGTCTCGAGCGCGGTGTCGACCGCGTCCGGGTCGGCGTGCCGCGCGTACCGTGCGCCGTCGGCCTGGGCGATGACCACGGCGAGCGAGTGCGCGACCACGTCGTGCATGTCGCGCGCGATGCGGGTGCGCTCCTGCTCGACGACCACGACCTCCTCGGCGCGGTTGCGGTCGAGCTCCGCCGCGATCTGGGCGTGCCGGGAGGCCCGGGCGTTCCGCCAGGTGCGCGCCAGCAGGCCGAGCACCCAGGACAGCCCGAGCACGGTCGCGCTCACCACGAACAGGAACGCGAACTGGAGCGCCATGCCGGTCAGCTGCGACGACAGCAGGTCGAAGTAGCCCTGGGCGAGCGCGGAGGTCAGGGTCAGGTAGAGCGCGGCCACGAATGCGCCGATCCCCGCGGAGATCAGGCCGGCGTAGCGCACCACCTTGTCGCCGTACAGCGCCGTCGCGTAGAGCACGATCAGCACGGCGATGTCGCTGACCAGGATGTTGTGCCCGGTCGTCATCTGGACGACGGCGGCGAGCCAGGCGATGGCGAGCGAGACGGCGGGCGACATCCTGCGCAGCGCGACGGCCACCGCGAACACGATCAGGACCAGGAAGGTCGACCGCCCGCTCGCGGAGGGCACCAGGCTCGACGCGAAGTCGGTCACCAGGCAGAAGAACACGTACGCGACGGCGCCAGCGATGTCGAAGGTGAGCTGCGGCCGGGTCAGCCTGCGCACGAGCCCCGGCCCGTCGCCGAACGACTCGTCCGCCTGAGCGCCGGCGCCCGAGGACGCAAGCCAGACCAGCAGGGACGGGACAGGACCCGAGGTCGCGGTCGCCCGCTGCCGCGCGACGAGGAAGCCGAGCAGCCACGCGCTGACGAACACGACAGCCAACAGCAGGCTCATCATCAGGAGGCCGACGCCCTGGCTGGTGTAGTAGCCGCCGATCACCGGGCCGAACTGCGGGAACTTGAGATCGCCGCGCACCGTGAAGAGGTAGGCCATGGCGGGCGCCCACAGGATCGCGGAGCCGAACCCGAACCAGCGCACCACCCTGCCGCCGTGCGAGGCGATGCCGAACAGCGCGATCACGACGGCGACGGCGGAGATGAGCCGATGCGGCAACGGCAGGGCCGACGCCTCGCTCAACTCGGCGATGACCGCGAGCCACGCGATCTCCAGCGCGACGACCGGCAGCACCCGCGACAACGCGACGGCCGCGCAGTACAGCAGCACCGAGAGCGCCCCGGCGAGATCGAACGGGAGGCCGGTGACCAGCCACACCCCGAACAGCACGACGGCCACGGCGGGCTCGAGCACCCAACGGTGCGGCGCGAGCGCGCTCAGGACGCGGGTGCGATCTGGCATATCTCTACGTTACGGGGCCAGAGGGCGTCGGCCCGCATCCGCGGGGAGGAATCATCCTGGGGATGTACGGGCGCGCTGTTCGAGCCCCCGGCCGGAACCCGCCCTTAGAACCCCAGCCGCCCCAGCTGCTTCGGGTCGCGCTGCCAGTCCTTGGCCACCTTCACGCGCAGCGACAGGAAGACCTTGCGGCCCAGCAGCTCCTCGATCGGCTTCCTGGCTTCGGCGCCGACGTCGCGGATGCGGGAGCCGCCCTTGCCGATGACGATGGCCTTCTGGCTGTCGCGCTCCACGAACAGGTTCGCGTAGACCTCCACCAGGTCCTTGTCGTCGCGTTCGATGATGTCGTCGATGGTGACGGCGAGCGAGTGCGGCAGTTCGTCCTCCACGCCCTCCAGCACGGCCTCCCGGATGTACTCCGCGATGCGGTCCTCGAGGCCCTCGTCGGTGATCGCGTCCTCGGGGTACAGCGGCCCCGGCGACTCCGGCAGCAGCTTCATCAGCTCACTGGTGAGGGTGTCAAGCTGGATGCGGCTGGTCGCCGAGATCGGGATGATCGCCTCCCACTCGCGCAGCGCCGAGATGGCGAGGAGCTGCTCGGCGACCTGGGTCTTGCCCGCCGCGTCGATCTTCGTGACGATCGCGACCTTCTTGGCGTTCGGGTAGTCGTCGAGCTGGTCGTTGATGAACCGGTCGCCCGGGCCGATCTTCTCGTCCGCGGGCACGCAGAACCCGATCACGTCGACGTCGCCGAGCGTCGCCTGCACCAGCGTGTTCAGCCGCTCGCCCAGCAGCGTTCGCGGCCGGTGGATGCCCGGCGTGTCGACCAGGACGAGCTGGCCGCCGCGCTGGTGGACGATGCCGCGGATGGCGCGGCGCGTGGTCTGCGGCTTGGAGCTGGTGATTGCGACCTTCTCGCCGACCAGCGCGTTGGTGAGGGTCGACTTGCCGACGTTCGGCCGGCCGACGAACGAGACGAATCCGGCGTGGTACTCGCTCATGCGCGGGCCTCCTTGTGGTGTCGGTCTGATTTGGCCGGGCGGTCTGATTTCGCCGGGCGGTCTGATTTGCCCGGACAGTCTGATTTGCCCGGTCGGGCGGACTTCGGCGGCGCCGCCACGTCCTCGTGCGGCTCCGGCAGCAGCGCGGTGTCGCGCTCCACGAGCACCGTGCTCACGTGCTTGTGCCGGCCGTCGATCCGGTCGACGGTGAAGCGGAGGCCGTGCACGGCGACCGTGGACCCGACCTCCGGGAGGCGGCCGAGCGCCTTCGCGACCAGGCCGCCGACACTGTCGACGTCCTCGTCCTCGATCTCGATGTCGAACAGCTCGCCGAGGTCGTCGATCGGCAGCCGCGTCGCGACGCGGAGCCGGCCTCCGCCGAGTTGCTGGACGAGCTCAACCTCGTGGTCGTACTCGTCGGAGATGTCGCCGATGAGTTCCTCGATGAGGTCCTCCAGGGTGACGAGGCCGGCGATGCCGCCGTACTCGTCCACCACCATGGCGAGATGGTTGGACTCGAGCTGCATCTGCCGCAGCAGGGCGTCCGCCTTCTGCGACTCCGGGACGAACAGCGCCGGCCGGGCCAGCTCGCCCATCGTCAGCGTCTCGGAGGCGAGCGCGCCCTCGTAGCTGAGCTTCGCCACGTCCTTCAGGTAGAGGATGCCGGCCACCTCGTCGGGGTCGCCGTCGATCACCGGCATGCGGGAGACGCCCGTGGAGAAGAACATCCCCATGGCTGTGCCGAGCCCGGCGGAGGTGTCGATGGTGATCATGTCGGTGCGCGGCACCATCACCTCACGGACGACGGTGTCGCTGAACTCGAAGATCGAGTGGATGAGCTCGCGGTCGTCCTCCTCCAGCACGTCGAACTCGGTGGCCTCGTCCACGATGCTGAGGAGCTGCTCCTCGCTGGTCACCGGGGCCGACCGCGCACGAGACGGGGTGACCCGGTTGCCGAGCGCCACCAGGCCGCCGGGGATGGGGCCGAGCACGACCCGGATGCCGTGCACCAGCGGCGCCGTGAGCTGCAGCAGGACCCTCGAGTTGGCGCGCCCGACGCTGCGCGGGCTCGCGCCGACCAGCACGAACGACACCCCGGTCATGATCGCAGCCGACAGGATCAGCGAGATCCACCACTCCTCGAAGATCTGCTCGAAGGCGAGCGTCACCAGCACCGCGGCTGTGGTCTCCGCGATGATGCGGCTGAAGTTGATCGCGTTGAAGTAGGCGCCGGGGTCCTCCGCGATCGCCGCCAGCGACGTCTTCGCGCGGGAGGTCTCCGCCAGGTCGGCGATGTCGCCGCGCGACTGCACCGCGAGAGCCGAGTCGACGGCCGCCATGAGCCCGCCGAACGCGACCAGGAGGAACGCGACGACGAAGAACAGGGTTGCGAGCATCCGGCGCCTAGCGCTGTCGGTCGTAGCGGGAGAAGCCCACCAGGATGTCGCGCTGGATACCGAACATCTCGCGCTCCTCCGCCGGCTCGGCGTGGTCGAAGCCGAGCAGGTGCAGGATGCCGTGCGTGGTCAGCAGCAGCAGCTCGTCCATGAGGGTGTGGCCGGCGGTCTCCGCCTGCACCTGCGCGACCTGCGGGCAGAGCACGACGTCGCCGAGCAGGCCGGCCGGGGCGGGCTCGTCCTCCGTGCCGGGGCGGAGCTCGTCCATCGGGAAGCTCAGCACGTCGGTCGGCCCCGGCTCGTCCATCCACTGCACGTGCAGCTGCTCCATCGCGGCCTCGTCCACCAGGACGATCGCGAGCTCGGCGTCGGGGTGCACGTGCATGATGTCGAGCGCGTAGCCCGCCAGGCGCTGCAGGGCGGCCTCGTCCACCTCGATGGAGGACTCGTTGTTGATCTCGATGCTCATCGTGTCGGGCCCTGTCGTTTCGGGAGGTGGTCGCGCGGCGTGCCCGACCGGCGTTCGGCGCGGTTCGCGAACTCGCGGGCCTCCTCGCGCTCGTACTGCCGCGCCTGCTGCCTGGCGTCGAACTCGGTGTATGCGTCGACGATCCGGCCGACCAGGCTGTGCCGCACCACGTCCTCGCTCGTCAGCCGCGAGAAGTGGATGTCGTCGATGTCGTTCAGGACGCGCGTCACCAGCCGCAGGCCGCTCGCCGCGTTCGGCAGGTCGATCTGGGTGATGTCGCCGGTCACGACCATCTTCGAGTTGAAGCCGAGCCGGGTGAGGAACATCTTCATCTGCTCCGGCGTCGTGTTCTGCGCCTCATCCAGGATGATGAACGAGTCGTTCAGGGTGCGGCCGCGCATGTACGCCAGCGGGGCGACCTCGATCGTGCCGGCCGCGAGCAGCTTGGGCACGAGCTCCGGGTCGAGCATCTCGTTGAGCGCGTCGTAGAGCGGGCGCAGGTAGGGGTCGATCTTGTCGGTGAGCGTGCCGGGCAGGTAGCCGAGCCGCTCGCCGGCCTCCACCGCCGGGCGGGTCAGGATGATCCGGCTGACCTCCTTGCGCTGCAGGGCCTGGACGGCCTTCGCCATCGCCAGGTAGGTCTTGCCGGTTCCGGCGGGGCCGATGCCGAAAACGATCGTGTTGTGGTCGATGGAGTCGACGTACTGGCTCTGGCCGAGCGTCTTCGGCCGGATGCTCTTGCCGCGCGCGGTGAGGATCGCCTGGCTCAGCACGTCGGACGGGCTGAGGTTCAGGTCACTGCGCATCATCCGCGCCGAGCTGGCGACCTCGGCAGGGCCGAGGTCCTGCCCGTTGCGGACCATCTGCAGCAGCTCCTCGAGCAGAGCCCGCGCCGCGGCGACCTGCGCGGGGTCGCCGCTGAGGCTGATCTCGTTGCCGCGCACGTGCACGTCGACCAGCGGGTACTGACGCTCCAGGGTCGTCAGCAGGCGGTCCTGGGGGCCGAGCAGCCGCACCATCTGGATCCCGTCGACGCTCAGGCGCGCCTCGGCCGGACTTCCCGGGGTCGTGGAGTCTTCCGGGGTCACGGAGTCTTCCGGGGTGGTCGGGTCACTCGTCGCCAAGGCTTCCTTCCTCGAGCCCGCCCGCGGGCGAGCCCAGCAAATGAGCGTGGACGTGGAACACGGTCTGTCCCGCGCCTGCGCCGGTGTTGAAGATCAGACGGAAATCGCCGTCCGCGTGCTCGTCGGCCAGGAGCCGGGCGGTCGCCACGAGCTCGGCCAGCAGGGCAGGGTCGCCCGCGGCGAGCTCGACGACGTCGCGGTAGCGCTCCGTCTTCGGCACGACCAGCAGGTGCACGGGCGCCTTCGGCGCGATGTCGCGGAACGCGATGATGCGTTCGCTGTCGTACACGACGTCGGCCGGGATCTCCCCTGCGATGATGCGCGAGAAGATCGAGCGCTCCCCTGTCTCCATGTGGTCCATCCTATTCGCGACCCCTACCATCGCCCCAGCGCCGCGTTGAGCACGGCCAGGGCGGCCGGTCCCGCGGTGGAGGTCCGCAGCACCGTGTCGCCGAGCCGCACGACCTCCGCCCCCGCCGCGCGGAACGCCGCCAGCTCCTGCGGCGCGATCCCGCCCTCCGGGCCGACCACGAGCGCCAGCGGCCGGCCGTCCGGGCGCACGGCGGTGAGCGCGTCGGCCGCGCCCGGCTCCAGCACCAGGACCCGGTGCGTCGCCGCCAGGGCAGCGACCTGCTTCGTCGTGGCCAGCTCCCCGACCTCCGGCGTCCAGGCGCGGATCGACTGCTTGCTCGCCTCGCGCACGATCGCCGCCCAGCGCTCGCGTCCCTTGGCCACCTTGGCGCCCTCCCAGCGCGACACCGACCGCGAGGCCGCCCAGGGCACGACCGAGTCCACGCCGAGCTCGGTCGCCGCCTGCACGGCGAGCTCGTCGCGGTCGCCCTTGGCGAGCGCCTGCACGAGCGTGATCGCCGGTTCGGCGCGCGGGACGCGCTCCACGGCCTCCACGTCGATGGTCAGCTCGGAGCTCGTCGCGACCAGCACCTCGCCGGACGCGACCAGGCCGCGGCCGTTGCCGATCAGCACGCTCTCGCCCGGCCGGGTCCGGTTGACGGTGGAGGCGTGCTTGGCCTCCGGCCCGGTCAGGGTCAGCCGGGCGCCCACCTCGACGTCGGCGAGGTCTTCGCGCAGATAGAGGGAACTCATCCGTTCCGCCCGCCTGTCAGAGGTTGAGGAACCGGTCGCGGAGCTTGGCGAACAGGCCCTGCTGGAAGCGCGCGAGCGACGGCTCCGGGTTGTGGTGGGTCGCCGCGAACTTCTTGATCAGCTCCTTCTCCTTGTGGTCGAGCTTCGTCGGCGTGACCACCTGGATACCCACCCGCAGGTCGCCGCGGCCGCTGCCGCGCAGGTGCGTGATCCCGCGGTCCTTCACTGAGATGATGTCCGCGCTCTGGGTACCGGGCTTGAGCTCCAGGCGGATGTCGCCGTCGAGCGCCTTCACCGTCGCGGTCGTGCCGAGGATGGCGTCGGCCATCGACAGCTCCAGCGTGCAGAGCAGGTCGTCGCCGTCGCGGCTGAACACCTCGTGGTGCTTGACCTTGATCTCCAGGTACAGGTCGCCGTTCGGGCCGCCCGCGGGGCCGGCCTCGCCGGATCCCGGCATCTGCAGCCGGAGGCCGGTGTCGACACCGGCGGGGATGTCCACCGCGACCGTGCGGCGCGCGCGCACCCGGCCCTGGCCCTGGCAGGTCACGCACGGCGTGGCGATGACGGTGCCGTAGCCGCGGCAGCTGCCGCAGGGGCTGGAGGTCATCACGTTGCCGAGCAGCGAGCGCACCGAGCGCTGGATGCTGCCGGTGCCGTGGCAGATGTCGCAGGTGACCGGGGCGGTGCCGGGCTGGCAGCACGAACCGTTGCAGGTCTCGCAGACGACTGCCGTGTCCACGTCGAGGTCGCGGTGGGTCCCGAAGACGACCTCGTCGAGCTCGACCTCCACGCGCAGCAGGGCGTCCTGGCCGCGCTCGCGCCGGGAGCGCGGTCCGCGGGTGGCGCCGCCGCCTCCGCCGAAGAAGGTCTCGAAGATGTCGCCGAAGCCGGCGAAGTCGCCCGCTCCCGCTCCGCCGAAGCCGGTCGAGCCGCCCAGGTCGTACTGCTGCCGCTGCTGCGGGTCGCTCAGCACGTCGTAGGCGTGGGTGACGAGCTTGAAGCGCTCCTGCGCCTCGGAGCTCGGGTTGACGTCCGGGTGCAGCTCGCGCGCGAGCCGGCGGTACGCCTTCTTGATCTCGTCGGGGGTGGCGTTGCGGTCAACGCCGAGTACTTCGTAGTGGTCGGCCACGTAAGGCTTTTCCTTCTGTTCGTTGCGTCGGAGTTCGTTGCGTCGGAGCCGGTGGAGGCGGTGATCGGGGTCGGAGGTCAGTCGCCGAGCAGGCGGGAGAGGTAGCGCGCCACGGCGCGGACCGCGGCCATGTTGCCCGAGTAGTCCATGCGGAGCGGGCCGAGCAGGCCCACCCGCGCCAGGTCGGAGCCGGAGGTGTAGCCGCTCGACATGACGGAGGTCTCGCTCAGGCCGGTGACCGCGTTCTCGCGGCCGATGCTGACCGCGACACCGTGCTGATCCAGCGCCATCTCGTCGAAGAGCCGCAGCAGCACCACCTGCTCCTCGATGGCCTCCAGCACGGGCGTGATGGAGCCGGGGAAGTCGGTCTCCGTGCGGGCCAGGTTGGCCGCGCCGGCCATGACCAGCTTGTCCTGCCGGTTGGCGGCGATCTGGTCGAGCAGGGCGCCCGCGACCGGCGCCACGAGCTCGCGGGTCCGCTCGGTCAGGTGGCCGGGCAGCTCGCGCAGCCGCACGGCCGCGTCGATCAGCTGGAGCCCCGCTGCGGCGCCGTTGATGGCGCCGCGGATCTCGGCGATCTCCGCGTCGTCCAGCTCCTCCTGCAGCTCGATCACGCGCTGCTCCACCGCACCCGAGTCGGTGATCAGCACGCTCAGCAGCCGCCGGGAGCCGAGCGAGACGAGCTCGATGTGCCGGATGCGCGAGCGCGCCACCGACGGGTACTGCACGAGGGCGACCTGGTTGGTGAGCTGCGACAGCAGGCGCACTGTGCGCGAGAGCACGTCGTCCAGATCGAGGGACTGGCCGAGGAACGCCTCGATCGCCGTGCGCTGGGCCGCGGACAGCGGACGCGCCTCGGCGAGGTGGTCCACGAAGAGCCGGTAGCCCTTGTCCGTGGGAACCCGGCCGGACGAGGTGTGCGGGGCCGCGATCAGCTCCTCCTCTTCCAGGAGGGCCATGTCGTTGCGGATGGTCGCGGCCGAGACGCCGAAGGCGTGCCGTTCGACGATGCTCTTCGAGCCCACCGGCTCGCGCGAGGCGACATAGTCCTGCACGATGACGCGGAGCACTTCCAGACTGCGTTCCGAGACCACGCGAACCGCCTCCTGTCGTCGCTTCGGCACCCGAGGATCGAGCTCGGGAGGACATCGAATGAACTGGCACTCGAAGATCCTGAGTGCTAATCATAACGCGTCGTCACGGGAGGGCGGCCAACGCGCGACACGGATCATTTACCGCGGGGCCCGCGCGCAGTACTGTGTGCGCACCGGCTCAGGTAAGCCCCCGCAGCCGACCACGAAAGGGTTTCCTCATGTCAGACCCGACCCCGCCTCCGGCCGACGGCCAGGGCGACCAGCCTCCGCAGCAGCCCTACGGCTCCGCGCCGGGCCAGCCCGCCGGCGCCGTGCCGCCTCAGCAGCCGTACACCCCTCCCGCCGGTCAGCCCGCCGGCGCCGTCCCGCCGCAGTACGCGACCGCTCCCGCCGCGCCGCTCGACCCCGCCCAGGACAAGCAGTGGGCGTCCTTCGCCCACCTCGGCGGCATCCTCTGGTTCCTCCCGTCCCTGATCATCTGGCTCGTGTTCAAGGACCGCGGCGCCCTCACCAACCAGGAGGCCAAGGAGGCGCTGAACTGGCAGATCACCTGGATCCTGGCCTGGGTGGCCTCTCAGATCCTCGGCGTGATCATCGGCTCGTTCACGTTCGGCATCGGCTACCTGCTGTTCAGCCTGCTCATCCCGTGGGCGCTGTACATCGTGAACCTGGTGTTCTCGATCCTCGGTTTCGTGCGGGTGAACAGCGGTGGGACCTACCGTTACCCCCTGAACTTCCGCTTCATCAAGTGACACCGCGATCCGGAGAAATGGCTCACGGCTGCTTCTCAGGATCGCGCTCCGCCCCCTAGGCTGAGACCCGTCATTCCCACTCATCGGAGGAGAACACGACCATGTCCGCTACGCCCCCGCCCCCGCCGCCGCCCCCGCAGCAGCCGTACGGAGGTCAGCAGCCGCAGCTGAGCCCGGCCGACGAGAAGCTGTGGGCGACGCTGATCCACATCGGCGGCATCCTGTTCAGCTTCATCCCGGCCCTGGTCGGCTACCTCGTCCTCAAGGACCGCGGACCGTTCATCCGGTCGCACACCGCGACGGCGCTGAACTTCCAGATCACACTCGCGATCGCGTACGCGGTCGGCGTCATCCTGAGCATCGTCGGCATCGGCGTCCTGATCTTCCTCGCCGTCTGGGTGCTGAACATCGTCTTCAGCATCATCGCCGCAGTGAAGGCCAACCAGGGCGCGTTCTACACGTACCCGATCGCGATCAGGTTCGTGAGCTAGGGCGCCTCCGCGCTATTCCTCGGCGAGCAGCCGTCGCACGACGGCGTCCGCCAGCAGCCGCCCTCGCAGGGTCAGCACCACCGACCCGGCGAGGGCGGCTTTCGCGTCCACCAGCCCGTCGGCGATCAGCCCGGCGACCGCGCGGCGCCCGGCCTCGGTCAGCTCGGTGGTGCGCAGTCCCTCCCGGATGCGCGTGAGCAGGAGGACCCGCTCCACGCGCCGGGTCTCGCCGTCGAGCGTCTCGCGGCCGGCCGCGGGCGACTCCCCCGCCAGGACCCGTTGCGCGTACGCGGCGGGATGCTTCACGTTCCACCAGCGGACGCCGCCGACGTGGCTGTGCGCGCCGGGCCCGACGCCCCACCAGTCGTGCCCGAGCCAGTACGCCAGGTTGTGCCGGGAGCGGTGCGCCTCGTCGGTCGCCCAGTTGCTGACCTCGTACCAGCCGTAGCCGGCCGCGCCGAGCCGCGCCTCGGCGAGCTCGTACATGTCGGCCTCGAGGTCGTCGTCCGGCTCCTGCACAGCTCCCGAGTGGATCTGCCGCGCCAGCTTCGTGCCGGGCTCGACGATCAGGGCGTACGCCGACACGTGGTCGGGCTCGCAGGCCAGCGCCGCCTCGAGCGATCGCGACCAGTCGGCCAGGGTCTCCCCCGGCGTTCCGTAGATGAGGTCGAGGCTGACCTGGAGGCCGGCCTCCCTCGCCCACTGGACGACGAGCGGGACGCGCTCCGGGTCGTGGGTGCGCTCCAGCGTGGCGAGCACGCTCGGGACGGCGGACTGCATCCCGAACGACACCCGGGTGAACCCGGCGTCGGCGAGCCGGCGGAGGTCGTCGGCGTCCACCGAGTCGGGGTTGGCCTCCGTCGTCACCTCGGCGCCCGCGGCGATCCCCCAGGCGTCGCGCACGGCGCCGAGCATCGCACCCAGGTCGTCGGGCGGCAGCAGCGTGGGCGTGCCGCCGCCGAAGAACACGGTGGAGACCTCCCGGGCAGGGACGCCGCTGCGCTCCAGCGCCTCCTGCGCGAAGCGCACCTCGCGCACGGCGTGGCCCGCGTACTCGGACTGGGAGACACCGCGGAGCTCGGTGGCGGTGTAGGTGTTGAAGTCGCAGTAGCCGCAGCGCACCCGGCAGAAGGGGACGTGCAGATACACGCCGAAGTCGCGCTCGCCGGCGCCGTGAGCTGTACTGGCCGGGAGGACGCCGTCGGCAGGGGCCGGATCCCCGAGCGGGAGGGCGCCGGGCATCAGGCCGCCCGCGCGGGCAGCAGCGCGCGCAGGTACCGCTTGGTGAAACGCGACTGCACGCCGCGCAGCACGGGCGAGGTCAGGCGGTAGAACGCGTTGGACGGCCGGGCGAAGGCGCGCAGCACGAACCACACGGTGCCGTCGTCGCGCATCTCCACCAAGAACGCCTCCTCGCCGCTCTGCGGGTGACCCTTGAGCGTGCCGTAGGCGAACCCGCGCCGGTTCGGCTCGTCGACGACGTAGACGACGCGGCACGGAGCGGACACCCGGAACGGCCCGAACGGCACCTTGAGCACGGCGGTCATCCCGTTGCGGATGAACGGGGTGCCGTCGTCGGCGAACACGTCCTCGGCGGTGCGGTGCTCCCGCATCCCCTTGGGCGTGCCGTCGGCGTCGTACTCGATGCCTTCGTACTGGACCCCGGTGCCCTCGTTCACCTCGGTCACCCGGATGCCGCTGTTGCGCTGCACGCCCCACGTCATCAGCGCGGCGGCCGCGGATTCGAACCGCTCCTCACCGCTGCCCAGCCGCACCTTGCGCTCGAGCGGCCGGTAGCCCTTCGGCGGGTAGTGGAGCAGATCGGAGGCCTGCGTGCCGCCGATGAACCCGTACGTGACGGGCTGGTCGGTGAAGCTGGTGCGGCGCATGCTGTCTATCCTGCGTCAAATGGGGAGGGAGTGCGAACCCGGCTACTTCTTCCCGTCCTTGCCCTTCTCGGTGTCCCCCGACAGCGCCGCGATGAACGCCTCCTGGGGCACCTCGACGCGGCCGACCATCTTCATGCGCTTCTTGCCCTCCTTCTGCTTCTCGAGGAGCTTGCGCTTGCGGGTGATGTCGCCGCCGTAGCACTTGGCGAGGACGTCCTTGCGCATCGCCCTGATGCTCTCGCGGGCGATGATGCGGGCGCCGATCGCGGCCTGGATGGGGACCTCGAACTGCTGGCGCGGGATCAACTCGCGCAGCCGGCCGGTCATCAGGACACCGTACGCGTACGCCTTGTCGCGGTGGACGATCGCGCTGAACGCATCCACCTGCTCGCCCTGGAGCAGGATGTCGACCTTCACGAGGTCGGCCTCCTGCTGGCCCGTGGGCTCGTAGTCGAGGGAGGCGTAGCCCGCGGTGCGGCTCTTCAGCTGGTCGAAGAAGTCGAAGACGATCTCTCCGAGCGGCATGGTGTAGCGGATCTCGACACGGTCCTCGCCGAGGTACTCCATGCCGAGGAGCGCGCCGCGTCGGCTCTGGCAGAGCTCCATGATCACGCCGACGTAGTCCTTGGGCGCCAGGATCGCGGCCTTCACCATCGGCTCTTCGACCTTGGCGATCTTGCCGCCGGGGAACTCGCTCGGGTTGGTGACCGTGATGACCTTCTTGTCCTCGGTCGTGACCTCGTAGATCACGCTCGGGGCTGTGGTGATCAGGTCGAGGCCGAACTCGCGTTCGAGGCGTTCGGTGACGATCTCCAGGTGCAGGAGGCCGAGGAAGCCGCAGCGGAAGCCGAAGCCGAGCGCGACCGAGGTCTCCGGCTCGTAGACGAGCGCGGCGTCGGACAGCTTGAGCTTGTCGAGCGCCTCGCGCAGCTCCGGGTAGTCGCTGCCGTCGATCGGGTACAGGCCGGAGAACACCATCGGCTTCGGCTCGGTGTAGCCCGCGAGGGCCTGGGTCGCGGGCTTCGCGGCCGTGGTGATCGTGTCGCCGACCTTGGACTGGCGGACATCCTTCACGCCGGTGATCAGGTAGCCCACCTCGCCGACGCCGAGGCCCTTGGAGGGGGTCGGCTCGGGGGCGGAGACGCCGATCTCCAGGATCTCGTGCGTCGCCTTCGTCGACATCATCTGGATGCGCTCGCGCGGGCTGAGCTTGCCGTCGACCATGCGGACGTACGTGACCACGCCGCGATAGCTGTCGTAGACGGAGTCGAAGATCATCGCGCGCGCCGGAGCATCGGCCACGCCCACCGGCGCAGGGATCTCCTGCACGACCCGGTCGAGCAGCGCCTCCACGCCCATACCGGTCTTGCCGGAGACGCGCAGCACGTCCTCCGGGCGGCCGCCGATCAGGCTGGCGAGCTCCTGCGCGTACTTCTCCGGGTCGGCGGCGGGGAGGTCGATCTTGTTGAGCACCGGGATGATCGTGAGGTCGTTCTCGAGCGCCAGGTAGAGGTTCGCCAGCGTCTGCGCCTCGATGCCCTGCGCGGCGTCCACCAGCAGGATGGCGCCCTCGCACGCGGCGAGCGAGCGGGACACCTCGTAGGTGAAGTCCACGTGCCCCGGGGTGTCGATCATGTTGAGGGCGAACGTGCCGCCGTCGACGGCCCACGGCATCCGCACGGCCTGGCTCTTGATCGTGATGCCGCGCTCGCGCTCGATGTCCATGCGGTCGAGGTACTGCGCGCGCATGTCGCGGTCGGAGACCACACCCGTGATCTGCAGCATCCGGTCGGCCAGCGTCGACTTGCCGTGGTCGATGTGCGCGATGATGCAGAAGTTGCGGATGGAGGCCGGGTCGGTCGCGGCGGGCTCGAGTGGCTTCAGGGCTCGTGGTGACATTGTGTCGCCATTCTCCCATGAACCTCGGCGCGCCCGTCGCTCAGGCGAAGCGCTCGGCGCGCTCGACCACGTGGCCGGCGCCGTCCTCCCAGCGGTACACCTCGGCGCCGTCGATGAAGACGCGCTCGGCCCGGGAGTTCACGTCCAGCGGGTCGCCGGACCAGACCACGATGTCGCCGTCCAGCCCGGGCTTCAGCGCGCCGACCCGGTCGTCCAGTCCGAGGAACGACGCCGGGTTGACGGTCAGGGCCTCCAGCGCGGTCTCGCGCGGCAGCCCCTCCTTCACCGCAAGCGAGGCCTGGTGCACCAGGAAGTTGATCGGCACCACGGGGTGGTCGGTCGTGATGGCGACCCGGACGCCCGCTGCCGCGATGCGGGCGAGGTTGGCGATGGCGCGGTCGCGCAGCTCCACCTTCGAGCGGGAGGTGAACAGAGGGCCGAAGATGACCGGGATGTCCCGCTCGGCGAGCACGTCGGCGATCTTGTGCGCCTCGGTGCCGTGGTTGACGACCAGCTTGTAGCCGAACTCGTCGGCGAGACGGATCGCGGTCGCGATGTCGTCGTGGCGGTGGGTGTGCTGGTCCCAGACGAGCTCGCCGGCGAGGACGCGCGCCAGAGTCTCCTTGGTGAGGTCGCGCGCGAACGCCTTGCCGTCGCGCTCCGCCTCGTCGCGTGCCGCCGCGTAGTTCTGGGCCTCCACGAACGCCTGGCGGATGATCATGGCGACGCCGAGCCGCGTGCTCGGGGTCTGGTTCTTGCCGCCGTAGACGCGCTTCGGGTTCTCGCCGAGCGCGGACTTGACGCTCACGGCCTCCCGGATGACCTGCTCGTCGATGGTGCGGCCGCCCCAGCTCTTGATCGCGACGGTCTGGCCGCCGATGGGGTTGCCGGAGCCCGGCTTGACGACGATCGCGGTGACGCCGCCCGCGAGCGCGTCGCGGAAGCCCTCGTCGTCGATGTTGACCGCGTCGATCGCACGCACGGCGGCGGTGTTGGGCGTCGTCATCTCGTTGGTGTCGTCGCCGGCCGGGCCGTTGGCCTCCTCGTGGATGCCGACGTGCCCGTGCGCCTCGACGAAGCCCGGGAGCACCCACTTGCCGCTCGCGTCGACCACCTGGACGCCGGCCGGGACGACGACCTCCGCAGTCGGGCCGACGGTGCTGATCCGGCCGTCCTCGACGATCACCGTGCCCTTCTCGATGGGGTCTCCGGCGACCGGGACGACGTAGGCGTTGACGATGGCGATGCTGGAAGCGGTCATGGGATCGAGCCTACGCTTCGCGCCGTGGCCGGCAGACCCGCGCGGGCCGGCGCCGGGGGCCTCGGGAATGCGCGACCGAACGGTGCGTTGTCCCGTGGCATGAGCATTCTCCTGACCGGCGCGACCGGCTACATCGGAACCTCCGTCCTCTCCCGGCTCCTCGAGGAGGGCCACGACGTCACCGCGCTCGTCCGCGACGAGGCGAAGGCCGGGACCGTCCGAGCGGCCGGCGCCACCGCCGTGGTCGGCGACGCGACCGACGCGGAACTCGTCGCGCGGCTGGCGCGCGAGAGCGACGGCGTCATCCACCTGGCCTCCGCGCCGGACGTCGACCCGGTCTTCATCCCGGCCGTGCTCGACGGTCTCGCGGGGACGGCCAAGCCGTTCGTGCACACCGGCGGTGTCTGGACGTACGGCTCGAACGCGGACATCGCGGAGGACTCCCCCGCTGCCCCGCCGGCGATCACGGCCTGGCGCGGCGCGACGGAGGCCGTCGTCCTCGCCGCCCCGGGTGTCCGTGGGACCGTCGTCGTGCCGTCGGTGGTCTACGGCCGCGGCACGGGCCTGGCGCGCGTGATCGTGGACGCCCCGCACGGCTCGGGCGACGCGGCACCGCTCCGGCTGATCGGCGACGGCTCGCAGCACTGGTCCACCGTGCACGTGGACGACCTCGCCGCCCTGTACGTGCTGGCGCTCGAGCACGGCACGGCCGGCTCCGTCTACATCGCCGCCAGTGGAGCCAACCCGACGGTGCGCGAGCTCGGCGAGGCCGCCGCGGCCGCCGCCGGCGCGTCCGGAGTGGAGGCCGAGACGGTCGCACAGTCCCAGGAGCGGCTGGGCGCAGGGCTCGCGGAAGCGCTGCTCCTCGACCAGCAGGCGCGCGGCACGAAGGCGCGGATCGAGCTCGGCTGGGAGCCCAACGGCCCGTCTCTTGTCGACGAGATCGCGTCCGGCAGCTACGCTCCGGAGTTCGCACAGGCCTGAGCCGGGCGGGCTCGTGGCGACACGTTTTGGCGCAACGGTCCGCCGCTGGTAAAGTTGTTTGTTGGCTTGCGTGTGGGTGTCCCGCACGAACGCCGCAAGGCGCCCTCTCTCGCTGAGCGGCAACATCCGATACTCACTTCGAACGAAAGTAACCATTCGTGGCAAACATCAAGTCGCAGATCAAGCGCAACAAGACCAACAAGAAGGCGCAGGAGCGCAACAAGGCGGTCAAGAGCCAGCTGAAGACGGCCATCCGCGCCACCCGCGAGGCCGTCGTCGCCGGCGACAAGGAGAAGGCGACCGCGGCGCTGCGTCTCGCCGCGAAGCGGATCGACAAGGCGGCCAGCAAGGGCGTCATCCACAAGAACCAGGCGGCGAACCGCAAGTCGGCCATCGCCAAGCAGGTCGCCGCGCTCTGACGCAGTGACCGCTCGCGGGACCTGTCCCGCGCCGCGACGAACCCCCGCCCCGTGTCAACGGGAGCGGGGGTTCGCTGCATGTGGGGGGCGTTGGGGAGGCACAGCGCCGGGCAGGCGCGGTCAAGCGCGGCACCGTCGGGCACGCCGCCGCTACGCGGTGCGGCGTCAGCCGCGGCCGCGGGCGCTGACGATGCGGATCATGCGTTCGAGCGCGAACACCGGGTCGCGGCCACCGCCCTTGACGTTGGCGTCGGTCTCGGCGAGGACCTCGATGCAGCGGCCGATCCCGTCCTCCGTCCACCCGGAGAGGTCGCGGCGGGCGCGGTCGACCTGCCACGGTGCAAGGCCGAACTGCTGGGCGAGCTGGCCGGAGCCGCCGCGGGCGCCGGAGAGTTTCGCCATCGTCCGGATCTTGCTGGCGAAGGCCGCCACCATCGGCACCGGGTCGGCGCCGGACGCCAGGGCGTGCCGCATGGTCACCAGGGCCTCCCCGTACCGCCCCGCGATCGCCTGGTCTGCGACCTGGAATGCGTTGGTCTCGACGCGTCCGCCGTAGTACTTGTCGACCGTCGCCTCGGTGATCTGCTCGGCCGAGTCGGACAGGAGCTGCTGGCAGGCCGCGGCGAGCTCCGCCAGGTCATCCGTGAACGCCGAGGTGAGCGCCCGCAGCGCGCCCGGCGCGATCTTGCGCCCCGCCGCGGCGAACTCCGCCTGGGCGAAGTCGTACTTCTCCGTGTCCTTCTTGAGCTCGGTGCAGACGACCTCCACGCCCCCGCCGGTTCCCGCGCGGATCGCGTCCAGGAGCTTCTTGCCGCGCACCCCGCCCGCGTGCCGGAGGACGACGACCGTGCCGTCGGCCGGAGCGGTGAGGTAGTCGAGCATGTCGGAGAGGAACGGGTCGCCGGTCTTCTCGACCGCGTCCACCCGGATGAGCCTCGGCTCGCCGAACAGGGAGGGGCTCGCGAGCGTGAGCAGCTCGCCCGGCGCGTAGTCCGCCGCCGACAGGTCGCTGACCTCCAGGCTCGGGTCCTCCTGCTTGAGGCGGTCGCGCAGCAGCCGCGTGGCGCGGTCGGCGAGGAAGCCCTCCGTGCCGGAGACCAGGACGATCGGCGCCGGCCGGACCTGGTTCCAGGCGAGCTGCGGGATGGCGCTCTTCGCGGGTGCTCCGGACGCCCGGCCTCGTGAACCGCCCCTGCTGTTGCTTCGTGTCGCCACGTTCCTCCTCGTCCGTATAAAGGATAGAGGGGACCACCGGCAGCGGCCTGCGCGGCGGGGTCCGCACGCTGCACCCAGAGCCGCGGACTGTCCGCGCCCACCGAGACCAGCAGGAGCCCGGAGCGATCGGTGCGCGCGACGGCGGTGCCCGATCGCGCCAGCAGATCGAGCGCGCGCGTCGTCGGGTGACCGTAGCCGTTGTCGTCGCCGACCGACACCAGGCCGACCCGGGCCCGGAGCCCGTCGTACAGGGCTTCGCTCTGATCCGCGGATCCGTGGTGGGCGACCTTCACGACGTCCACGACGCCGAGCGCGGCGGTGTGGCGGAGCTGCTCCTGCTCACCCTCGCCGAGGTCGCCGAGGAACAGTGCGTCGGCACCCGCGCCGTGGGCCTGGACGACGAGGCTGCCCGCGTTCCCGCTCAGGACGGTCTCCCCCGGGCCGGGCGGCGGCGGCCACAGGATCCGCCAGCGCAACCCGCCCAACGCGCCGGCGGCGCCCGCGTGGGCGTGCTCGACGGCGATGCCGGCATCGGCCAGCCGGCCCAGGAGGGCATGATCGGCGGGACGGTCCGGCCGCCCGACGATGGCGCGCTCGGTCCGGCCGACCACCGCCTCGGCTCCGCCCGCGTGGTCGGCGTCGAAGTGCGTCAGGAGCACCCAGTCGAGCCGGTCGACGCCCAGCGTGTCCAGGCATTCCACGAGCGGCCCCGGCCGGCGGCCGACGTCGATCAGGCCGACATGTCCGCCGTCGCGGAGCAGGAGGGCGTCGCCCTGACCGACGTCGCACGCCGCGTAGAGCCAATCCCCCGGCCTCCCCAGCGCGACACCGGCGCCGATCCCGCCGAGCGCGCCCGCGTAGACGGTCGACCCGCCGAGCAGTGCGACCGCCGCGGCCGTGCCCACCGCGCGCGGCAGCCGGGACCGGACCGCGAGCAGCCCGACGGCGACGAGGGCCAGCGCGCACAGCGCGACGCCGACGACGCCTTCCGGCCACGGCAGCGCCGCACCCGGGAGGCCCGCCGCGAACCGCGCGACGGCCGCGATCCACGCCGACGGGAGCCAGGCCAGCCACACGACGACCTGCCCGAGCGCCGGCGCCCAGGGCAGTACCAGGCAGGCGAGGCAGCCCAGCACCGTGGCGACCGGCGCTGCGGGCTCCGCGACCAGGTTCGCCGGCACGCCGAACAGCGGGAGCGCCGGGTTCAGCAGGATCAGCACGGGTTGGCAGGCGAGCTGCGCGGCGAGCGGCACCGCCAGGGCGAGCGCGAGCCCGCGTGGCAGCCACGCGCTCAACCGCTGCGCGAGCGGCCGGGCGAGCACGAGCAGTCCGGCTGTCGCGAGCACCGACAGGGCGAAGCCGTAGTCGCGGGCGAGCCACGGATCGTGCACCAGCAGCACGATCACCGCGAGGGCGAGCGCGGGGAGCCCGTCTGCGACACGGCCGCGGGCGAGCCCGACGAGCACCACCGCCGCCATGGTCGCCGCGCGGATCACGCTCGCGCCCGGGCCGACCAGGACGACGAAGGCCGCGAGCGCGGTGCCGGCCGCGACGAGACGGCTGCGCCGGCCGAGACCGGCAGCGCGCGCGAGCAGGAAGACCAGGCCGATCACGAGCGCGCAGTTGGCGCCGGAGACCGCGGTGAGATGGCTGAGGGCGCTCGCCTTCATGGCGGTGTCGAGGTCGGCGCCGACCGCGGTCTCGTCCCCGATCGCGAGGCCGGGCAGGAGGTCGCCGCCGTCGCCGGGCATCGCTGCGGACGCGTCAGCGAAGGCCGCGCGGACGGGCCCGGGCCAGGCCAGCCACCATGGCGGGGGCTCCGCGACCGTCGGCGCCGCGGTGCTGTAGAGGGTGTAGGTGGTCGCCTCGCCCGGCTCGTTCGCGCGAACTGTGGCGGTGGCGGCGATGACCGTACCGAGGGCGTGGGCGCGCACGGCGTGGGCGTCGCCGGGGAGGATGACGGTGACGGGGACGCCCGCGTGGATGGTGGAAGCGCCGCCGGGGGCGGGCCTGCTGCCGCTGTCCACCGTCGTCCCCCGCAGCCGCCACTGCTCCGTGTCGGTGAGGCCCGTTGCAGTGCGCTTCGGGGTGCTCTCCACGCGCAGCGCGACGTCCACGCGGTCGTGATTCTCGGCGGCCGCCTGGAGGGTGGCGTCGGTCCGCGCCGGAGCTGCGGTCGCGATGCACGCCGCGCCGAGGGAAACGGCCGCGGCGGACAGGGCCGTGGCGGCCCACCAGCGCGGCGCGGGCTGGCGGCGGAGCCAGGTCTCCCGCGGGCGAGCAGACTTACGCTGAAGCCACCCCGCCAGCCCCAACGCCACCACTGCTCCCACCCCCGCACTCGCCGCGACCCACGGCATCGACGTCACGACGCCCACCCCGATGGCGCAGCACACCCAGAGTGCGGCGGCGGGGATCGCCAGGCGGAGGTCCGGCATCAGACGGTCACCCGGTCTTTGAGTCCGTCGAAGAGTTTCTGGCCGATGCCCGTCACTGAGAGGAGGTCGGTCACGGCCGCGAAACGGCCGTTCGATGTGCGCCAGTCGACGATGCGCTGGGCCAGGGCCGGGCCGATGCGCGGCAGGGTCTCGAGCTGGGCGGGCGTCGCGGTGTTCAGGTCGAGCGCCGCTCTCCCGGCATCGCCGGAGTCGAGACCGCCCGCATCGCCCGACGTCACCACCTCCCCGACCAGCGGCACCCGCAACTGCTCCCCGTCGTGCAGCGGGCGAGCCAGGTTCACCCCCGCCGGGTCGGCGCCCTCGGCGAGACCGCCTGCGGCCTCCACGGCGTCCACCACACGGGTCCCGGGCGCCAGCCGGATCAACCCCGGTGTGTTGACGGCTCCGGAGACATGGACGAACAGCTCAGCAGCCGCCGGAGTGTCCGTCGTCGGCGCGCCCGAGGCAGACGAGACGGACGCCGTCGCCGCCGTCAACGGCACCGCGCGCCCGCCGCTCAACCCCGAAACGAGCGCCGCGACGACGAACGCGGCGACCAGCAGCACGGTCGCCGCGCCCACGCCCACCTTCAGCCGGCGCGACGGCGCGTGCCCTGTCTCCTCGTCCCGATGTCGCATCCCCTCACGCTACGAATGCGCAACGAAGCACACGGGCGCGACGGAGAATCAGTGGAGAGACGACAGCGGCGGCCCTCCTGTGGAGGACCGCCGCCGCAGCGAACAGGAAGACTCAGCCGCGCGTGGCGATGTTCACCAGTCGCGGCGCCCGCACGATCACGTTGACGATCTCGCGGCCGCCGATCGAGCGGGCCACGGCCTCCGACCCGCGGGCCAGCGCCTCCAGGTCGTCCGTGCTGATCTTGGGCGCCACGTCGACGCGGTCCCGCACCTTGCCGTCGACCTGGAAGACGGCGGTCACCGACTCCTCGATCAGCAGTGTCGGGTCGGGCTTGCGCCACGGCACCAGCGCGACCGAGGGCTCGTAGCCCAGGGTCGCCCACATGTCCTCCGCGGTGTACGGCGCGAACAGGTTCAGCGCCATCGCGGTGACCTCCGCGGCCTCCCGCACTGCCGCGTCGGCCGGGCCGGGGGCGCCGTCGATCGCCTTGCGGGTCGCGTTGACCAGCTCCATCAGCCGGGCGACGACGACGTTGAACTTGAACGCCTCGATCAGCCCGGGAGCGTCGGCCAGGAAGCGGTGGGTGACTCGGCGCAGCGCCGGGTCGCCGGTCTTCCACACCACATTGGGGGCGCTCGTGACGTCGTGCGCCACGCGCCAGGCCCTGGCGAGGAACTTGGCACTGCCCGACGGCGAGACGTCCGCCCAGTCGATGTCGTCCTCCGGCGGGCCGGCGAACGCCATCGTCAGGCGCACGGCGTCCACACCGTGCTCGTCGAGCTGCTCCGACAGCTTCACCAGGTTGCCGCGCGACTTGCTCATCGCGGACCCGTCCATCAGCACCAGGCCCTGGTTCAGCAGCGCCGTGAACGGCTCGGTGAAGCTGATCGAGCCCTGGTCGAACAGCACCTTCGTGATGAACCGGGCGTACAGCAGGTGCAGGATGGCGTGCGTCACGCCGCCGACATACTGGTCGACCGGCGCCCACTTCTCGGCCTCCTTGGGGTCGAACGCCTGGGTGGGGTCGTTCGGGTTCAGGAAGCGCAGGAAGTACCACGAGCTGTCCACGAAAGTGTCCATCGTGTCGGTGTCGCGCTGGGCCGGGCCGCCGCAGTTCGGGCAGGCCACGTTGACCCAGTCGCTCGCCGCGCCCAGCGGGCTCGTGCCCTTGGGCTGCAGGTCCAGACCGTCCGCGGGCGGCAGCAGCACCGGCAGCTCCGACTCGGGGACCTGCACCTCGCCGCACTGCTCGCAGTGGATGATCGGGATCGGCGTGCCCCAGTACCGCTGACGTGAGATCAGCCAGTCGCGCAGGCGGAAGTTCTTCGCGGGGGCGCCCAGGCCGGAGCCCTGCAGCGCCTCCGTGACCCGGCGGATCGCGTTGGACTTGCTCAGCCCGTCGAACGGCCCCGAGTTGATCAGCCGGCCCTCGCCGGTCAGCGCGACACCGGTCTCGGCCGGGTTCTCCAGCGGAGCGTCCTCCGGCATGATCGGCTCGCCCGTCTCGGGGTCGGTCTGGATGACGGGGATCGCACCAGTGACCGGCTGGGTCGTGTCGACCACGATCCGCACCGGCAGGTCGAAGGCGCGCGCGAAGTCCAGGTCGCGCTGGTCGTGGGCGGGCACGGCCATGATCGCGCCGTGTCCGTAGTCGCTCAGCACGTAGTCCGCCGCCCAGATCGGGATGCGCTCGCCGGTCAGCGGGTTGACGGCGTGCCGCTCCAGGAAGACGCCGGTCTTCTCGCGGTCGCTGCTCAGGCGGTCCATCTCGGTGGTGCCGCGCACGGCCTCCAGGTACTCGTCGAAGCGCTCCTTGACCTCCGGGCGCACGTCGGCGACCAGCTCGGCGGCCAGGTCGGAGTCGGGCGCGACGACCATGAAGGTGACGCCGTACAGGGTGTCGGGACGGGTCGTGTAGACCGTCACCGGCTCCTCGCGTCCCTCGATCGCGAACTGCACGTCGGCGCCGGTGGAGCGGCCGATCCAGTTGCGCTGCATCGACAGCACCTTGGACGGCCAGGCGCCCTCCAGCTGGTTCAGGTCGTCCAGCAGCCGGTCGGCGTAGTCGGTGATCCGGAAGTACCACTGGGTCAGCTTCTTCTTGGTGACCAGGTTGTCGCAGCGTTCGCAGCGGCCGTTCACGACCTGCTCGTTCGCCAGCACGGTCTGGTCGAAGGGGCACCAGTTGACCTGGGAGGCCTTGCGGTACGCCAGGCCCTTCTCGTGCAGCTTCAGGAACAGCCACTGGTTCCAGCGGTAGTAGCCGGGGTCGCTGGTCTGCAGCACGCGGTCCCAGTCGAAGCTGGGGGCGTACCGGCGCATGCTGGCCTTCTGCTGGGCGATGTTGTCGTTCGTCCAGCCGGCCGGGTCGAGGCCGCGCTTGATCGCGGCGTTCTCGGCGGGCAGGCCGAAGGAGTCCCAGCCGATCGGGTGCAGGACGTTGAAGCCCTGGTGGCGCCAGTAGCGCGCGATGACGTCGCCCAGCGCGTACGCCTCGGCGTGGCCCATGTGCAGGTCGCCGGACGGGTAGGGGAACATGTCGAGCACGTACTTGCGCGGGCGCTTGTCGTCGGGGTCGGCCGTGGAGAACGGCTTCAGCTCGTCCCAGACCGGGAGCCACTTGTTCTGGATCTCGGTGAAGTCGTAGTGCGCACCGGCCTCTCGGACCGGCGCGGGTGCTGCATCGTGCTCGTGTGCCACTGGACTCTCTCTCGGATGTCGCCGCGGCCGGAGGGGCATCGCGACGAGAAGGCATCGGGCGCGTGGCCCGAGCTTCCAGGTTACTAAACGTTCGAAGCGTCCGGTCCGTTCCCGGGCGGCCGGAGGCCGGCGGCCTCGAACAGCGCCGCGGCCTTGATGTACACCTCGTCGAGTTCCTCGGCGGGCACCGAGAGGGCGGTGATGCCGCCGCCCGCGCCGATCGTGACGCCGCCGTCGCGGAACCGGAGGCTGCGGATCACCATCGCGACGTCGGCGGAGCCGTTCGCCGCCAGCGAGCCGAAGCAGCCGGAGTAGACGCCGCGCGGGCCGGCCTCCAGCCCCGCGAGGATGCGCATCGCGGACAGCTTCGGCGCTCCGGTCATGGATCCGGCCGGGAAGGCGGCGGCCAGGGCGTCCACGGCGGTCAGGCCGGGCCGCAGCCGGCCCTCGACCGTGCTGACGAGCTGGTGGACCTGCGCGTAGCTCTCCACCTCCAGGAGATGCCGGACGCCGACGCTGCCGACCTCGCACACCCGCCCGAGGTCGTTGCGCATCAGGTCCACGATCATCACGTTCTCGGCCTGCTCCTTCTCGCTCGCCTCCAGCTCGGCGCGCAGGCGGAGGTCCTCGGCGAGGGTGGCGCCGCGCGGGCGGGTGCCTTTGATCGGCTTGGTGCGCACCCGGCCGTCGGGCGTCACCAGCAGGAACTGCTCGGGCGACGAACTCACCAGCGCCTCGCCGCCGATCCGCAGGAATCCGGCGTGGTGGGCGGGGCTGCGGCGGCGGAGCCGCAGGTGCACGGCGAGGGGGTCGGCCGAGGTGAGCGCCGTCGCCGTGTTGGTCAGGCAGAGCTGGTAGGCGTCGCCGGCACGGATGGCGTCCTGGCAGGAGCCGATCATGGCGAGGTAGTCCTCGTCGCTGTGCCGCCAGCGCGGGATGGCGCCCTGGTCGCCGGTCGGGACCGGGTGGGCCGCCTCGTAGCGGGACGCACTCCCGCGCGCGCCGGCGAGCACATCGACAGCCCCGCGCAGCCAGGAGCCGTCCGGTGTCGCGTCGACCACGCTCGCCGACCCGTCCGAGTGGTCGAAGGCGACGAGGCGGTCGACGTACAGGAAGGCCGCGTCCAGCCCCGGATCCGCGGTGTACGGGACGCCGAGCGCCGCGGCCCCGGCCTCGTAGCCCAGCCAGCCCATCCAGCCGAGCGGAAAGCCGTGCGTCTCCGTCGGCGGCACGGGTGCGACGCGCAGCGCCTCGAGGATGCCGCCCTCGGCCGCCCGGCCGTCGATACTCACCGTGCCATCGGCCACCGAGGCCGTCACCAGCCGCGTGCCCGTGCCCAGGAAGCTGCGGCCGCTCTCCGCGTCGGTCCCGCTGTCGAGCCAGACGGCGTCGCCGTCCGGGAACAGCGCCGTGAAGGCGTCGGCCGGGTCGACAGGGGTGTGCAGTCGCTGCGTACGGGGTGGGAGGCGCACTGCCCCAGTCTGCACCAGCCGGCCGGGTCCGCGAGTCCGCGTCTCGGTTAGCCTGATCGGATGGAGACGACCGCCACCCTCTACGACTGGGCCGCCGGCGCGCTCGTCGTCCGCGACGACTGCGAGGTAGCGGAGACCGAGCTCCTCGCTGCGGACTCGTTCCTGGTCTCCTCGGGCCGGGCCCTGGCGCTCGGCCTGCACCGCACGCGCTTCGCGGAGACCGCCCGGGAGCAGGGATTCCGCGACGAGGCCGAACTGGCCGCGTTCTGGGACGCCGGTGTCGCGCTGCTGCCCGGTGCCTCGCTGAAGCCGGAGGACGACCGCTGGTTCCCGCGCTTCGAGCTCGTGCGCGTGCGGGACGCTCTGCGCCTCCGCTTCCGGCTGCGCACGGCCCCGCCACTGGGCACCGACCTGGTGGTGGCGACCGCGGGGACGGACCCGCGGCGCACGCCGCACCTCAAAGGCCCGGACATCGACCGGCTGAACGCGCTGCGGCAGGGCGCGCAGCGCGTCGGCGCCCAGGAGGCCGTCATCCTCGACGGCGGCCGCGTCTCGGACGGCGCCACCACGGCGCTGCTGTGGTGGCGCGGCGACACGCTGTGCGCCCCGCCGTTCGAGCTGCCGCGCGTGGACAGCGTCGCGGCGCGGACGGTGCGCGGGATCGCTGCTGCCCTCGGCGTGCCCGTCGAGGAGGAGACGGCGCGGCCGTCGGAGCTGGACGGTGTGGTGCTGTGGGCGGTCAACGCGCTGCACGGGATCCGGGACGTGACGGTGTGGGTGGACGGGCCGGCGCTGGGACACGACCCGGCGCGGACCGCGGCGTGGCGGTCGCGGTTCGGCGCGCTCGCGCGGCCGATCCGCTGACGCGCGATCAAGGGACGAGCTTGCCTGCCCGCATCCTGAGCCGCCGCGTCACCAGCGCGTCCGGGATCGGCGTGTGCGAGATCAGCAGCACCGTGCGGCCGTCGGCGGCGGCCGTCGTGAGGATGTCGCGCACGATCCGGTCCGCGACCGCCGCGTCCACGTTCGCTGTCGGCTCGTCGACGACCAGCACCGGGAACCCTGCGAGCAGCGCCCGTGCCAGCGCGATCCGCTGGGCCTGGCCTCCCGAGACCAGGGCCCCCCGCTCGCCGACCGGGCTGCCCAGGCCGCCCCGGTCGCGCGCCCACTCCGCGAGGCCGACCCGCTCCAGCACGGCGAGCAGTTCCTCGTCCGTCGCGGTGTCGTGCGCGAACAGCAGGTTCTGGCGGAGGTCGGAGTCGAACAGGTAGGGCCGCTGCTCGACCAGTCCGACGACGCGCCGCACGTCGTCCTGACGCACGTCGCGCACGTCGACGCCGTCGATCGTGTACGACCCGTCGAGGTCGAGGAATCGTGTCAACATATGGGCGAGAGCGGTCTTGCCCGCGCCGGTGGGGCCGGTCAGCACCACGCGCTCCCCCGCGGCCAGGTGCAGGCGCACGTCTCGGAGCACCGGGTCCTCCTCGCCCGGCCAGCGGGCCGAGCGGAGCCGCAGGTCGAGGTCGGGCACCCGGGTCACGGTGAGCGCCGCCGCATCGGCCGCGTCCACCGGCACCCCCGCGGGGACCTCCTCGGACACCGTGACCGCGATCCGCTCCGCGCTCGCGCGCACGCGCCGCCACGCCCCGAACGCCAACGGGAGCGTACCGAAGACCTCGAACACCGCCAGCGGGAGCAGCGCTACGACCGCGAGCGTCGGGGCGTCCACGTGGCCGCCCTCCAGTGCCGGGATGCCGGTCGCGAGGGCCAGGACCGTGGCGATGCCCGCCAGCAGCGACACCGCGCCGGCCGTCAGCCCGAGCCCTGCCGCGCGCGTTCGCACCGCCGCGGTGAGCCGGGCGCTCGCGGTCCGCACCCGTTCGCGTGCCTGCGGCAGCGCGTCGAACGCGATCAGGAGGTCGAGCCCGGTCACCAGTTCGTGCAGCGCCGACGCGAGCGCGGCCCGCAGCGGCGCGATCCGCCGCTCCGCCGCGCCGGCCGCCCAGCGGTTGACGAGCGTGCCGACGACGAAGGCAGCAGCCAGCGTCAGCAACAGCACGACCCCCGCGGCCGGCAGCAGGAGGAACGCGGCGACCGAGCTCGCGACGACGACCACCCCGCCGGACACCAGCGGCTGGACGACGCGGAGCGCGAAGTCCGGCAGTTCGTCCACGTCGTCGGCCAGGCGGGAGAGCAGCTCGCCGCCGTGGGCGCGATCGTCCCGGCGGTCGCCGGCCCCCACGCCGTCCGGGCTGAGCGCTACCAGACGTGCGAAGAGGTCAGCGCGGATGTCGCCGAGCCGGCGGAAGGCCGCATCGTGCCCGGCGAGCCGTTCCAGGTAGCGGAAGAAGGCGCGGCCGAGCGCGAACGCCCGCACGCCCACCACCGCCATGGAGATGTAGATCAGCGCGGGCTGCTCGGCGGCGCGCGTGATCAGCCACGCCGAGACGCCGAGCAGGGCGACCGCGCTGCCTCCGCTCAGTGCGCCGAGGGCGATGGCCGCCCAGAGCCGGCGCGCGGGCGGCAGGGCGAGCCGGAGGATGCGGCGCGTCCGCGCCCGGTCGGTCGTCGCGGGGCCGCCCTCGGCCCGGACCTCGCTAGCGACGGACATCGGTCAGCACCCCCGGTTCCAGCACGTCGTCGGCGGCCGCGACGACCGCCTCCCGGTGGCTGACCACCAGCACCGCCGTCCCCGCGTCCGCGAGGGCGCGCAGCGACGCCAGCAGCTCGCGCTCCGTGTCGGCGTCGAGGGCGGAGGTCGGCTCGTCCAGGATGAGCACCCGGCACGACCGCGCGCGCAGCCGGTACAGCGCCCGCGCGACGGCGACACGCTGCGCCTGCCCGCCCGACAGGCCGGCGCCGCCGGGACCGACCGGGAGGCCGGGGTTCAGTTCCGGTGCGGCCGCCGCGCGCAACGACTCCACGACGAGGGCGGGGTCGGGTGCGGGGTCGCCGAGCGCCACGTTCTCGGAGATCGTCCCTGCGCGCAGCCCCGGACGCTGACCGGCCCAGGCGATCGCGTCGCGCCGGCCTCCCGTGTCGGTGCGTCCGCCCGCGGCGATCGTCCCGGTGTGGGCGGCGAATCCGAGCGCCGCGGCGACCAGGCTCGACTTGCCCGCCCCGCTCGGCGCGCTCAGCACCGCGAGGGTGCCTGGCAGCACCACTGCCGTGAACGGCCCGACGACGGCGCGTCCGTCGTAGGTCACGGTGACCTCCGAGAACGCCAGGCCGGCGTCAGCGGAATGCCCGGGCACCTCCGGCACGACGTCCTGGGCGGCGTCCAGCACCTCGAACGCCTTCGCGGCGGCCTCCATGCCCTCGGTCGCCGCGTGGTAACTCGCGCCGACGTTCCGCAGCGGCAGGAACGCCTCGGGCGCCAGCAGCAGCACGAACAGCCCCACCGAGAGGTCGAGCGAGCCGCCGAGCAGGCGCAGCCCGATCGCCACGGCGATGAGCGCCACCGACAGGCTGGCGGCCAGTTCGAGCACGAAGCCGGAGAGGAACGACATGCGCAGGACCTTCATCGTCCGCGCCCGGTACTCCTCGCTCACCTGCCGGATGCGGGCCTCCTGCCGGTGCTGGCGCCCGAAGACGGTGAGCGTCGGGAGCCCGGCGACCACGTCGAGGAAACCGCGCGACAGCGTCGACAGCGCCGCCCACTGCTTGTTCTGGGCCGTCTGCGTGGCCCAGCCGACGAGCACCATGAACACCGGGATGAGCGGGAGGGTGAGGACCAGGATGATGCCGCTGGTCAGGTCCTGCCAGCCGATCACGACCACGAGCAGCGGCATCGCCACCGCCGTGCCGATGAGCTGCGGCAGGTACTTGGCGAAGTAGCCGTCGAGCGCGTCCATCCCGCGCCCGGCGACCAGGGTCAGGTCGGTGCTGCTGCGGCCCGCGAGCCCCTGCGGGCCGAGCCGGGCGAAGGCGTCGACGAGCTGCTCCCGCAGCTGCGCGACGACCGTCGCCCCGCCGCGCGCCGACACGGCCTCCGCCAGCCAGAGGAGCACGCCGCGCAGCAGCACGACGAGCACCAGCCCAGCGAAGAGTGCGCTCAGCTCGGCGAACGGCGCACCGGCGATCGCCCGCACCACCAGCCGCGTGACCAGCCAGGCGAACGCGACCACGGCCACGGTCTGCAGCACCGTGACGAGCGCACCCGTCGCGAGGGTGACGCGGGTCGCGGCCGCGTAGCGGAGGAGGCGGGGATCGAGCGGGCGCACGTCAGGCGGCCACGGGTTCCGGGTCGGCGGGCTCCGCCGGCTCCGCGGGGATGTGCGCCCGGGTGACCCGCTTGCGGAACACCCAGTACGTGAACGCCTGGTAGGCCAGGATCAGCGGCAGGAAGATCACCGCGACCCAGGTCATGATCGACAGGGTGGTGTCGGTGCTCGACGCGTTGGCGATGGTCAGGCTGTTCTGCGGGTTCGGCACCGACGGCATCACGTTCGGGAACAGCGCCACGAACAGCGACACCACCGCCAGCGCGATCGTCACGGCCATGAACCCGAACGACCAGCCCTCGGCTCCGCGCAGGTTCAGGATCCACGACAGTACGAGGGCGACCGCGGCCAGAGCCGCGATCACGAGCAGCGCGACCGAGAAGTGCGCGACAACGGTCCAGGTCAGGAAGGCCGCCGCCACCACGATGGTGAGGACGCCGGAGCGCGCCGCCAGCTTCCGCGCCCGCACCCGGATCTCGCCGTCGGTCTTGAGCGACACGAAGACGACGCCGTGGGTGAAGAACAGCAGCAGCGTGGTGAGGCCGCCGAGCAGGGCGTAACCGTTCAGCAGGTCGAACAGCGTGCCCGTGTAGTTGAAGCCGCGGTCGAGCGCGACCCCCTGGACGATGTTCGCGAAGGCCACGCCCCAGAGCAGCGCCGGCACGGCCGACCCGACGATGATCATCCCGTCGAACCACTTCTTCCAGCGCGACTCCGGCCGCTGGTGCCGGTACTCGAACGAGACGCCGCGCAGGATGAGCGCGATCAGGATGAGCAGCAGCGCCAGGTAGAAGCCGCTGAACAGGGTCGCGTACCACTCCGGGAACGCCGCGAAGAGGGCGGCGCCGCCGACGATCAGCCAGGTCTCGTTGAGATCCCAGACCGGGCCGATGGTGTTGATGAGCACGCGGCGGTCGGTCTCGTCCCTGCCGAGGAACGGCAGCGACATCCCGACGCCGAAGTCGAACCCGTCGAGCACGAAGTAGCCGATGAAGAAGAAGGCGATGATGCCGAACCAGAGGACTGCGAGATCCATGTCGATGCTCCTAGTAGACCGTGGCGACCGGGACGTGCCTGCCCTCCTCGTCGAGGTGCTCCTCGACGGGGGCCGGTCCCTTCTGGGCCGCGCGTTTGATGAGCTTGAACTCGACGACGGCGAGCGTGCCGTAGACCGCGGTGAAGGCGATCAGCGAGATGAGGACGTCGAGCCCCGTCGTGCCGGGCGAGACGCCGTCCTGCGTCTTCATGAGGCTGAACACGAGCCAGGGCTGCCGGCCCATCTCGGTGAAGATCCAGCCGACGATCATCGCCAGCAGCGACAGCGGCATCGCCCAGATCGCGACCTTCCACATCCACGCCCAGGGTGGGGTGCGGCCCTTGCGGGTGAACCAGAGGCCGACGACGGCGACCAGGACGTGCAGGAGGCCGAGGCCGATCATCCAGCGGAACGCCCAGTAGGTGACCCAGATGATCGGGGTGTAGTCGCCGGGGCCGAAGAGCTCCTGGTAGTGGGCGTTGAGGTCGTTGATGCCCTCGACGGTCCCGTTGAGGGTGTGCGTCGACAGGAACGACAGCAGGTACGGGATGCGGATCGAGAACAGCTCGTGGACGCCGTCCGGTGTGCCCAGGGTGAAGATCGAGAACGAGGCGTCCGCTCCCGTCGAGGTCTTGTAGAGCGCCTCGGCCGCAGCCATCTTCATCGGCTGGGTCTGCACCATGGCGAGGCCGAGCTGGTCGCCGCTGACGACGCTGCCGAGGCCGGCGACGACCATCATCCAGAGCCCGAACCTGAGCGCGGGGCGCATGGTCTCCAGGTTGCGGCTGCGCGAGAGGTGCCAGGCGGCGACCGAGATGATGAGGCCGGCCGAGACCATGAAGCAGCCGAAGATCGTGTGCGGGAACGCCGCCAGCGCGACCTTGTTCGTCAGCACCGCCCAGAGGTCGGTGAGCTCGGCCCGGCCGCGCGCGTGGTTCAGCGTGTAGCCGACCGGGTTCTGCATGAAGGCGTTGGCCGCGAGGATGAAGTACGCCGACAGGATGGAGCCGACCGCGGTGATCCAGATGCACGCGAGGTGGATGCCGCGCGGCAGCTTGTCCCAGCCGAAGATCCAGAGCCCGATGAAGGTGGCCTCCAGGAAGAACGCCAGGAGGCCCTCCAGGGCGAGCGGCGCACCGAATATGTCGCCGACGAAGCGGGAGTAGTTCGACCAGTTCATGCCGAACTGGAACTCCTGCACGATGCCGGTGACCACGCCCATCGCGAAGTTGATCAGGAAGAGCTTGCCGAAGAAGTGCGTGAGCTGGAGGTAGTGCGCCTTGCCGCTGCGGTACCAGGCGGTCTGGAAGATCGCGACGACCGTGACGAGTCCGATGGTGAGGGGAACGAAGAGGAAGTGGTAAATCGTCGTCAGTCCGAACTGCCAGCGCGCCAGCAGCAGCGGATCGAGGATCTCGTTCACGTAGCCCACCCTTCCCGGTCGTTGTTCTACAGCTTGTAGAAGACTACTTCTACAGAGTGTAGAACATTCACAGCCTCGCCGCGCTACTCTGGATCCGTGGCGAATCTCGGAGAACTCGAACGGGCGGTGATGGACGCCCTCTGGTCGGGCGACGCCCCGATCACCGCCAACGAACTGCGCGACAAGCTAGCGGCGAGCCGCGACGGCGGCAAGACCCCGGCGCTCACCACCGTGCTCACCGTGCTCTCGCGCCTGGAGCAGAAGGGCTTCGTCGACCGGGACCGGGACGCGCGCCCGCACCTCTACTTCGCCAGCCTCAGCCGCGCCAACCACGTCGCCGACCTGATGCGCGAAGTGCTGGAGACCTCCACCGACCGCACCGAGGCCCTCGCCTACTTCGTCGGCTCGGTCGACGAGTCCGAGGCGGCGATGCTGCGTCGGCTGCTCGACGCTCGCAGCTGACCGGGATGCCCGTCGACTCGACCGCCGTCCTCCTCGGCGTCCTGGCGGTCGCCCTCGCCTGGCCGGTGCCGCTGCTGCTCGCGCGCGCGAAGTTGCCGCCGGCCGCGCCCGGCCTCGCGCTGGCGCTCTGGCAGTCGATCGCGCTCGCGGGCGGCATCTCGATGATCGGCTCGCTGCTGCTCGCCGGGCTCGAGCCGTTCGGCGACGACCTGGCGAGCCGGATCTCCGGCGCGGCCGCCACGCTGTTCACCGGCCCCCTCCCCGCCGGCGTCTCGCTACTGCACACGTTCTTCCTCAGCGCCGCGGTGCTGCTCACCGCCCACCTGCTGCTGAACCTCGCACTCACCTCGGTCCGCAGCCGCCGGCAGCGCCACCGGCACATGGAGCTGCTCCGGCTGCTGAGCTCGCCACTGCCCGACGCGCCCGCCACCCGGGTCATCGACCATCCCGCGCCCGCCGCCTACTGCCTCCCGGGCGCCCGCAGCGTCACGGTGCTGTCCGAGGGGATGATCGAGCTGCTCACCCCCGAGCAGCTGGAGGCCGTCATCGCCCACGAGCGCGCCCACCTGCGCCAGAAGCACCACCTGCTGCTCGACGCCTTCCGGTCGTGGAAGCGCGCGCTGCCGTGGTTCCCGATCGCGACGCGCGCACAGGACGCGGTCGCGCTCCTGGTGGAGATGCTCGCCGACGACACCGCCCGCCGGGCGTCGGGCGACGCGGTGCTGGCCGACGCCATCCGCATCGTGGACTCCACCGGCTCCGCGGGCGCCGCCCTCGGCGCACCGAAGGACCCGCGCACGCCGGAGCAGCGCCGGTCGGCCCTGCTGGCGCGCGAGGAGCGGCTCACCTCCGGCCGCTGCACGGTCGGGCCGGGGTTGCGGCTCCTGGTGGTGGTCGCCGCCGCCCTGCTCGTGGTGGTGCCGCCGGTGCTCGTGCTGACCAGCTGACGGCCGTCCCGCTGACGACCCGCCCAGCCGCCGCCCGCTAGCCTGGAACCATGCCGGAGAAGCGGGGATACGCCAAGGGAATCGCCAAACGCGAGGAGATCCTCGCGCGCGCCCTGGAGGTGTTCGCCGAGAAGGGCTACCGCAAGGCGTCGCTGCGCGAGATCGCGGAGTCCGTCGGGCTCAGCCAAGCCGGCCTCCTGCACCACTTCTCGTCGAAGGAGGAGCTGTTCGCGGAGGTGCTGCGCAAGCGCGACGAGGTCGACTCGGCGGGCGGCGGGCTCGGCACGGACTGGACGGAGCCGTTCGGCGGTCTGGTCGGCATCGTGCGGCACAACGCCGAGGTGCCGGGTCTCGTCCAGCTCTACGCGACCATCTCCGCGGAGGCGGCCGACCCCGACCACCCCGGTCACGACTACTTCGTGTCGCGCTACGACCAGATCGTCGCGGGCCTGGAGGGCTACATCCGCTCGGAGCAGGCGGCCGGCCGGGTGCGCGACGGGGCCGATCCGCGCACGCTCGCGCGGCTCGCCGTGGCGGTCGCCGACGGCATGCAGGTGCAGTGGCTGCTCGACCCGTCCGCCGACATGGCCGACGCGATCGAGGCCTACTGGTCGCTGATCCGGATCCCGGCGGCCACGTGAACGACGCGCTCACCTGGATCCTGGACCTCGTCCAGTCGGTCGACCCCGTGCTCCGCACGCTGCTGGCGGGGGTCGCGATCCTGCTGGAGACGTCCATCCTCATCGGGTTGATCGTGCCGGGCGACACGGTCGTCCTGGTCGCGTCGACCGGCGTCGCGAGCCCCGGTCGAGTACGCGGCGCTGGTCGCAGTGGTCGTCGTCGGCGCGCTGTGCGGCGAGTCGCTGGGCTTCGCGCTCGGCCGCTACTTCGGCCCGCGGATCCGGGCGAGCCGCCTCGGAGTGCGGCTCGGACAGCGGAACTTCGACCGCGCCGAGAACTACCTCGCCACCCGTGGCGGCGTTGCGGTGTTCCTCTCCCGCTTCCTGCCGGTGCTGCACTCGCTCATCCCGCTCACCGTGGGGATGAGCCCGATGCGCTACCGCACGTTCATGGCGTGGACGGCGCCGGCCTGCGTGATCTGGGCCTTCGCATACGTCAGCGTCGGCTCGCTCGCGGCGGGGAGCTACCGCGAGCTGTCGCGGGAGCTGCACTGGGCCGGCTACGCGTTCGTCGCCGTGATCGCCGTGTTCATCGTCGCGGTGGTGGTGGTCAAGAAGGTGCTCAACAAGCGGGAGTCCGCACACATGGATGCGGCGGCCCGGTCGCCCGAGCCGCCGCACGCGGAGTCCTGAGGAGGTCGCCCTCCCCATCGGAGCGCTATCCCTTGATCGGGTGCTCCTGGAGCCACTTCTTCGCCACAGCGTCGGGCTGGGTCTTGCTGTCGCCCTGGTTCTCGCTGTTCATGGTGATCAGGTCGTCCGTGGTCAGCTCGGCCGAGACCTTGTCGAGCACCGACTTGACCTTGTCCGAGGCCTTCTTGGTGTTGATCAGTGGCAGGATGTTCTGCGCGGCGATCAGGTTCTTCGGGTCCTTCAGCACGACGAACCCGTTGTCCTTGATGGCCGGGGTGGTCGTGTAGATGTCGGCCAGCTGCACGTCGCCGTTCTTGAGGGCGGCGACGGTGAGCGGTCCGCCCGAGTCGCTGATCGGCTTGAGCGTCGCCGTCACCCCGTACGCCGACTTGAGGCCCGGGATGCCGTACGGCCGGGTGCCGAACTCGGGGTTCGCGCCCACGGTCAGCGGCACGGTGACCTTCTTGAGGTCCTCCAGGCTGGTGACGCCGTACTTGTCCGAGAACTCCTTGGTGACGTTGTAGGCGTCGGCGTCCTGCGCCTTGGCCTGGTCGAGCACCTCGAAGCCCTTGGGCAGCGCGTCGTTGAGCGCGGCGTAGACGTCCTCGCTCGACGAGGCGGTGCTGTTCTTGTCGTAGAACTGCAGCAGGTTGCCGGAGTACTCCGGGATCAGGTCGATCGAGCCGTCCTGCAGCGCCTTCAGGTAGACGTCGCGCTGGCCGATGCTCGGCTTGTAGGCGACCTTGACGCCGTTGGCGGCCAGGGCCTGGCCGTAGATCTGCATCAGGATCTCGGACTCGCCGAAGGCGGCGGAGCCGATGGTCACGGTGTCGCCCGACGAGGAGCCGCCGCTGCTGCTGGTGCTGAATGCGCCGCCGCCGCCGGACGAGCACGCGCTGAGGGCGAGAAGCGCCCCCGCGGCGAGCACACCGGCCGCGATGCGGCCCTTCTTGGATCCGAACATGTGATTCTCTCTCTTCTGTGTGCGATGGGTCTTGGTGAGTCAGTGGGTCAGTGGGTCTGTGGGTCAGTGGGTCCCGGGGTTCAGAGGGTCTGCCGCCCGGGCACGGTGATGCCGAAGGCGCGCGTGGGCTCCTTCGCCTCCTCGGCGCCGACCTTGCCTGCGACGACGCCGCGCGGGACGACCAGCTTCTGCGTGAGCGCGAAGAGCCCGTCCGACACGAGCGCCAGCAGCACGACGATGATCGAGCCGCCGAGCATCTCGGGATAGTTCTGCACGGCCAGGCCGTCGAACAGGAACCGGCCGAGCCCGCCCACCGGCAGGATGGCCGCCACGGTCCAGGTCGCGATCACCTGGAGGGCGCCGGAGCGCAGGCCGCCGATCACCAGCGGCAGCGAGAGCGGCAGCTCCACCTTCGCGAAGATCTGCCACTCGGTCATCCCGACCGCGCGGGCGGCGTCGATCGTGCTGCGGTTCACCGACTCCAGCCCGGAGTACGCGCCCGCGAGGAGCGGCGGGATCGCGAGGATGGTCAGCGCGATCAGCGGGGGCACGATCGAGATGTTCGCCATGATGAGCGCGAGGTAGACCACGAGGCCCAGCGTCGGCAGCGCTCGCAGGGCGCCGGAGACGCCGATCGCGAGGCCGCGCAGCCGGCCGGTGTGGCCGATCAGGAAGCCGATCGGCAGCGCGATCGCGCCGGCCAGCAGGAGGGTCAGCAGCGTGTAGACGATGTGCTCGCCGGTTCGCGCCGGGATGCCGCCCGGCCCTGCCCAGTTGACGGGGTCGAAGAGCCAGCCGAAGGCCGCCACGAAATCGGTCATGCGCCGGTCACCGCCTTCATCGTCGCGGACCGGCGAATCCGCCGGGTGCTCGAGTCGAGGCGCGACCAGGGCAGCAGGAGCCGGCCGAGAAGCACCAGCACCAGATCGAAGACGAGCGCCACGACCATGATCAGGATGATGCCGACCGCGACCTCCTCGGGGTAGGACCGATTGAGCCCGTCCGTGAACAGCTGGCCGAGGTTCGGCACGCCCAGCAGCGCCCCGACGCTCACCAGGCTGACGGTCGAGACGGAGACGACCCGGAGTCCGGCGAGCAGCACGGGTCCGGCGAGCGGCAGCTCGACGGTCCAGAACCGCCGCCAGCTCGAGAAGCCGATCGCCGTCGCCGACTGGACGACGTCACCCGGCACCGACGCGAGCGCGTCCGCGGTCGTGCGCACGAGCAGCGCCACGGCGTAGATGCTCAGGGCGACCACCACGTTGACCGGATCGAGGATCTTGGTGCCGATCAGCGCCGGCATCGCGAAGAAGAGCGGCAGCGACGGGATCGCGTACAGGATGCCGCCGATCGTCAGCAGCACCGGCCGGCTCACCTTGTAGCGGTTGGCCACCCAGCCGATCGGCAGCGACACCGCGAACCCGACCACGATCGGGATGGCGCTCAGCCACACGTGGGAGATGGTGAGGGCCCAGACCTGACCGAGGTTGGACAGCAGGAAGTTCACTGCGGAAGCCGTGGAGGGGCGCCACCCTGCGTTACGGCGTCCGCACCACCCGCGACGGACACCGTCGCGGCCTTTGAATCTTCGGATGGGAGGCGCTCGTCGCTGAGGACGCCCGCTGGGCGCCCCTCGCTGTCGACGAGCACGGAACCGGTCTCGGTCCGTTCGATGTGCAGGGCGCGCTTGCCCCGGTCGGCGCCCACGAACGACGCCACGAAGTCGTCGGCCGGGCGCGAGAGGATCTCGGCGGGGGTGCCCTTCTGCGCGACGATCCCGCCCTTGCGGAAGATCACCACCTGATCCCCCAGCCGGAACGCCTCGTCGATGTCGTGGGTCACGAACAACACCGTCTTGCCGAGCTCGCGCTGCAGCCGCAGCAGCTCGTTCTGGAGGTCGTCGCGCACGATCGGGTCGACGGCTCCGAACGGCTCGTCCATCAGCAGGATGTTCGGGTCGACCGCGAGACCGCGGGCCACACCGACGCGCTGCTGCTGGCCTCCCGAGAGCTGGCTCGGGTACTTGTCGGCGAGCGAACGCTCCAGCCCGACCGTGTCCATGAGCTCGAGCGCGCGCTCGTGGGCGGCCTTCTTCTTCACGCCGGTGAGCAGCGGCACGGTGGCGATGTTGTCGACCACCTTGCGGTGCGGCAGCAGCCCGGAGTTCTGCATGACGTAGCCGATGCGCCTGCGCAGGTGCACGGGCTTCAGGCTCTGCACGTCCTCGCCGTCGATGGCGACGGTTCCGCTCGTCGGGTCGACCATGCGGTTCACCATGCGCAGGATCGTGGTCTTGCCGCTGCCGGACGAACCGACCAGCACGGTGATCTTGCGGGATGGGATCACCAACGAGAAGTCGTCGACCGCGACCGTCCCGTCGGGGAAGCGCTTCGTCACCGAGCTGAACTCGATCATCGGTCCTCAGCTCTCGGTCGGCGGTGCGGGGTGGTCACGGTGTGCAGAGCCATCGAACCCACCCAAACAGCGTTTCGATCCCAATGCAATCGCGTGTTACGCAGTTGCAACGGATTGAGTCTGTTTGTGGCGGCGAGCCCAGGCACCATGAGACAACCCTGTCCCATACCCCCGACATTCCCGAAGAGCCTCAGCTCTTCGGGTCGTACCGTCGCTCCAGGTACTCGCGGGCGACGACGCGCGCCTCGTCGATGTAGCGGGGGTCGCCCATCGGGTCGTCCAGGAAGGCCCGGTTGATCAGGCCATCCATGATCTCCACGACGATCTCCAGCCGGAACGCCAGGTCTTCGCCCGCAGGCAGGCCGTACTCCTCGGACAGGATCGCCGCGAACTGCGACGCGAACGACACGGTCCGCTCCGGCTCCTCCTCGCCCGGCAGGCCGGAGCGCTCGGCGTCGGTGAACCGGATGATCCGGAAGCCCGGCTCGGTGCGGAACATGGCGACGAAGGCGTCGATCGCGCACTCCACGGCGTTCCACCAGTGCTCAGGGCTCTCGGCGTGGATGGCGGCGACCACCGAATGGCGGTAGCGCAGCACCGCGCGGTCGCGCAGCGCCTGGAGCAGGACGATGCGGTCGGGGAAATACCGGTAGACGGTTCCGATGGACGCGCCGGCACGTTCGGCGACCATGGCGGTCGTCAGCCGGTCGAATCCGATCTCGTCCACCACCTCCGCGGCGGCGTCGAGGAGGGCGTCGATCCGGGCGGCGCTGCGCTCCTGGATCGGCTCCGTCCGCACGAGCGGCGCTCCGGCGGTGTTCTGTCCGGCGACCAGATCGTTGATGGGCACGAGGGCGACTCCTTTTTCCGTTTTCCACGATACGCGTGCGGGTCCCCAGCCCGGCGACGGTCCTCCCGTCGCGATAATCGGATCATATTGTGGAAATCTCACCTTTGCTGGGGAAATTCCTCCGACACACCGAAGAATCCTCACCCCAGATCTGGGGACTGGGTCCGAGCCGCCCCGTGCGCCATGAGAAACTGGTAACTCTATGACTGCAACCCCAGCCAAGCGCAGCGCGGGCGTCGAACCGATCATGCACCGCGCAGCGCGTGTCGAGGACGCGTTCCACGAGTTCCGCGCCCGCCGTGCGCGGAAGCGCGGCTTCCTGGCGACCGTCGTGCCGTACACCGGCTACGGCTCGCCGACCTGGGTGCGCATCCTCGGCCGGGTCGTGCTGGCGAAGGAGCCGCGGCCGGGCAGCCGCGCCGAGCGCAAGCACCGCAAGCGCGAGGAGTCCATCCGCGGCTGGCGCTCGTTCGTCAGCGTGCCGGTCGGCGACGTCACCGTCACGGTGGAGGTCGACGGCGCGCACCACGAGGTGCGCCCGGATCGCGGCGGCGTCATCGACACGGTCCTGCCGGTGCAGCTGACGCCCGGCTGGCACACCGTCCGGCTGACGACCCCGGAGTCCGCCCGGGTGTTCGAGGCGCCGGTCTACATCGTGGATCCCAAGGCCACCTTCGGAATCATCTCCGACGTGGATGACACGGTCATGGTGACGGCGCTCCCCCGGCCCCTTCTCGCCGCCTGGAACACGTTCGTCCTGGACGAGCACGCCCGCGTGCCGACGCCCGGGATGTCCGTGCTGCTCGAACGGCTCGCCAGCGCGAACCCCGGCGCCCCGGTCGTCTACCTCTCCACGGGCGCCTGGAACGTCGCACCCACTCTCACCCGCTTCCTCTCGCGCAACCTCTTCCCCGCCGGGCCGCTGCTGCTCACAGACTGGGGTCCGACCCACGACCGGTTCTTCCGGTCCGGCCGCGAGCACAAACGCACCAGCCTCGCCCGGCTGGCCGAGGAGTTCCCCGGGCTGAAGTGGCTGCTCATCGGCGACGACGGACAGCACGACGAGGCGCTCTACGGCGAGTTCTCCACGGCGCACCCCGGCAACGTGGCGGGCGTCGCCATCCGGCAGCTCTCCAGCGGGGAGGCCGTCCTGGCCGGCGGCCGCTCGAAGGCCGAGAAGCACAGCGAGCTCTCCGGCGCCCCGTGGGTCTACGCGCCGGACGGCGCCGGACTGAGCGACCAGCTCAAGGAGCTCGGGCTCCTGCCCTGAACCACCGACGGGCCCCGGCCGGCGCCCTCTGCCGTGTCGGAGGCGTGCGCCAGACTGGGTTCCATGACCTCCCGCGCCGACCTGCTGCGCCTGCGCCGCCTCGCCCACGCGATCGACGGAGACCGCGAGGCCTCCCCCGCCGACGTCGCGCGCCGGATGCTCGCCGTGCAGGCCCAGGACTTCGGCGCCGGCTCGTGGGCGCTCGGGGTGCGGACGCACGCCGCCACCCGCGCCGACGTGCTCGCCGACCTCGACGCCGGCCGGATCGTCCGGTCCTGGCCCATGCGCGGCACCCTCCACTTCGTCCCGCCGGAGGACCTCCGCTGGATGCTCGGCGTCACCACCGGCCGGATGGTCGCCGGCCTCACCTCCCGCCACAAGCAGCTCGAGCTCGAGACGCCCGACTTCGTCCGCGCGCGCGACGTGGTCACGGAGGCCCTCGCCGGCGGCGGCCGCATCGGCCGGTCCGAGCTGATGGAGCTGTGGGAGAGCAAGGGCATCGCCACCGCCGGCCAGCGCGGGTACCACCTCATCTACTTCCTGGCGCAGACCGGCGTGGTCTGCTGGGGGCCGACGCTGCGCACGCAGCAGGCGCTGGTGCTCCTGGACGAGTGGGCGCCGGAGTCGCGCCGGCTCGAACCGGACGAAGCACTGGGCGAGTTCCTGCTCCGCTACCTGCACGGTCACGGCCCCGCCACGATCAAGGACTTCGTCTGGTGGACGAAGGGCACGATGGCGGGGGCGAGGACGGCGCGGGCGGTCCTCGGCGACGCGCTCACGACGCTGGAGGTCGACGGCGTCGAGTACCTGGTCACCGCGGAGCTGGCCGACCGCGCCGCCGGACTCGTCGAGTCGCGGCGGGAGCGGGAGGCCGTCCAGCTGCTCCCTGCGTTCGACGAGTACCTGCTCGGCTACCAGCGGCGCGGCCTCGCGCTCGACGACGAGCACTTCGAGCGGATCGTGCCGGGCGGCAACGGCGTCTTCCAGCCGATCCTCGTCGTGCGAGGGCGCGTGGTGGGAACCTGGCGCCGCGCGAACGGGCGGGCGGCGGGTGACCGCGGAGTGGACATCGAGTCGTTCGCGCCGCTCACCGCCGGCCAGGAGCGGGCGGCCACGCGCGCCGCCGCGGCCTACCGGCGCTTCGCGGCCTGAGCCGCCGGCCGGGCACCCGGCTACGCTGGACACGTGCGTTCGTCGTTCCGGGTTCCCCTCTCCCTCCCCGCGAACATCCGGGCCACGACGAGGATCCCGTTCCTGCAGGTCGCCAAGACCGCCATCGCGATGATCATCTCGTGGGGCGTCGCGGTGCTGATCTTCCCCGGTGAGCTCCCCGTGTTCGCGACCATCGCCGCCCTGCTCGTCGTGCAGCCGAGCGTCAACCAGTCCGTCGGGCGCGCGATCGAGCGCTCGCTCGGCGTCATCCTCGGCGTCGTCATCGCCTACATCGTCGGTCTGGTGTTCGGGGCGAACACCTGGATCGTGCTGCTCGCGATCGTCGCCTCCCTGATCATCGCGTGGGCGCTCAAGCTCACCCCCGGCACGGCGAACCAGATCCCGATCAGCGTGATGCTCGTGCTGTCGCTCGGTGCGACGAACTCGGAGTACGCGGTCGCCCGCATCGTGGAGACCGTGATCGGCGCGGCGATCGGCGTCATCGTCAACATCCTGGTCGTCCCGCCGGTGCTCACCGCACCGGCGCGCACGGCCGTGCTCGACCTCGGCCGCGAGATCGCGGCGACGCTCGACCGGCTCGCCGTCGCGCTCACCAGCCGGCCGACCCCGGGCGAGCGCGACGCCCTCCTGATCGAGGCGCGCCTGCTGCGCCCGATGGAGAAGAAGGCCGAGGGCGCGCTCACCGCCGCCGACGAGAGCCTCACCCTCAATCCGCGGCAATCCAGGCACCGCGTCGTGCTGGAGCACGATCAGCAGTTGTTCGCCCGGCTCCGGCCGCTGATCACCCGGTCGCTCGGGATGACGAGGGCGTTCCACGACCACTACGACGACAGCCTCGCCGACGAGCCGACCATCGCCGCCATCGCGGACGAGCTGGAGCGCGCCGCGCACGACCTGCGGCTGCTGTCGCGCGATCCCGACGCGCCGGCGACCGAGCGCGGCACCGGCACCGCGGGCATCCCGGTGCTCACGGCTCCGCTCGCCATCGGCACGCCGAACCCGCGGCACTGGGTGCTGATCGGCTCGCTCATGGAGGACCTGCGCCGCATCCACGCGGAGATCACCGGAGACGACGACGCCGCCTGAATCGCGGTGCGGTCAGGCGGCGTCGTCTCGTTCGTTGGGCTGCGGCGCTCGCTCAGGCGGTCAGCGAGGCGACGGCCTCCGTCAGCGGAAGGGTCGACCGCTCGCCGCTGCGGCGGTCCCACAGCTCGACCTCACCGTCGGCGGCGCCGCGGCCGGCGACCAGCACACGCGGGATGCCGATGAGCTCGGCGTCGCCGAACTTCACGCCGGGCGACACTTTGGGACGGTCGTCGAGCAGGACCTCGAGACCGGCGGCCTCCAGCTCTGCGGCGGCCTGCTCGGCCACCTCGAACGCGACGGCCTCTCGGCCCGCCGCGACGACGTGCACGTCGAACGGCGAGACGGCGGCCGGCCAGATCAGGCCCTTGTCGTCGTTGTTCTCCTCGGCGATGATCGCGAGGATGCGGGTGACGCCGATCCCGTACGAGCCCATCGTGACGGTGACGAGCTTGCCGTTCTCGTCCAGCACCTTCAGGCCCAGCGCCTCGGCGTACTTGCGGCCGAGCTGGAAGACGTGGCCGATCTCCATGCCGCGCGCGAGCTCGACCGGGCCGGAGCCGTCCGGGGCGGCGTCGCCGGGCTTCACCTCGGCGACCTCCACGGTGCCGTCCCAGCCGAAGTCACGGCCGGCGACCAGCCCGAAGACGTGCTTGCCCTCCAGGTTCGCGCCGGTGATCCAGCCCGAGCCGTCGACAACGCGCGGGTCGACCAGGTAGCGGATGCCGGTGGCGGCCTCCTCGCCGAGCACGGCGCCGTCGGCGGACCAGGGGCCGATGTAGCCCTTGACCAGGCCGGGGTGCTTGCGGAAGTCGTCCTCGGTCGCGGCGTCCACCTCCGCGGGCGCGAAGGCGACCTCGGCGCGCTTGAGGTCGACCTCCCGGTCGCCCGGCAGGCCGACGACCACGAGCTCGCGCGCGCCGTCGAGGTGCGTGAGCGCGAGGACGACGTTCTTGAGGGTGTCCGCCGCGGTCCACGATCGGCCGTCCGGACGCGGGTGCTTCTCGTTCGCGACATCGACCAGAGTCTGGATGGTGGGCGTGTTCGGGGTGTCGAGCACCTCCTGCGGCGTCAGCTTCTCGTAGCCGCGGGTGGGCGGGGCGAGGGTGGTGAAGGCCTCCACGTTGGCCGCGTAGCCGCCCGCCGAGCGCACGAAGGTGTCCTCCCCGACCGGGGTGGGGTGCAGGAACTCCTCGCTGCGAGACCCGCCCATCGCGCCGGCGTCGGCCTGCACGATGACGTAGTCCAGGCCGAGCCGGCTGAAGATGCGCTCGTAGGCGTCGCGCTGCGCCATGTAGCTCGTGTCGAGGCCCTCGTCGGTGTAGTCGAACGAGTAGGCGTCCTTCATGGTGAACTCGCGGCCGCGCAGCAGGCCCGCCCGGGGCCGCGCCTCGTCGCGGTACTTGTCCTGGATCTGGTAGATCGACAGCGGCAGGTCCTTGTACGACGAGTAGAGGTCCTTCACCAGCAGGGTGAAGACCTCCTCGTGCGTCGGGGCGAGCAGGTAGTCGGCGTCCTTGCGGTCCTTGAGCCGGAAGATGCCGTCGCCGTACTCCTCCCAGCGGCCGGTGGCCTCGTAGGGCTCGCGCGGCAGCAGCGCGGGGAAGTGCACCTCGTGCGCCCCGGCGGCGGTCATCTCCTCGCGGATGATCTGCTCGATGCGCCCCTTGACCCGCAACCCCAGCGGCAGCCACGCGAAGATGCCCGGCGCCTGGCGGCGGATGTAGCCCGCGCGCACGAGGAGCCGGTGGCTGGTCACCTCCGCGTCGGAGGGGTCTTCACGGAGGGTGCGGAGGAAGTAGTTCGTCAGGCGAGTAGGCACCGTTCCATGTTAGTGGTGCGGTGGGGGGACCCTTGCGGGGTGCCCGCCCCCGGCCCCGTCCCCCCCTCGCCCGCGCTTCATCCGGAGATTCGGCCTCTCCCGGCCGCGATCTCCGTACGAACGAAGCCGCGGGCGGCGTGTCGGACTGAGTCTCCGGATGAGTGGACTGTGCCAGCAACTCCGGAGGGTTCGCACGCCGCGCGGCGTGGCGAACCGTTCCTACGGAGATCCGGCTCGGATCGGACTGGATCTCCGGAGTTACGGTGAAGGCGCGGGTCGGGGTGGGTCAGTGGCCGACGGTGACGGTGGGCTCGCCCGAGGCGACCTGCGCGTCCGCCATCTCGGCGGCGATGCGGTTGGCCTCCTCGATCAGGGTCGCGACGATCTCCGCCTCCGGCACGGTCTTGATGACCTCGCCCTTGACGAAGATCTGGCCCTTGCCGTTGCCGCTGGCGACGCCGAGGTCGGCCTCGCGGGCCTCCCCCGGTCCGTTGACGACACAGCCCATGACCGCGACGCGCAGCGGCACGCTCATGCCCTGCAGGCCCTCGGTGACGCTGTCGGCGAGTGTGTAGACGTCCACCTGGGCGCGGCCGCAGCTCGGGCAGGACACGATCTCGAGCTTGCGCTCGCGGAGGTTGAGCGACTGCAGGATCTGCAGGCCGACCTTGACCTCCTCGGCCGGCGGGGCAGACAGCGAGACGCGGATGGTGTCGCCGATGCCCTCCGAGAGCAGGATGCCGAAGGCGGTCGCCGACTTGATGGTGCCCTGGAACGCCGGGCCAGCCTCCGTCACGCCGAGGTGGAGCGGCCAGTCGCCGCGCTCGGCGAGCTGGCGGTAGGCCTTGACCATCACGATCGGGTCGTTGTGCTTGACCGAGATCTTGAAGTCGTGGAAGTCGTGCTCCTCGAACAGGCTCGCCTCCCACACCGCGCTCTCGACGAGAGCCTCGGCGGTCGGCTTGCCGTACTTCTGCAGCAGGCTCGGCTCCAGCGAGCCGGCGTTGACGCCGATGCGCAGCGAGACGCCCGCGGCCTTCGCGTAGGCGGCGATCTTGCCGACCTGGTCGTCGAACTTGCGGATGTTGCCCGGGTTGACCCGCACGGCCGCGCAGCCGGCGTCGATGGCCGCGTAGACGTAGTTGGGCTGGAAGTGGATGTCGGCGATGACCGGGATCTGGCTCTTCCTGGCGATGATCGGCAGCGCCTCGGCGTCGTCCCGGCTCGGCACGGCGACGCGGACGATGTCGCAGCCGGAGGCGGTCAGCTCGGCGATCTGCTGGAGGGTCGCGTTGATGTTGGTCGTCGGCGTCGTGGTCATCGACTGGACGCTGACCGGGGCGTCGCCGCCGACCAGGACCTTTCCGACACGGATCTGGCGGGACTTGCGACGGGGTGCGAGGGTCTCGGGGACCTTGGGCATCCCCAGATTGATTGCTGCCACCCGACAATCCTACGCGTGCCGGTGGGAGGCGGCTGGGCGTGCGGTGAACGCCGGTCGCAACCGGCGTGAACGCCCGGCTCAGCCGAACAGGTTGACCGGCTTGACGATGTCCGCGTACATCAGCAGCAGGCTCATCCCGCCCAGGACGACGACAACGGCCATCGTCAGCGGCATCAGCTTGGCCATGTCGACCGGCCCCGGATCGCGCCGCTTGAACAGCTTCGCGATCGACCGCCGGAAGCCCTCCCAGAGGGCCCCGGCGATGTGGCCGCCGTCGAGCGGCAGCAGCGGGATCAGGTTGAAGACGAAGAGCGCGATGTTGAGCGACGCCAGGATGCCGATCATCGTGTAGACCTTGTCGACCACCGGCACGCCGTCGAGCGCGGTCAGCTCCCCCGCCGCGCGCCCGACGCCGACCAGGCTGATCGGGCCGTTCGGGTCGCGCTGGCCGGAGCCGAAGGCGGCGTTCCAGACGTCGACCATGCGCTGCGGCAGGTGGATGACGACGCCGACGACCGCGGAGGTCTGGGCGCCCACGGCCGGGAGGACGGAGGTGATGGGCTGCGGGACGAGCTTCTCCACGGTTCCGATGCCCGCGAAGCCTGCCTTCACGGTCTCGATGCCGCCGTCTGCGGACTTGACCGCCAGCCCGTTCGCGTCGAGTTTGGCGACCGTGTTCGTCAGCGGCGTGAGGACGACGGTTCGCTCCTGGCCGTCGCGCCGGACCACGACCGTCAGCGGAACACCCGCCGACTCACGGATGATCGCGGTGGACTGAGCCCACGATGTGATGGTCTTGCCGCCGATGCTCACGATCGTGTCGCCGGGCTTCAGCCCTGCCGCGGAGGCCGGGGCCGGCTTCGCATCGGCGCCGCAGGTCTGCGAGGTGCTCGTCGTGGGCTGGACGCACTGGCTGACCGTCCCGATGGTGGTCGACGCCTGGGCGGTCCCGAACCCCATCAGCAGCACGCCGAACAGCACGACGGCGATCAGCAGGTTCATGAACGGCCCGCCGAACATGATGACGATGCGCTTCCACACCGAGAGGCGGTAGAAGGTGCGGTCCTCCTCGCCCTCGCCAACGGTCTCCGCGCTGGAGCTGCGCGCATCCTGCACCATCGCCTGCATGAAGCCGGTAGTGGCGTTGCGTCCGTTGCCGCCGTCCTTGCCGGGCGGGAACATCCCGATCATCGAGATGTAGCCGCCGAGCGGGATGGCTTTGACGCCGTACTCGGTCTCGCCGCGCCGGAACGAGAACAGCGTGCGGCCGAACCCGATCATGTACTGAGTCACCTTGACGCCGAACAGCTTGGCGGGCACCAGGTGGCCGATCTCGTGCAGCGCGATCGAGAGCGCGACGCCGATCAGGATGATGACGACGCCGAGGACGAACAGCAGCACGGAATCCACGTGGCAAGGCTAGCGGCGGACTCTTGGAGGCAGCCGCACGATCGCTATGCGCGCGCGAAGGGTGCCGTCAGCGCGCCAGGTGGGCGTCGGCGGTCGCGCGCGCCCAGCGCTCGGCCTCTGCCAGCGACTCCAGCGTGAGCTCGCCCGCCGGCTCGTGCTCGTCGACGACGCGCTCGACCGTGTCCACGATGTCCAGGTAACCGATCGCGCCCGCGTGGAACGCCGCGACCGCCTGCTCGTTGGCCGCGTTGAACACCGCGGGGTACGTGCCGCCCGCCGTGCCGACGCGCTTCGCGAGCGCGACGGCGGGGAAGGCCTCGCCGTCGAGCGGCTCGAACGTCCAGGTGTGCGACCGGGTCCAGTCCAGCGGCGCGCCGACGCCCGGCACCCGGTCCGGCCAGCCGAGGCCGAGCGAGATGGGCAGGCGCATGTCCGGCGGCGAGGCCTGCGCGATGGTCGAGCCGTCCACGAACTCCACCATCGAGTGGATGACGGACTGCGGGTGCACGGTGACGTCGATCCGCTCGTACGGGACGTCGAAGAGCAGGTGGGCCTCGATGACCTCCAGCCCCTTGTTCACCAGGGTGGCCGAGTTGGTCGTCACCACGAGGCCCATGTCCCAGGTGGGGTGCGCGAGCGCCTCCGCCGGGGTGACATCGCGCAGGGAGTCGCGGGAGCGGCCGCGGAAGGGACCTCCCGACGCCGTCAGCACGAGCCGGCGCACTTCGCCCGGCGCGCCGGACCGCAGCGCCTGGGCGAGCGCCGAGTGCTCGGAGTCGACGGGCACGAGCTGCCCGGGAGCGGCGGCCGCCTTGACCAGGGCGCCGCCGACGATCAGCGACTCCTTGTTCGCGAGCGCGAGCATCGCGCCGGTCTCCAGGGCGGCGAGCGTCGGCCCGAGCCCGACGGAGCCGGTGATGCCGTTGAGCACCACGTCGGCGTCCACCGAGCGGATCAGCCGCACAGCGTCCTCGGCGCCGAGCGCCGTGTCGCGCACCCCGAACCGCTCCGCCTGCTCGGCGAGGAGGCCTGCGTTGCGGCCGGCGGTCAGCCCGACCACGTCGAACCGCTCGGGGTTCGCCGTGATCACATCGAGCGCCTGCGTGCCGATCGACCCGGTCGAGCCGAGGATGACGACGCGGCGCGCGGACATCAGCGGCTCGTCTTCAGGATGTCGATGACGAACACCATTGTGTCCGTCGCCTTGATGTCACCGGAACCCTGCGCTCCGTAGCCGTCGGCCGGCGGGACGATCGCGATCACCTGCGAGCCGACCTTCTGACCCTCCAGAGCCTTCTGGAAGCCCTTGACGACGCCGGTGGTCTGGAAGGTCGCGACCTGGTTGCGGCTCCAGCTCGAGTCGAACATCTGGCCGTTGCGCCACAGCACGCCCTTGTACTCGACGGTGACGGTGTCGCCCGACTGCACGGTCTCACCGTCGCCCTGCTTCAGCACGGCGACCTTGGTCTCGGTCGGCGGGTCGGCCTTCGGGATGGTGATGCTCGGCTCGCCGGTCTTGGCGTCGTCCTTGACGGTCGGGAAGCCCGGGGTCGGCGCGACGGCCTTGCCGTTCGCGCGAGTCGGGGCGATGTCAGCGATGTCGGCGATGAACACCACGGTGTCCTTGTCGGTCAGCTTGAGCTGCGAGATGTCGGCCTTGCCGAACGCGGTCTTGGCCGGGGCGGTCAGCACGACGCGCGTCCCGACCGGGAGGCACTCGACCGCGCGGACGAGCCCTGGCACGAACGTCTTGTCGTCGACCGTGATGGACTGCGTGGCCTGACCGTCGAAGCCGGCCGGGTCGGTGAGGCTCTTGCCGGTGGTGCCGTTGTAGGCGGCGAGGGCGATGTCGATGCTGGCGCCCGCCTTGACCTCCTTGCCCTTGCCCTTGATGACCACGGTGCGCTCGACGTCGCTGGTCTTCAGCGGAGCCGGGACGGTCACCTCCGGGGTCTTCAGGAAGCCGCCGGAGACCTTGATGGAGTCGGACGACGAGCCCGACTTCACGTTCTGGCAGGTCGCCGCGGCGGCCGTGCTGGAGGCCGAAGGAGCGGGCGAGGAGGAGCTGCAGGCGGCGAGGCCGGCGACGACGAGGGCTGCGGTGAGGACGGAAAGGGATCTGCGCACGATGAGCCAGTCTGCCCCATCCACCTAGGTCCCCGCTGAACGAACACCGGAACAGGCCCATACGATGGATGACATGACCCGCGACTTCTCCGTCCCCCAGTCCCGCCACGTCGTCACCGAGCTGCCCGGCCCGCGCTCCGTGGAGCTGCAGCAGCGCCGCGTCGCGTCGGTCAGCCGTGGCGCCGGGACGCTCGCGAACATCTACATGGAGTCCGGCTCCGGCGCGATCCTGGTGGACGTCGACGGCAACCGCCTGATCGACCTCGGCTGCGGCATCGGCGTGACCACCATCGGCCACGCCCACCCGGCCGTCGCCGCGGCGGCGGCCGAGCAGGCCGCGAAGCTCACCCACACGCTCTTCACCGTGACCCCGTATGAGAACTACGTGCGCGTCGCCGAGAAGCTGGCCGAGATCACGCCCGGCGACTTCGAGAAGCACAGCATCCTGGTCAATTCGGGCGCGGAGGCCGTCGAGAACGCGGTCAAGATCGCCCGCAAGTACACGGGCCGCCGCGCGATCGCGACCCTCGACCATGCCTTCCACGGCCGCACCAACCTGACCATGGCGATGACCTACCGCCCCTGGCCGGAGCGCGCGGGCATGGGCCCGTTCCCCGGCGAGATCTACAGCCTCCCGATCAACTATCCGTTCCGCGACCCCGAGGGGATGACGGGCGAGGAGGCCGCCGAGCGCACGATCGACTACATCGAGACGCACATCGGCGCGACCGAGCTCGCCGCGCTGTTCGTCGAGCCCGTGCAGGGCGACGGCGGCATCATCATCCCCGCGCCGGGCTACTTCAAGCGGCTGTCGGAGTACTGCACCGAGAACGGCATCGTGTTCGTCGCGGACGAGATCCAGGCCGGTGTCGGCCGCACCGGCACCTGGTACTCGATCGAGCACCACGGCGTCGTGCCGGACCTCATCACCACGGCCAAGGGCATCGCGGGCGGGTTCCCGCTCGCGGCGGTGACCGGCCGCGCCGAGATCATGGACGCGGTCCAGCCCGGCGGCATCGGCGGCACGTTCGGCGGCAACCCGGTGTCCACCGCCGCCGCGCTCGCGGTCTTCGAGGCGTTCGAGCGGGAGGACCTGCTGGCGGAGGCGAAGCGGGTCGAGAAGGCGCTCTGGGCGCGCATCGGAGACTGGGCGGAGCGCTTCCCGGTCGTCGGCGAGGTGCGCGGCATCGGGGCGATGTTCGGCGTCGAGCTCGTCGTGCCCGGCACGAAGAAGCCCAACCCGGAGGCCCTGAAGGCCGTGCTCGCGCACGCGACCGCCAACGGCGTCATCCCGCTCGACGCCGGCAGCTGGGACAGCGTGCTGCGCCTGCTCCCCTCCGTCGTGATCAGCGAGGAGCTCATCGACGACGCCGCCACGGTCATCGAAGAGGCGCTCGGCCGGCTCGGCTGACCAGCGCGGCCCGATCGCGATGCGACTCCCCCGCCGACGGCTCGCCGCCGCGGTCCTCGTGACCGCGGCGGTGCTCGCCGCGCTCCCGGCGCTGGACGCGGGGGCCGCGGATGCCGCCCGCGCGGCTGGCTCAGCGGCCGCGCCCGTCCGCGCGGCGGAACAGCCGCGGTTCGACCCGGGCGACATCATCAGCGACGACAGCTTCTACAACCCGTACGCGATGACGGCCGACCAGGTGCAGCACTTCCTCGACGAGCGCTCGTGCAGGCCGAAGGACGCCTCGCCGTGCCTCGCGGACTTCCGCATGGACGTGCCGCGGACCCCGGCCTCGGCCGAACGCTGCGCGGCCATCCCGGCCCGGAAGAACCAACGGGCCAGCAGCATCATCGTGCGCGTCGCACAGGCGTGCACGATCAGCCCGCGCGTCCTCCTCGTGCTGCTGCAGAAGGAGCAATCGCTGCTCACCACGCCGAGCGCGAGCGGCTACCAGAAGGCGACCGGCTACGCCTGCCCGGACACCGCAGGCTGCGACACGCGCTACTTCGGCTTCTTCAACCAGGTCTACCGCGCCGCATGGCAGTTCCGCGAGTACACCGCGCACCCGCAGGACTGGCGCTACCGGATCGGCGCGAACCGCATCCAGTACCACCCGGACGCCTCGTGCGGATCGAGCAAGGTCACTGTGGTGAACCAGGCGACGGCGAACCTCTACAACTACACGCCGTACCAACCGGACGCGAAGACCGTCGCCCAGCCGACCGGCCCGGGCGACGCCTGCTCGGCGTTCGGCAACCTCAACTTCTCGCGGATCTACAACCGCTGGTTCGGCGACCCGCACTCGGTCCGCTACCCCGGACTCCAGCTCCCCTGCCTGATCTACACCGGCGGCTGGGGCTGCGCGCCGCTGCGGCCGTTCCAGAGTTGACCGACGCATGCCGGTCGTGGCATACGACCGCGACTAGCCTCGTCCTGTGAGTCTGACAGCACCCGACGACGGGCCTGAGGCGCAGGACGACGTCCTTCCGCGCCCTGGCCTGCTCTACTTCGTGGGCCGACGGATCGTCGCCCCGCTGCTGCGGCTCATCTTCCGGCCGCACGTCATCGGCACCCGGAACGTGCCGCGGCACGGCAAGCTCATCCTGGCCAGCAACCACCTGTCGTTCATCGACTCGCTCGTCATCCCGATGATCTCCCCGCGCCGGGTGCAGTTCCTGGCGAAATCGCACTACTTCGAGGGGACCGGTGCGAAGGGCGCGCTGTCGCGGTCGTTCTTCACGGCGATCGGCGCGGTCGGCGTCAAGCGCGGTGCCGGCCAGGCCGCTCAGGAGGCCCTGGAGCAGTCGCGCAGGATCATCGACACGGGCGCCGCGTTCGCGATCTATCCCGAGGGCACCCGTTCGCTGGACGGCCGGCTCTACAAGGGCCGCACCGGCATCGGCTGGCTGGCGCTGACCACGGGCGCCAAGGTCGTGCCGGTGGGTCTCATCGGCACGAACGAGGTCCAGCCGGTCGGCGCGAAGTTCCCGCGCATCCGGCGGATCACCATCGCCTTCGGCGAGCCGATCGACGTCGCCCATTACGGCCCGGCCGAGTCCGGGCGCGCGCGGCGCCAGGCGACCGACGAGATCATGGCAGCGATCCACGGCCTCACCGGCCAGGAGCTCGCCGGCAGCTACAACGAGTCGCCGCCCGCGAACACCGTCGAGCGGGTCAAGCGCGCGCTGCGGCCCGAACGGCTCTAGGCCCCAGCCTCGTGCTCCTCGCGGCGGGCGCGGAACGTCCGCGCCTTCTGCCGGTTGCCGCAGACCTCCATGGAGCACCACTGGCGGGAGCCGTTGCGGGAGCTGTCGTAGAACGCCCACCGGCAGTCGTCCCCGCCGCACAGCTTGACCCGGCCGAGCTTGCCCTGGATGCTCAGCACCACAGAGCTCGCGACCGCGGCCTCCCCCGCCGTGCGCGCGCTCAGCTCCACCGAGCGCTCCCCGCACGCGGTGGTCAGGGAGACGGCGGGGAGGTCGGCCTCCTCGCCGTCGATCACGCGGCGGAGGGCGTCACGCACGCTGCGGGTCTCCTCCGGGTCCCCCGGCTCGACCCCGTGATCGTGCGCCCAGACGGCGAACCCGGCCGCGTCGTCGAGCGCGTCGGTGCGCTCCTCCACGTCCAGCGTGTTGAGGAACGCGACCAGGAAGTCGGCGCCCAACTCGGGCTCATTCGTACGCATATAACCATTGTAACTCAATAGCAGGTTACGGTAATCTATAACCAGTCAAAGCTGATAGGTGGTTATCATGCATCCGCTGGTCTTCTGGTCCATCTCGCAGGACGCGCTCGTGCGCCGCGCAGAGGAGGACGCGCTTCGCCGGGCGCAGCGCGACTCCGGCATCGAACAGCCCGCGCCACTCACCCGCGACGAACGCTGGGTCGCCGCGATCCACCGCTGGGCCGCGCCCGAACCGCAGCAGAGCGCCGCATCGGCGCGCCCTGCGAACGACACCGGCCGGCTGCGCGGCCGCGCCGTCTGACGGAGGGCGAGCCGACGGACGGCCGCCGTCAGGCCAGCGTCAGGGTCTCCGGCTCGTGCCCGACCGGGAAGTTCACGCTCGACGCGATGAAGCACTTGACCGACGCCGGAGCGTGCAGGGACGCCGCGAGCTCGGCCTGCGCGGGATCCGCGATCGTGACCTTCGGCCGGAGCGTCGCACTGGTGAAACGGCCGCCGCCGTCGTTGGTCTGCTCCATCACGCCGCTGGCCGCGTCGGTGTAGCCCACGACGACGACGCCGGCGCGCGCGGCCTCCGCGAGGTAGCTGAGCATGTGGCACTGGCTGAGCGCGGCGAGCAGCAGCTCCTCGGGGTTCCAGCGGTCCGTGTCGCCGAAGAAGGTGCGGTCGGCCGAACCCTCGATCGGATGCTTGCCCTCGGTGCTCACCGTGTGGTCGCGACCGTAGGACTTGTACCCGCTGGTCCCCTCCCCCCGGTTGCCTGTCCACTGCAGGTCGATCTCATAGCGGTGCTCGAGCTTCATGCTCCGATTCTCGCACCCCGGCTAAACTGGCCTGCATCATGACTGACACCCTGAGCACGCCCACGTTCACCGTGGAGCAAGAACGCCGCATCGTCACCGCCGTCCCCGGCCCGAAGTCTCAGGAGCTCCACCAGCGCCGCCTCGCCGTCGTGCCGACCGGCGTCTCCTCGGCGCTCCCGGTCTACATCGCCCGCGCGAACGGCGCCATCCTCGTCGACGTGGACGGCAACCAGTTCGTGGACTTCGGCGCCGGCATCGGCGTGACCACGGTCGGCCACACCGAGACCGCGGTCGTCGCGGCCGCGGCGAACCAGCTGCAGGACGTCATCCACACGCTCTTCACCATCACCCCGTACGAGGAGTACGTGCGCGTCGCCGAGCTGCTCGCCGAGCACACGCCCGGCGACCACGCCAAGAAGACCGTGCTGGTCAACTCCGGTGCGGAGGCCGTGGAGAACGGCGTGAAGATCGCCCGCAAGCACACCGGCCGCCGTGCCGTCGCCGTGCTCGACCACGCGTACCACGGCCGCACCAACCTCACGATGGCCATGAACTACAAGGCCATGCCCTACGCGACCGGCTTCGGGCCGTTCGCGGGCGACATCTACCACGCGCCCAACTCCTACCCGTACCGCGACGGCCTCACCGGGGCCGAGGCGGCGGCCCGCACCATCGCGTACCTCGAGAAGGTCATCGGCGCGTCCGACCTGGCCTGCCTCGTCGTCGAGCCGATCCAGGGCGAGGGCGGTTTCGTCGTCCCCGCCGAGGGCTACCTCACGGCGCTGCAGGAGTGGTGCACGGCCAACGGCGTCGTCTTCATCGCGGACGAGATCCAGAGCGGCATGGCGCGCACCGGGGCGTACTTCGCCAGCGAGCACTTCGGGCTGGTCCCCGACCTGGTGCTGAGCGCCAAGGGCATCGCAGGCGGCCTCCCGCTCGCCGCCGTCACGGGCAGGTCCGAGATCATGGACTCCGCGCAGCCCGGCGGCCTCGGCGGCACGTTCGGCGGCAACCCGGTCGCCGCCGCCGCCGCGATCGCGGTCTTCGAGCAGATCGACAAGGGCGGCCTCCTCGGCCACGGCGCGCGCATCGAGAAGTCGCTGAAGCCCGCGCTCGAAGAGCTGCAGCGGAAGTACGACATCATCGGCGAGGTGCGCGGCATCGGCGCGATGGTCGCGATCGAGCTGGTCCAGCCCGGCACCGGCGAGACCACCAAGGTCCCGAACCCGGAGGCCGTGAACGCGATCATCGCCTACGCGGCGCAGCGCGGCATCCTCTTCCTGAACGCCGGCACCTGGGGCAACGTCCTGCGCTTCCTGCCGAGTCTGGCCGTGAGCGACGCGCTCATCGCGGACGCCGTCTCCGTCCTCGACGACGCCTTCGCCGCGCTGTGACGCCGCAGTCGTCCGCCGCGGTCTTCGGGACCGACGAGGCGGTGGAGCTCGCCGTCGTCGAGCGCAGCGGCTTCGTCGAGTCCCGGCACGCGGGCTCGGCCGTGGTCCTCGGCCCCGACGGCGACGTCGTGCTCTCGCTCGGCGCTCCCGAGAAGCCGGTGTTCCCGCGGTCGTCGCTCAAGCCGTTCCAGGCCGTCGCGGTCATGGGCGCGGGCGTGGCGCTGGAGGGCGCGGGAGCCGTACTCGCGACCGCGAGCCACGCGGGCACGCCGGCCCACGTCTCGGTCGTCCGCGGGCTGCTGGCGCAGGCCCAGCTCACCGAGGACGCCCTGCACTGCCCGGCCGACTGGCCGCTGGACGGCACGGCGCGCGAGAGCGCCATCCGCGACGGCGCCCAGCGCAGCCCGGTGTACATGAACTGCTCCGGCAAGCACGCCGCGATGCTGCTGGCCTGCCGCATCAACCACTGGCCGCTGGAGAGCTACCTCAGCCAGCAGCATCCGCTGCAGCAGCACATCCGCGACACGACGGAGCGCCTGACCGGCGAGAAGGTCGTCGCGACCGGTGTCGACGGCTGCGGCGCGCCCGTGCACGCGATGTCGCTGCTGGCGCTCGCCCGCGGCATCCAGCGGATCGGCACGGCGTCCGAGGGCTCGCCCTTCGCGCTCTACCGCAACGCTGCCGTGCTGCGCACGGCCGTCCTGGCCAACGGCTGGGCCATCGACGGCCCGGGCCGCGCCAACACCGTCGTGATCGACGAGCTCGGGGTCTTCGCCAAGCTCGGCGCCGAGGGCGTCATGGTGATGGCCGCGCCGAACGGCACGACCGTGAGCCTCAAGGTGCTGGACGGCAGCCTCCGTGCGGCGAGCATCGTCGCGCTGTCGCTGTTGGCCGACGCCGGCGGCGTCGAGCGCGCCGCGGTGGACGCCGTCGCCGCGAAGCTCGACCTCGCGGTCCTCGGCAACGGCGTTCCCGTCGGCGCGATCCGCGCCTCCTACACCCGCTAAAACCCCGCCGAGGGGCACGTTGTCGTCACTTTCGGGCTCGAAAAGTGACAACAACGTACCCCTCGCGGAGGTGGGGTGGGTTACTGGGTGCGCGCCAGGCGCTTGGCTCGGGCGGCGGCGGTGAGCTGCGAGATCAGCACGACCAGGATGGTCAGGATGAACACCGCCGAGGCGATCACGTTGGCCTGGGCCGGGATGCCGCGCGACGCCGCGATGTAGACGTACATCGGGAACGTCGTCACCGCGCCGGCGTTGAAGTTCGTGATGATGAAGTCGTCGAAGCTCAGCGAGAACGACAGCAGCGCGGCCGACAGGATGCCCGGCAGCAGCAGCGGGAAGGTGATCCGCCAGAACACCGCGTTCGGCGAGCCGTACAGGTCACGCCCCGCCTCCTCCAGCGCCGGGTCCAGCGACGCGACGCGCGCCTTCACCGTCACCACCACGAAGCTGATGCAGAACATCACGTGGGCGATGATGATCGTCCCGAAGCCCTTGTTCACGCTGAGGCTCAGGAACTGCGCCGCGAGCCCGGCGCCGAGCACGACCTCCGGGCTCGCCATCGGCAGGAACAGCAGCAGGCTGGTCTGCGAGCGGAACCGGAACCGGTAACGCATCAGCGCGATCGCGATCATGGTGCCGAGCACCGTGGCGATCACCGTCGAGATGATGCCGATGATGATCGACGCCGCGAACGCGTCGCAGATCCCGGCCGCGTCGCAGACGTTCGTCCAGTTGCGGAGGGTGAAGCCGCGCCAGGCGATGTTGTTCTTGATCGCGTCGTTGAACGAGAACACGAACGTGTAGACGATCGGGATGAGCAGGAACGCCAGCGCCAGGAAGGCGTAGACGCCGAGCCCGAGCCCCTGGAACCGCCACCCCGAGCGGGTCCGCCCCGTCGTCGGCGCCGTGCCGCGTGATGGCGTCGTCGTGTTCGTCGTCGTCGTCACAGCAGATCCTCCGTCCCGCTCCGCCGCACATAGAAGCCGACAATCACCAGGATGACCGCCATCAGGATGACGGACATCGCCGCCGCCGCCGGATAGTTCTGCAGCACCAGGAAGTTGCTCTCGATGACGTTGCCCATCATCGAGGTGTCGGCGGCGCCGAGGAAGTCCTGCGACGCGTTGATGTAGTCGCCCGCGGCCGGGATGAACGTCAAGAGCGTCCCGGAGACGATGCCGGGCATCGACAGCGGGATCGTGATCTTGCGGAACGTCATCCAGTTGCTGGCGTAGAGGTCCCTGCCGGCCTCCAGCAGGCGGGTGTCCAGCCGCTCCAGCGTCGAGTACAACGGCAGCGTCATGAACGGGATGAAGTTGTACGTCAGACCGAAGATGACCGAGAAGGGCGTCCCGGTGATGTGGGCGTCCGGCGGGAGGATGCTGAGCGCCTTGAGCGAGCTCGCGACCCAGCCGTCGTCGCTCAGGATGGACTTCCAGGCGAGCGTCCGCAGCAGGAAGCTGATGAAGAACGGCGCGATGACCAGCGTCATCAGCAGGTTCTGCAGCACCGGCTTCGCGCGCATCTTCACGCCGATGAAGTAGGCCAGCGGGTAGCTGATCACGAGCGCCGCTGCGGTGGCGATCAGCGCGTAGCCGAACGAGCGCAGGATCTGCGGCCAGTACTCCGAGATCGCGTCGGTGTAGTTCTGCCACTGGAACGCCGCGACGTACTCGCCGATGTCGCCCTCCGGCGCGGGCGCCTGGAAGGAGGTGATGATCAGCGAGACGAGCGGGGTGAGGAAGAACAGCACCAGGTACAGCACGCCGGGCAGCAGCAGGACCAGCGCGATCCCCGACTTGCGCCGTGCCGCGGGCTCCTGGTCCTGGGTGGCGGGAGGGCCGGTGAAGGCGGCGATCGCCATCTACGCCTCCTCCAGCTCGGAGAGCAGCCGCTCCTTCGCCTGCGCCGCCACCGCCTGCGTGTCGGTGTCGTCGGCGAACTTCCCGTCGGCCGGCGGCTCGTCCGCCAGCACGAAGGTGTGGGCGGCGTCCCACGAGACCCAGACCTGGTCGCCGAAGCCCGCGGCAGGGCCGCTGGCGAGGTTCTGCGCGAACACGACCACCGAGCCGATGCCGGGGACGTCCACCAGGTACTGCGTGCTCACGCCGCTGAACGAGACGTCGATGACCCGGCCGGGGCCGAGCCGGTTGGCGCCGCCGGGGATGGTCCCCTCCCCCGTGTGGAGCGTCAGCTTCTCCGGGCGGACGCCCACCGTGACCGTCCCCGAGCTGCGCTGGGCGCGCGACCGCGGCACCTGGACGCGGTGGCCCGCGACCTCCACGCCGATCGTGTCGCCCGCGCTGTCGACCACGGGGCCGGCGAACAGGTTCGACTGGCCGAGGAAGTTCGCCACGAAGACCGTCGACGGCAGCTCGTAGAGCACAGCGGGGGCGCCCATCTGCTCGATCCGGCCCTTGTTCATCACCGCGACGGTGTCGGCCATGGTCATGGCCTCCTCCTGGTCGTGCGTGACGTGCACGAAGGTCAGCCCCACCTCGGTCTGGATCGACTTCAGCTCGAGCTGCATCTGGCGGCGGAGCTTGAGGTCGAGCGCGCCGAGCGGCTCGTCCAAGAGCAGGAGCGCCGGCCGGTTGACGACCGCGCGCGCCAGCGCGACGCGCTGCTGCTGGCCGCCGGAGAGCTGCGCCGGGCGCCGCGCCGCGAGGTGGTCCAGCTCCACCAGCCGCAGGGCCTCGTGCGCCTTGGCGACCGGGTCCCCGATGCGGCGGCGGCGGAGGCCGAAGGCCACGTTCTCCAGGATCGTCATGTGCGGGAAGAGCGCGTAGCTCTGGAAGACGGTGTTGACCGGCCGCTGGTAGGGCTTGGTGCTGGTCACGTCCTTCCCGCCGATCAGGATGCGGCCCTCGGTCGGCTCCTCCAGGCCCGCGACCAGCCGCAGGGTCGTCGTCTTGCCGCAGCCGCTGGGGCCGAGCAGGGCGAAGAACGACCCGGCGGGGATCGTCAGGTCGAGGCTCTCGATGGCGGTGAACCCGGGGAACCGCTTCTTGATGCCGACCAGCTGCAGGTCGGCGCCGGACTCGGCGAAGACTCCCTTCGGCATCAGGCCCCCAGGATCACTTTCTGGAACGCCGTCTGGTACTTCTGCTCTTCGGCGGGCGTGAGGCTGCGGAAGATCTTCACCTTCGACAGCGTCTCCTCATTGGGGAAGATGAGCTGGTTGTCGGCCAGCTCGGGGTCGATCTTCACCGCGGCCTCCTTCGCGCCCTGCACCGGCGTGATGTAGTTGACCCACGCGGCGACCTCGGCGGCGACCTCCGGCTGGTAGTAGTAGTCGATCAGCTTCTCGGCGTTCGCCTTGCGCGGCGACCCGATCGGGATGACGAAGTTGTCACTCCACAGCGTGCCGCCGGCCTCCGGGATGGCGAACTCCCAGTTGTCGCCGGCCTCGGCGTTGAGCTGGGTGATGTCGCCCGACCAGCAGATCGCCGCGAGCGTGTCGCCCGACTTCAGGTCGTTCAGGTACGAGTTGCCCTTGATGTTGCGGATCTGGCCGTCGTTGACCTCCTTGGTCAGCGTGTCGATGGCTTTGTTGAAGTCGTCGTCGCTGAAGTCCTTCGAGATGTCGACGCCCTGCTGCAGCAGGAGCAGCCCCATGGTGTCGCGCATCTCGCTGAGCACGCCGACCTTGCCCTTGAGCTCCGGCTTCCACAGGTCTTCGACCGACTTCAGGCCGTTCGGGAGCTTCTCCTTGTTCCAGCAGATGCCCGCGAACCCGCTCTGCCAGGGCAGCGACTTCTTGCGGCCCGGGTCGAAGTCGACGTCCACCAGGTTGGATGTGAGGTTCTTCTTGTTCGGGATGGCCGACTCGTCGAAGCTCTGCACGTAGCCGAGCCGGATCCAGCGGGCGATCATCCAGTCGGTGAGGCAGACGGTGTCGGCGCCGATGTCCTTGCCGAGCGCGAGCTGGTCCTTGACCTTGGCGTAGTACGTGTTGTTGTCGTCGACGGCGACGTCGTACTTGACCTTGATGCCGGACTGCTTCTGGAACGCCTCGAGCGTCGGGTACTTGCCGTTGTCGTCCTGGTCGAGGTACGCCTGCCAATTGGCCCAGGTGAGCGTCTTGTCGCTGGACGACTGGTCCTTCGCCGGGGTGGGCTTGCCGGAGGCTCCTCCGGTCGAGCACGCGGCCAGGGCGAAAGCTGCGGCTCCGGCGGTCGCGCCGGCCAGCAGGCCACGACGGGTGAGCTGGGATGCGCGTGCCGACTGCACCAGCTGGCGGATCATCGGGTCGTTCGGGAGTGGCCTGTTCTTCACTTCGGGCTCCTTGGATCTATCTGGTAGCGCCTGGGGGCGATCCGCCGAAGCACATCGATGTGCTTCGTGGTGGGTCGATACTGACATAGGACCGGCGCGATTCGCACCCCAAAAAGGGCGAATCGTCCATTCCGAAACATGATCGTCACGAAATCCGTGCCGAAACGTCCGAATGACGGGGGAAACCGCACACAGCGCGCGGCGCGCGAATGCGCAGCGAGACGAACTGACGAAATCGGCCCTGGTTCAATCGCGAATTTACGGAATCAGCACGATGGTTCCCGAATCGCTATCGAAATCCTCCGTGAAGGCAGCTAAGGTGAAGGCGAACCATCACGTCGAAGTGTGAGGAGCTGAGGAGCCCCATGAAGGTCGCGATCCCCCGCGAGATCAAGAACAACGAATTCCGCGTGGCGATTACGCCCGCAGGCGTGCACGACCTGGTCGGAGCCGGCCACGAGGTGTACGTCGAGACCGGAGCGGGCATCGGCTCGTCCATCCCCGACGAGCTGTACGCCGGCGCGGGAGCGACGATCCTCCCCGACGCGGCGTCGACCTGGGCGGCGGGCGAGCTCATCCTCAAGGTGAAGGAGCCGATCGCCTCCGAGTACGGCCACTTCCGCGAAGGCCTGGTGCTGTTCACCTACCTGCACCTCGCAGCGGACGAGGCGCTCACCCGCGCGCTCCTCGACGCACGCGTCACCGCGATCGCGTACGAGACGGTCCAGCTGCCCAATCGGGCGCTCCCCCTGCTCGCCCCGATGAGCGAGGTCGCCGGCCGGCTGGCGCCGATCGTCGGCGCCAACACCATGCTGAAGCCGAACGGCGGCCCCGGCCTCCTGATCCCGGGCGTCCCCGGCACCCACCCGGCTGTCGTCACGGTCCTCGGCGGCGGCGTCGCCGGCACGAACGCTACCTCGGTCGCGGTCGGCCTCGGCGCGGAGGTGACCGTGCTGGACACGAACATCGCCCGCCTCCGCGAGCTCGACGCGCTGTACGCCGGCCGCATCAAGACGATCGCCTCGAACAGCTTCGAGATCGACAAGGCCGTCGTGGCCTCCGACCTCGTGATCGGCTCGGTGCTCGTCCCCGGCGCCAAGGCGCCCAAGCTCGTCAGCAACGAGCTGGTCTCCCGGATGAAGCCGGGCAGCGTGCTCGTCGACATCGCCGTCGACCAGGGCGGCTGCTTCGCCGACTCGCACCCCACCACGCACGCCGACCCCACCTTCACGGTGCACCAGTCGCTGTTCTACTGCGTGGCGAACATGCCGGGTGCGGTGCCGCACACCTCCACCTACGCGCTCACCAACGCCACGCTGCCGTACGCGCGCGCGATCGCCAACAACGGCTGGCAGGCCGCTCTGCGCACCGACGCGTCGCTCGCGCTCGGCCTCAACGTGCACGACGGCCACGTGACCAACGCGGGCGTCGCCGAGGCGCACGGGATCGTGGACGCGCCGCTCGCCGAAGCGCTGGTCTGAGACGACCGACGCGGGCTGGGCGGATCGCCCGCTCAGCTCACGTCGGAGCTCGACTCACATCGAAGCTCAGCTGACGTCGAACCACTGGTCGCCGATGTCGACCCGCGTGCCGCGCTCCACGCGGTAGCGGCGGCCGGCCTCGCACTGGCGCGCGACGCCGCCGAGCGGTCGGGCGACCGTGCCGTTGCCGGAGTAGCGGTCGCAGATCCACAGGTCGTCGCCCTCGAGCCCGAACTCGAGGTGGGTCTTGGAGACGCTCCTGGCCGGGTCGGAGATCGCGACGAGCTGGTCCACGTGCTCACCCGGCTGCGTGATCGGGCGCCGGCCCACGAGTCCGCTGCCGCGCACCTCCACGGACTCCCCCGTCGAGAAGCTCAGCCGGTAGACGCGGACGCGGACCACGGGAGGCGCGGGAGGCGCAGTGTCGAGCGGCACGACGTCGATCGCCTCGGTAGGCGGCAGTCCGTCCTCGTCGAGCTCCACCTCGCCGGGGAACCGGCCGGCGACCGCAGGCTTCGAGCGGCCCGGGCCCGGTTTCGCGAGCGGCGCGACGATCGAGGTGTCGGAGGGGCGCGAGTCCGCGATCTCGGGAGGCCGCACGCGCGAGGCGGTCACCGAGCTTCCGCAGTTGCCGCAGAACAGCGTCCCCTCGTGGAGCTCCGCTCCGCACACCCGGCATCTCATCGCCTGCTCGTCCCCTTTCCTGTCCTCCCACGGTATCCGAGCGAGCGCAGCGAGACCGCAGCCAGCCACCGCTTCCAGCGCGTGTCGCGCCGATCGAGCTGGCCACGGAGGTCGTCGACGGCCTTCCACACCGTGTCCGCCTCCTCGCGGGAGGGCGCGAGCGGGCTGAAGACCGCGCGGTCGGCGACCTGGGCGAGCGCCGCGGCGCGGGTGCCGCCGATCGTGGTCGCGAACTCCAGCCGCGTCGCCGCCGGCGGCGGATCGTAGCCGTGGTCCACGGCCGCGTCGGCGAACTCGCGCCAGCCGCCGACGATCCGGTCGGCCGCGGTCGCCGCCGACCTCCGCAACGACCGCCTGCGCCACTTGGCCGCGATCACCGCGAGGAACGGCGCCGCGAACACCGCCACGACGAGCAGGCTCCAGCCGATCACGGCGAGGATCGCCAGCAGGGTCTCCAGGACCGGGTCGGGCGCGTGCGGGTTGGTGTTCTCGACCTGCGCGTTCGGCGGCTCCTCGTTCTGCTGAGGCGTGTCATCGATCGGCGGCTGCACGTTCGTCTGCGGGCGGGAGATCTCCGTCGGCTGCTGCGGCTGCTTCGGCGGCACGGGACGGACGGGCGGCGTCGGGTCCACGGTGACCCAGCCGGTCGTGGTCTGGACCTCGATCCACGCCGACGCGTCGGAGCCGAGCAGCGTGACCGGGCCGCGCGAGTCGGCCGGGGCCACGAACCCCATCACGACCCGGGCAGGGAAGCCCAGCTGCCGAGCCATCAGGGCCGCCGTCACGGCGTACTGCTCCTGGTCGCCGAGCATCGGGACGTCCGTCAGGAGCTCTGTGATCCGGTCGGCGCCGTGCCCGGAGCGGCTCGCCGGCTCGTTCTTGCCGACGCCGTGGGAGAGGTAGCCGTCGGTCTGGAGTCCCTTCAGCGCGGCGGCGAGCTTCGCGCCGGCGCCGGAGACTCCTGCCGTGTACTTCTGCAGTGTCGACTGGAGTTCGTCCGGGATGACCGTCGGCCGCGGCACCGAGTCGGACCCCGGCTGCACCTTCGTCAGCTGCGCCGCCGAGAGCTTGGGAGGTGTGACCGAGTCGGCCACGTACGTGTCGCCGTCGTGCAGGGACGCCATCACGGCCCCGGTCCCCGTCACGTCGTTGTAGAAGTACGCCCCGGACAGGTTCGCGGCGTGCGGGCCGAAGAACTGGAGCTGCTCGAGCTGGCCGGAGCCGGGCACCCACGGGCCCCGGTAGCCGCGCACGGTCACGGTCAGCTCGGTCGATGCGCCCTTGGTTCCGCTCTGGTCGAGCCGGTACGGCAGCCGCACGAACGATCCGGAGGCGCTGGAGACCGCGTCGCTGCCGACGGAGTACACGACGCCGTCGTAGGTGTCGAGCGTGGCGATCCGGATGCGCCCGTCGGCCGGCAGCCCGGCCACGCTCAGCATCGGCTCGGTGGCCGCCGACGGCTCGAAGTACGACCGGAACCCCGTCAGCGGGCTCGGGTACGCCCGGGGGTCGAACGGCTGCTCGACGGCCGTGCGCACCACCTGGCGGTCGTTGGCCGGCGGCACGAGGACCGTCGCGCCGATTCCGACCGCCGCGGCTCCCGCGAGCATGACCGCGGCCCCGGTCGCCGTCAGCACGGCGGTCGAGCCGCGCTCGCGCCGGGTCTCGACGGTGAGTCCGCTCTGCGCGCGCAGCGTGCGCACCGCGGCCGTCCTCCGCCGCAGCCGCAGCCGGATGTTCCACACCAGCAGCAGCGCGAACAGCGCGATCACCAGCCAGAGCGGCACGGGGGCCAGCGACGATCCGAAGGCGATCCCGGCGACGAGCACGACCACCGGCGGGATGCCGGCGAGCTCCGGCACCGTCGACCGGAGCGCGACGCTCGTGGTGATCGCGGCGGCGAGCAGCACCAGCAGGAACGCGGGGACCAGGAGGGCCTCGTACGACCCGACCGGCACCGAGATGGTGACCAGCTGCTTCCACGAGAGCCAGGTGCCCTGGACGAGGTCGAGGAACCCCGGCCCGGTCGGCAGCAGTCCGCTCGCCGTGGCCTGGCCCGGCACGGCGAGCTGCACGCCGGTGCCGAGGTAGACGAGGAGCACGACGCCGGCCACCACGATGCTCGGCCAGCGGAACGTCGCACCCAGGACGCCGACGGCGCCGCCGAGGACCAGCGTCGCCACCAGCATCGTGACGAACGCGCCGGACTGGTACACCGGCCAGAACGACCACGCCGCGAGCGCCACCGCCGCCAGCGCGAACGCGATGTCGACGGCGGCCGAGCGCCAGGGCAGCCGGCCGATCATGTGGCGAGCCGTTTCGCCAGGCTGCGCTGGAGGTCCTCCAGGTAGCCGATGGTCAGCACGCTGAGGTCGGCCACGCGCCGCAGCGTCGGCAGCGCGCCGCCGTCGCAGACGATCGCGACCACGTCGACCCCGAGCGGGAAGTGCGCGGCCGCCGCGCGGAGCTGCGTGGCGGTCACCGTCGAGCCGCAGAGCAGGAACGCGATGGAGATGCCCGCCGCGTCCTCGCTGGCGACCTGGGCGAGCTCGGGAAGCCGCAGCGCGGACTCCGCGGTCTCCACCCCTGCCAGGTCGTCGAGCAGGCGCCCCCGGCCGACGGTGCTCAGCCGGCGGGCGCTGAACAGCACGCGCTTGGCGAAGTCCGGCGTCTCGGCGCTCGCCACCACTGACACCGTCCGGGAGTCGAGCATCGCGCGCACGCCGAGCGAACCGGTCGCGCTGACGGCCAGCTCGAACTCCTCCTCCGTCGCGTAGTCCGCCTCCGACAGGCTCAGTGCCACCAGGAGGTGGCTGCGCCGGGTCTCCTCGAACTGCCGCACCATGTAGCTGCCGGTCTTCGCGGTGCTCTTCCAGTGGATGTTGCGCCGCTCGTCGCCGGGCATGTACTCGCGCAGCGCGTGGAAGGCCACGTCACTCTGGGTCAGGTCACGGGTGGGCGCGCCTTCGAGGTCGCGCACGAAGCCCGTGCTCATGCTCGGGATGGCGATGGTGCGCGGATGCACGAACAGGTCGAGCGAGTCGGCCCACACCATCTCCCGGCGCAGCAGCCCGACCGGGTCGGCGCGCACGGTGCGGACCGGGCCGATGGGCACGATGCCGCGCCGGCTGGTCGGCACCACGAAGACGTCCGAGTGCTCCTCGCCGCTCGCCAGCGCGGGCGCCGCGAACTCCGCGAGCCCCGCGCCGACCGGCACCTCCACCCGCACGCCGGGCAGCCGCCGCCGGACGGGGTTGCGGATGGTGACCTCCCCCGGTGCGCGGTCGCCCACCACCACCCGGTTCGTCGGCAGGGTCAGGCCGACGTCGTACGCGATCCGGCCCACCAGGTAGAGCGAGGCGATCAGCAGCAGCGCCACCGCCATCCAGCCCACCACGACGGCCTCCGTCCAGCCGAGCGCGTAGCCGGCCACGAGCGCGAGCACCGTCACCGCCGCCATCGACCAGCCGAGCGGCGTGATCACCGCGCTCAGAGCGCGCGCGGCCGTCGCGATGGCACGGCCGGCGACGGAGCTGGTCCGGACCGTCCACACGATCGCGTCGGCGAGGACGCCGTCGCGCTCGCCGACGATCCGGGCCCGCGCGTTGGTGAGCTCGACCTGGGTGCGGCTGACGGTGCTGGTCACACGGCGGCCCGATCGCTGGGCGGCGGCACCTCGATGAGCAGCTGGCCGACGACGCTGGAGGCCGTGACGCCCTCGAACTCCGCCTCGGGGTCGAGCACCAGGCGGTGCGCCAGCACCGGCTCGGCCAGGGCCTTCACGTCGTCGGGGGTCACGTAGTAGCGGCCGGACGCCGCCGCGAGCGTCTTGCTGGCGCGCACGAGCGCGAGAGCGCCGCGCACGCTGACGCCGAGCCGGATCTCGTCGGCCGAGCGGCTGGCGTCCACCAGCCGCGACACGTAGTCGTTGATGGTCGGGTCCACGTGCACGCCGCGCGCGAGGTCGGCCATCTCGAGCACCGTCTCGGCCGAGATGATCTCGGGCACGACGATCTCGTGCGCCCGCCGCTCGGCGCCCTCCAGGATGCGGAGGGTCGCCTCGTGGTCCGGGTAGCCGATCGACGCCTTCATCAGGAAGCGGTCGAGCTGCGCCTCCGGCAGCCGGTAGGTGCCGGCCTGCTCGATCGGGTTCTGCGTCGCGATGACCATGAACGGCTCGCCGACCTGGTGCCGGACGCCGTCCACGGTGACCTGCTGTTCCTCCATGACCTCCAGGAGCGCGGACTGGGTCTTGGGCGAGGCGCGGTTGATCTCGTCCGCCAGCACGATGTTGGCGAACACCGGACCGCGGTGGAACTCGAAGGCGCCGGTGCGCTGATCGTAGATGTTGACGCCGGTGATGTCGCCGGGCAGCAGGTCGGGGGTGAACTGGACCCGGTTGGTCGTGCCGCGCACGCTCTCCGCCATCGCGCGGGCCAGCGAGGTCTTGCCGGTGCCCGGGAAGTCCTCGAGCAGCAGGTGGCCCTCGCTCATCAGGGCGACCAGGGCCAGGCGGATGACGTGCGACTTGCCGAGGAGCACGCGGTCGATGTTCTGCACGAGGCGGTCGAACACGCCCGAGAACCAGCCGGCCTGCTCGGGGGTCATCGTCATGCTGTGGCCTCTCTGGGTCTGCGTGAGCAGCGCCGCGCCGGTGCGCGGGCCGTCCTCAGTATGCCTGGCGTCGCTCATGGCATGCCTGAGGCTGGATAGGCGGTGCTGTACGTGTCGCCGTTGGCGTAGACCGTCACCGTGAGCGTCGGCTGCCCGCCGCCCGGCGGTGCGACGCAGACGGCCGTCTGGCCGGCCGGCGGCATGTCGAACTCGGTCCCCGCCTCGCAGCTGTAGGTGACGCGGGTGTAGCCGGAGCCGGTGGGCCAGCTCGTCCAGGTGAAGGTCCGTGTCGGCTGGTCGTAGCGCTGGCCTCCGATCGCGCTGTCGACCGCGACGCCCATCGGCTTGCTGAAGCCCTGCTGGGTGCAGAGCTGGGAGCCGTCCGGGTACGTCTCGCAGATGCTCGTGATGCTCAGGGTGAGGGGCATGCCGTAGTGCGCGCCGCCGCTTCCCGTCAACGCGCCGCTCACGCCGGAGAACTGCCCGCTGTCGACCACGGAGCCGCCGCTGAGCAGCTGGTAGCTGATGACCGGGCTCGAACCGCTGCCGTTCTGGTAGTCCACAGCAGCCTGGTAGTCCCAGGTGTTCCCCGAGCTGGGCGTCGGGCCGGTGATCGCGACGTCCCGCACGGAGCCCGGCTGGAGCCGCTGCGTGGCCGACACCACCGCGCTGGCGGTGCAGCCCTGCCCGTTGTACGCGTAGACGACGAAGTTGTAGGTCTGGTTCGCCTGCAGCCCGGTGAAGGTGACGCTCCCGCCCTGCGTGTGGATGAACGTCGACGACGTGGGGTCGACGTGCAGCACCGGGGCGCCCGTGTCCACGCCGGTCACGCTGCAGCCCGGCTGCGCGCCGCCCTGGAAGACGCCCGCGTAGTAGTCCGTGATCGCCTTGCCGTTGGCGCCGAAGGCGGTCGGCCAGGACAGCGTGGCGCTCGACCCGTCCGTGTCGTCCGGCGTCGCGACGGGAGCCGTGCCCGTCAGCACCGGGGCGCCGGCGGGCACGCCGCTCCCGGAGGTCTGGTTCCAGGTCGTCCTGCCCTGGTAGAAGTCGTTGCGGCTCGCCACCGAGAAGCCGATCGCCGCGCCGTTCGCGATCCCCGGGTCGGTGACGTTGAGCGCGTAGCTGCCGCTGTCGCCCGGCGAGACCTGCAGCGAGTTCGTGATCCCGCCGACGGTCACGAGGTACGAGCTGATCGGGCTGGCTCCCGGGGCGTCGGCCGGCCGGTCCCAGGTGATCCGGAGCCCGTTGTCGAGCGGCGTCGAGCTCACGTTGGCCGGTGCGTTCGGGATGACGTCGGACCACACAGGCTCGACGTAGCTCGTCGGGTCGGACAGGCCGAGGGCGTTCCGCGCCTGCACGGCGAGGAGAACGGCGTTCTGGCGGCCGTTGCCGGGGGTGGTGATCGCGCACACGGTGGTCGTGCACTGCGTGGTGCCGAGGACGGCTCCCGTGGCGGCGTTCGACATCGTGACCTGGAACCCCGTGATCGGCGTGTTGTTGAACGCGCCCGGCGTCCAGCTCAGCGTCAGGCTGCGGTCCCCGATCGCCCCGACCTGCACGTTGGAGACCGGCGCTGGGCGGTCCTGGACCGAGACGGTCACCGTTCCCCAGGTGTAGCGGTCGGGATCGTTCGTCGCGTCGGCGACCTCGTACTGCAGGGTGGTGTCCTGCGGGGCGGCCGTGCTCGACACCGTGACCTGCAGCACCGAATTGTCCGTGCTCGGCGTGATGGTGACGCCGTCGGGGAGGGCGCCGCCGAGGCCGCGCACGGCGAGCACCCGCAGCGGCTTGCCCGGGAACGGGTTGGTGGCGGCATCGTTGGCCAGCACGTCGACCGTCGTCGTCTGCCCGCGCGGCGCGATCACGCGGTCCGGCTGCGGGCTGGCCAGCGGGCGCGTCGACGGCACGACGTTGAGGTCGATCCGTCCGGCCTGGCCTGCGTTGACGGCGTCCTTCACGCCGATCGAGATCGACGGCTGGCTGCCCTTCTCCACTCCGGCGCCCACCGCGATCGTCAGCTTCTGGCCGGAGAGCGACAGCGAGACGCCGTCCGGGCGCGGGTTCTGGATCGAGTACTGGAGCTCGTTCTGGTCCTTCGCGTACGGGTAGCTGGTCAGCTTGGTCAGATCGACCGTCTTCGACTGCCCGGGCTCGAAGTCGATGAGGGCGCCCGTGAACACGGGCGGCTGGTTCTCTCGCGGGGTCACGTCGATCGGCAGCACGATGGTCGCGACGTTGCCGTTCGGATCGTTCGCACTGCTGCCGTCGGTCACCTGGAACGAGATGCTGGCCGGGCCGAAGTAGCGGGTGGACGAGGTGAACTGCAGCGTGTCGGAGTTGACCACGAGGTCGTCGCCGTTCGCGTGGGTCGCCCGCACGGTCGCGGCGTCGGTCAGCTTCACCTTGCGCCCGCCGACGGCCACGATGTAGTCGTTCAGGTGGATGGTGAGCGACTTCTCGCTGACGACCGTGAGCTTCGGGGCTCCGCGCTTGAGCTGCGGGAGCGCGTCGTCGTAGCCGGGGACGCGGACGAAGCCGTAGCCGGCGACGGAGTCGTCCTCGGGATTGGCCACCCGGAACGGGATGATCTGGCTCTTGGCCGTGATCGCGATGTGGATGCGCTTGCCCGCCGTGACCGACGCCGTCGCGCCGTAGCCGGACACGACAGACAGCTTCAACGTCGACACCGGGCCGTCCGCGAAGAACACATTCGAGAGCACGTTCACGTCGACGGTCTCTCGGCCGAGGATGTCGGAGAGGCCGAGCACCGTGTCGCTGACCACCGGCCGCGCGGGCGGCGCGTTCTTGGCCACCGTGACACGGAGGAACGCCTGGCTGGTGCCGCCCTGATCGTTCTGGATCGTGTAGAGGAAGCCGTAGGCGCCCTCCTGCTGCGGCGCGGCCACCACGACGATGTCGCCCTGGATCTTCGCCTTGGCCTTGCCGTCGAGCGAGGTGACGGCGGTCACGCTGAGCGGGCTGCCGTCCGGGTCGGAGTCGTTCGCCAGCACCTGGACGTTGAGCGTCCGGCCGGGGCGGGTCGTGACGTCGTCCTCCACCGCGACCGGGTTGCGCGCGCCCTCCACCCGCTGCGCGATGCCGACCCGCACGGTGCCGGTCGCGCGGGCGCCGAGCGAGTCGACGACGGCGTACGTGAAGGTGTCGGTGCCCGCGGCGTAGGCGCCGGCCTGGAAGTCCATCCAGTCCGGTCCGGACGCGATGACGGCGCCCTTCTGCGGGTTGGTCTCCTGCCCGATGAACTGCACGGAGTCGCCGTCCGGGTCGATGCCGGACAGCGGGACGGTGATCCGCACCGTGTCGCCGGCCAGCACGCGCGCGGTCACGGTCTTCGGCACCGGCGGGTTGTTTGTCGCGAGGTCGCGCTCGCGGACCGCGATGTTGACCTCGGCGGTGGCCCACTGCCCGTCCGCGCCGTACACCCGGTAGGCGGCGACATAGTTGCCCGGCTTGGCCGGCGCGAGATACCGCAGGTGGTCGCCCGTGGCGAACAGCAGGCCGGCCCCGGCCGGGAGCGGCGTGGCGAGCGTCGGGTCGAGGGTCAGCTTGTCGCCGTCCGGCTGCACGTCGTTGGCCAGCACCGGGATGTCGACGGTGTCCCCCACGCGCACCGCGATGGAGTCGGGCACCGCGATCGGCGGCTGATGCACGGTCAGCGGCGGCAGCTGGATGACGGTGACCGTGCCCTCCGCGTCGGCCAGGCCGTTGCTCAGCCGGTAGTGAAAGTCCACGGGTTCGGTGAGCGGCCGGGTCAGCGACACCCGGAGGGTGCGCTGCTGCAGGATCTGCACCTTGACGCCGGTCGACGGCGCCGGGTCGGTCACCCCGGTGACCAGGAGCACGCCGCCGGACGGGTCGATGTCGGTCGAGAGCACGTCGACGTCCTGCGTCGACTGCTCGCGGATGAAGGCGGTGTGCGGCACCGGGATCGGCGTCGTGTTCGCCCCGGGCGGCGCCTTCACCTCGATCCGCACGACTCCGGTGGCGGTGATCACGCCGTCGGTGACCGAGTACTCGATGTTGTGCGTGCCGGCCTGGTCCGACTCGAACCGGAAGGTGCCGCCCTGATAGTCCGGCGTGATGGTGGCGTCGGCCTTGGAGGGCACAGTGCTCAGCCGCACGACGCCGTTGCCGCCGCGGACATGGTCCAGCGGCCGGACGGTGGTCTCCTGGCCCTGGTACGCCACGACGGCGAACGGGTCCGCGATGATCGGCACCTGGCCGGGCGGCTGCACGGTGACCGCGAGCTGCCCTGCGCCCTCGGCGCGGCCGTCGGACAGCACTAGCGCCACATCCTTCAGCGCGCCGCCCTGACCGTGGTCGGAGTAGGCGACCTGCCCCTGCGGTGTGAACGTCACGGTGTCGGGCGCCGGCACCGTCGCGCCCGCGAGGAAGAACGGGTCGCCGTCGGGGTCGTAGCACTCGCTGAGCGTCGACGTCGTCACCCGGGCGCCGGCCTGGACGACGGCCTTGGCCGGGCGGACGCACACCGGCGGCGAGTTCTCCTCCGGCGTGCGGACCGTCACGGTCACGTGCGCGGTCGCCGTGCCGCCGCGGCCGTCCGAGATCGTGTAGTCGAAGCCGATCGAGCCGCTCGCGGTCGCCGGGAGGGTGATCTGCAGCAGCTGGTCGGAGTTGGTCAGCTCGATGGTGCCCTGCTCGGCGGGGATCGCGGTGAACGAGTCGATCGCCAGGACGTCGCCGTTCGGGTCGTAGTCGTTGAGCAGCACCGGCAGCGGCGTCACCCGGCCCGGACGCGCGCCGAACTGGTCGGCCACCGCCACGGGCGGCTGCTCCTGCTTGGCGTACTGCGGCGTCGTGTCCTGCTTGGACTGGTCGACCAGCTCCTGCGTCGTCTTCTTGGAGACCAGCTCGTCCCAGTTGTCGATGCGCGCGTTCCCGCTCTGCACGGCCCAGGAGACGCCGGACCTGGTGTCATTGAGGACCACGCGATCGCGGTTGACCCGGAAGGACAGCACGGCGCCGGGCGGGACCTCGCTCAGAGTGCTGCGCGTGCCGGAGGACGGCGTCGAGCAGGTGTGCCAGGCGGCGCCGGAGTTCCAGGCGGTGTACGCGCAGCCGCCCACCACGACAGGGGCTGCGGGCGCACCGGACACCGTGCTGAGCACACGGGTCGGCGCCGTCCCGTCGAGCGGGGCGCGGACCAGGCCGCCCGAGGTCGCGATCCAGACCGCGCTGCCGTCGGCCGACGGCGCCTGGATGACCGGGTCGGCGTCCTCGCCGAGCGCCGCCGTCAGGTCGATGGCGCGGCCGGAGACCCAGAGGGTCCTCTCGTCGGGATCGAAGAGCACCCACTGTCCGCCGGCGGACGTCAGCTGGACGTGCGCGCCCGCGCCGCGCGAGGGCACCTTCTCGGTCGAGCTGGCCGGCTGCTCGCCGCTCAGGTCGACGCGCACCAGGTTCCGGGTGCCCGGCTGGTAGGCGAACAGGACGCCGGACGGGTCCATCGCGCCGACAGCGCGTCCGCCCAGGTCCATCGTCGGCGCCGACCCGGAGTTGAACTGCTCGAGCTGCGACACCGAGGTCAGCCAGAGCTGACCGGTGGTCTGGGAGAGCATGGCGACCTGATCGCCGGCGACGGCGACCTGCGGGGACCGCGGCGGCAGCGCCACCGACTTGCCGGCCTGCGCCGTCGCCGGGTCGACCACGGCGACGGTGTTGGCCTCCTTGTCGAGCAGCAGCACGTTCTGGCCGTCCTGGACGACGTCGAGCGCCTCCCCGGTGCCCGGCACGATCGAGTTGAGCGAGTCGATCTGCGTGTTGGCGCGGCCCAGGGCCTTCTTCGCGTCGCTTGCCACCCAGACCGATGCGTCGTTGAGCTGCAGGTGCTGGGCACTGTAGCCTCCCGACACCACGGCGAGGGTCGCCACGACGGCCGCGACCACGGTGCCGCTCAGGGCGGTGGCGGCGATCGACTTGTGGGCGAGGAGCCACGCGCGGATCATGGCGAGTCGGTCCTCTGCACGCACTTCTCGCCGCTCGGCGACCCGGTCTTGCCGTCCCGGTTGACGGTCACGGTGACGCACACGGTCTGGCCCGGCTTGGCGTCCACCCGGAACTCGGTGGCGCGCTGGCTGCTCGGCGGCTGGTCGTCGACCGCCACCTGATAGCTGTCACCGCCCTCCAGCCCCGGATCGCTCCAGGTGAAGACGATGGTTCCCTGGCTGACCCGGCCGCTCAGGTCGCGCACGGCCGGGATGTCGCCCGCCGAGTTCGCCCGCACCAGGACGACCGTGGCCGTGACGGCCAGCACGACCACCAGCGCGACGCACGCGATCAGGGCGCCGACCAGCGCCCGCGACGCCCGCGCCGGCGCGGCGGGAGGGACGGTCGGCGAACTGCCCGCGCTCTCCCGGACGATCGTGCGGGGCGGGGTGCGGGTCGTCGTGACGGCGGACGCTGCAGTCCGCCGCCGGCGCCGGCGGACCGAGCCGGGGTCGACGGCGAGGACGCCCTTGACGCGCGTGCGCTCTTCCGGGTCGTCGGCCGTGGCCAGCGCCCAGTCGTCCATCGCGACCTCGATCGGGGTCTGCGGCAGCCCGAGCTCGGCCTCCACCGACTGCAGCTCGCGGATCAGCTCGAGCGCGCTGCGCTGCCGGGCGGACGGCTTGCGCGACATCGAGCGCATCAGGATCTGCTCCAGACGCGGCGGCACGTCCGGGCGGCCGATCGGCTGCGGGCGGCCCTTGGTGATGCGCTGGATGAGCTCGGCGGAGGTGTTCTCCTTGCCCGGCTGCTCGAACGGCGACCGGCCGGCCAGCAGCGAGTAGATGGTCGCGCCGAGCGACCACACCTCGCTCGCGACGGTGCCGCTCGTCTCGTCGAGCAGCACCTCCGGAGCCGACCAGGGGATCGAGAGGCCGATCGCCTCGGTGACGTCCGCCTCGCTGAGCGTGGCCGCGATGCCGAAGTCGCTGAGGACGGGATGCCCGTACGCCGTCGTGAGGATGTTGGAGGGCTTGATGTCGCGATGCAGCACGCCGGCGCGGTGCGCCGTCTCGACCGCGCTCGCGATCCGCACCCCGATGCTGAGCACTTCGGGCACGGGCAGCAGGTCGGAGCGGTAGCGCTGGCCGATCGCCGACGAGCACAGCTCCATCACCAGGTACGGCCGGCCGTCGGACGAGACGCTCGCCTGGTAGACCGTGAGGATCGAGGGGTGCGTGCTGAGCTGGGCCATGAGGTTGGCCTCGGCCTGGAACATCTGCTTGACCTGGCTGGTGACCACCTCGGCCAGCATGACCTTGACCGCGACCTGCCTGCGCGGCATGTTCTGCTCGTACAGGAACACGTCGGCGAAGCCGCCCGAACCGAGCACCCTGACGTACGAGAAGCCAGGGAGGTTCGGCGGCTGTGAAGGCAAGCGCCGAGCCAAGCAGCTCCTCCCGTCGGCCGTGCGCGTTCGCGGGGGCGAAGGCGTTCATCAATTGTAGGCAGGCCCGGCAGCGCGCCAGCAGGCCCGGACCCGCACTGGGGACACCTCGATTACCCCCAACTCGGGGGCCATGATGGCGCGCCGCGGCCACTGCGGGAGCCCTCCGTCAGTGCCTGCGCGCCGCCCGGCGCGGGAATCCCTCGCGATGCGATCCGCTCTCCGGGGTGGCCAGCACGTCGACGACGACCACGGTCACATTGTCGCGCCCGCCGTTGCCGAGCGCCGCGTCCATGAGCTGCTGCGCCGCGTCCAGGGGCGAGCTGCCCTCGCCGAGGTAGTAGCGGATGCCGTGCTCGGTGAGCTCCTTGGTGAGCCCGTCCGAGCACACCAGCAGGCGCGAGCCGGCGACGATCGGGAACAGGAAGTAGTCGGGCACCGGGTCCTCGTTGAACCCGACAGCGCGTGTGATGACGTTGCTGTGCGGGTGGACCTCGGCCTCCTCCGGCGTGATCGCACCGGCGTCGAGCAGTTCCTGCACGATCGAGTGGTCCACTGTGAGCTGTTCGAGCGTGCCGTCGCGGAAGCTGTAGACGCGCGAGTCGCCGATGTTGAACACGAGCCAGTACGGGGAGCCGTCTGCGAGCGTGAGCGCGATGCCCGTCACCGTGGTGCCGGTGCCGAGGTCGGTCTGCCCGACGCCGCGGCCCATGTCGCCCACCGCGTCGCGCAGCGCCTCCGTCAGCGCGGCCTCGGTGACGAAGTCGACCCGCACCTTCTCGGCCAGCCGGGTGACGACGGCGGTGCTGGCGAAGTCGCCGGCGGTGTGCCCGCCCATGCCGTCGGCGACCGCGAAGATCGGCGAGCGGGCCAGGAGGCTGTCCTCGTTGACGCTGCGGCGGTAGCCGGTGTCGGACAGCGCGGCCCAGGACAGGCTGATGCGCGCGTCTGCGCCGCCCGGCACGACCACAGTGTGGCGCCGGTTGGTGCGACCGATCTGGGTCACTCGCGTCCTTCTTCTCGACGGTCCGCTTCCGGCTGCGGCCGCGGGGTCCCCGTGGTGCCGCCGGCCGGGACGGCGGTGATCTCGATGATATTACCGTCGCCGATCTCCACAACCGTGCCGGGGAGGACGACCGTGGACTCCCCCGGGCGCAGCCGTTCGGCGCTGCCGCCCGGCCGGTGCACGCGGGTGCCGTTGGTCGAGCGCAGGTCGGTGACGACGACGGCGTCCCCCGACTGCTCGACGCGCACGTGGGTGGACGAGACCTCCTGCTCGGGCGACTGCACGGTGACGAGACGCGGCGCGACGCCGGACTCCACCCGCTGGAGGGCGGGCCGGCGGCCGATCACGATCGGTACGTCGAGCTCCATGATGTCCCCCGGCACGACGCGCACGGCGAACCGCTCCGCGGGCGCGGGCGCCTCCGTCTCGTCGGTCGCCGGGGGCGGTGCTTCCGCGACCGCGGGCGGGCGGCCCCCGGGCGTGTCGCGGAAGTCCGGCCGCTCGGTGGCGGCGCCGGGCTCCTCGATGTCGATGGCGCCGGGGAGCTCGTGCGCGACGGGGATGGCCTGGGCGGCGGGCGCGCCCTCGGGCGACTCGGCCGGCTCGGCCGCGGCGGGGCGGTCGGCACGGGAGAACAGGCTGGAACTGCGGTTGCGATCCCGGATGATCGTCTCGTCGAGCTCCGTGCCCGGTTCGGCCTCGGCATCGGCGTCCGCGTCGGCGTCCTCCGCCTCGACAGCGCTCACGGCGGCGCGCGCCACGCGCTCGATCGGCGTGCTCGACCAGGTCAGCAGCTCGCCGTCGACCACACCGAGGCCGATCGGGAGCGACCCCACGGCGAGCCGGGCGACCGGCCCGGTGGGCAGGTCGTCGCCGCCGATGGCCAGACCGGTCACACTGCGGAACTCCGCGAGCACCCAGGGCTGGACGCCGCCCGACCCGAACCGACGGGCACCGCCCACCGAGAAGACGTCGAGCGCGGCAGAGCCGCGGACGACCGCGGTGACGATGATCTCGCCCGCCGCGTTCGGCTCGCCCAGCTCGGCGACGGCGAACGACCGCACGCTGTCCGGCCCCCCGAGCGGGAACGCGCCGACCACCGACTCGATCGTCGCGAGGTCGGAGTCGGCCAGCCACCAGAGCGCGTCGACGATGCTGTCGGCGGCCGTGCTCTCCACGCAGGCGACGAACCGCCGGCCTGCGATCAGCAGCCAGCGGGACGGTCCCGCGGTCGGGGCGTAGCGGGTGAAGCCGGGAGTCACCTCGGGTTCCTCCAGGTCGGCGATGGACCGGGGCTGCTCCCCGATGCAGGATGTGTTGGCTGTACCGATGTTAGACCAGGCGGAACGGGGTGCCCGCGCAGCGCACGGCGTCCTCCCCCGCGTCGACCACCGCGCCCACCAGCACGGACGGGTCGGTGGAGACCATGGCGCGGCCGGCCTCGTTGACGAGCACGACCGGGCGGCCGGCGGCGAGCATGGCCGGCAGCAGCTCGCGCTCCAGCCGCTTCACGTACACGTCGACCCCCACCACGCCGATCATCCGGCCGTCCCGCTCCACCGGGGAGGTCACGGTCACGATGTAGTCGCACGCGCACAGGTGGTCGACGTAGGGCCCCGTGATGTGCGTGCGGTGCGTGGACTGCGGGATGCTGTACCACTCCAGCGAGCGGAAGTCGCGCAGATAGTCGGAGTACGAGCGGGAGGCCAGGTCGAGCCTGCTCGGCTCGGTGGTGGACCCGAAGACGGGGTTCTCCTCGAGCGGGCCGAGCCACCAGGAGAAGTGCAGGTCGTCGCCGCCCACGAACTCCGGCGCGGCGATGAAGCCGGCGCCGACCAGCAGCGGGTCGTCCTCGCGCAGCAGCGGGATCACGAGCGCGCCGACGGTCGTGTCGAGCGCCGCGGTAGTCGTGGTGGCGGACGCGCCGCCGAGGATGGCGTCGCGCCAGCCGGCCAGCGACTCCTGGATGCGGGCGAACAGGTCGCTCACCCGCTCGGCGGCGGCCTCCACGCCCGCCTGCGTCCCGGTGACCTCAGCCATCGATCGTCCCTCCCGTCTCGATCCGCGCCTTCGCGGACAGCAGCCAGCGTGCGACCCGCGCGAGCAGCGCGCTGACCTCCGCGCGCGCCGCGCCGGCGTCGCCCTCGGCGACCGCGGCCGCGATCACGCCGGCCGACTCCGCCGTCCCTGCACGCAGCTCCGGGTCGCGCATCCCGAGCCAGAGCAGCGGCCCGAACTCGGCCTGCAGCCGGATCTGCTCGCGCACCAGCCGGGTGGACTGGCTGAGCACGGCGAGCTCCAGCAGGAAGCCGCCGGCGTTCCTGCGCGCGGCGGACGGGCCGGTGAAGTCCGCGGCCGCGAGCCAGGCCGCCAGCCGCGCGTCGTCGGCGGCGGTCGAGCGCTCGGCCGCGCGGTCCGCGCAGCCCGCCGCGATCGCGGTCACGTAGACCGCGAGGTCGCTCAGCTCCACTTGCGAAAGGCCGCGCAGCCGGGTCGCCAGCAGCGTCTCGTCGCCGTCGCCCGGGTGGACCACGAAGGATCCGCCGTCCCGGCCGCGCCTGGTCTCGACCAGCCCGGCCTCGCGCAGCATCCCGAGGCCTTCGCGCGCCGTCACGAGCGCGACGCCGAACCGGCGGGCGAGCTCCGCCTCGCTGGGCAGCCGCTCCCCCGGCGTCAGCACGCCGAGGACGATGGCGTCGGCCAGCCGCCGGGCGACCTGCTCCGCGCGGCCCGCGTCGGAGAGCTGCGCGAACACCGCGTCCCTGGCCCCTGGCGCGGCGCGGGTCGTTCCGGCAGCATCGCGAGTGGAGGTGGTCACGCCTCCACGATATCCCGGTCGAATCATTCGATATAGGATGAATTACCGACGGGGCCGCGAGGCGACCGTCCGAGCGAAGGAGCGAGCATGGCCGACGGCATCCTCTCCGGCCTGCGCGTCGCCGACTTCTCGCGGGTCCTCGCCGGCCCGTACGCGACCATGCTGCTCGCCGACTTCGGCGCCGACGTCGTGAAGATCGAGAGCCCGGCCGGCGACGACACCCGCTCGTGGCGACCGCCCGTGGACGACGCCGGCGAGTCCACCTACTTCGCCGCCGTGAACCGCAACAAGCGGTCGGTGGTCTGCGATCTGGGCACGCCGGACGGCCTCGCGGCGGCACGGGGGCTGGCGGAGACCGCCGACGTGCTGGTCGAGAACTTCCGTCCGGGTGTGATGGAGCGCTTCGGGCTGGACGAGGCCGCCCTCCGCCCCGGCAACCCCGGCCTCGTCTACTGCTCGATCACCGGATTCGGGAGGGAGGAGGGCGCTGCGCTGCCCGGCTACGACCTCCTCGTCCAGGCGGTGGGCGGCTTGATGAGCATCACGGGGGCGCCCGACGGCGAGCGCACTAAGGTCGGCGTCGCGCTCGTGGACGTGCTCACCGGCCAGAACGCATTGACCGGAATCCTGCTCGCGCTGCGCGAGCGCGACCGCACCGGGCTCGGCTCCCGGGTGGACGTCGACCTGCTCGGCTCGCTGCTGGCGGCGCTCACCAACCAGGCGTCGAGCACCCTCGCGACCGGAGTCTCCCCTGGCCGGCTCGGCAACGCGCACCCGAGCATCGCGCCGTACGAGGTGTTCCGGGCCGCCGACCGGGAGCTCGTCGTCGCAGTCGGCAACGACCGGCAGTTCGCTGCCTTCGCGGCCGTGCTCGGCCTCCCCTCCCTCGCGGCCGACGGGCGGTTCGACACCAACGAAGAGCGGGTGCGCCACCGGGCCGAGCTGCGCGCCGTCCTGGAGCCCGTGCTCTTCGGCCGACGAGCCGCCGAGTGGGTGGAGTCGTTCGCCGCCGCCCGCGTCCCGGCCGGGCTCGTCAACACCGTGGCGGAGGCGTTCGCGTTCGCGGAGTCGCTCGGGCTCGACCCGGTGACCGTGACCGTCGACCCGACGACCGGGCGCACCTGGCGGCAACCGGCCACCCCCATCCACCTCAGCACGTCACCCGCCGTACACCGGACGCCGCCGCCGTCGCTCGGCAGGCACGAACCCCAGTGGCTGGACGCCGTCCGCCCCACCGAAAGGACCACCCGATGACCACGCAGGCACCCGCTGCCGCCACCGCAGCGGCCTCCGCACTCGACGAGGCGTTCAGCATCGACCACCTGCTCAGCGCCGACGAGCTGCACTGGCGCGACGCCGCCCGGCGCTTCGCGGTCGAGCGGATCGCCCCGGTCATCGAGCAGGACTTCGAGGACAAGCACTTCCGCCGCGAGTTCGTGGCCGAGCTCGGCGCTCTCGGCTTCCTCGGCATGCACCTGACGGACCCTGGCTGCGCGGGAGCCGGCGCGGTCGCCTACGGCCTGGTCTGCCACGAACTGGAGGCCGCCGACAGCGGCTGGCGCACCTTCGTCTCCGTGCAGGGCTCGCTGGCCATGAGCGCGATCTCGAAGTTCGGCTCCGATGAGCAGAAGGCCGAGTGGCTCGCGCCGATGGCCCGCGGCGAGCGCATCGGCTGCTTCGCGCTCACCGAGCCGCAGGGCGGCAGCGACCCCGCCGCGATGACGACGACGGCCCGCCGGGAGGGCGACGACTGGGTGCTCGACGGCGCCAAGCGCTGGATCGGCCTGGCCGCGCTCGCGGATGTCGCCGTGGTTTGGGCGGCGACCGAGGACGGCGTGCGCGGCTTCGTCGTGCCGACCGCCACGCCGGGTTTCACCGCGACGGCGATCGACGGCAAGCTCTCCATGCGGGCCTCGGTGCAGTGCGACATCGTCCTCGACGGCGTGCGCGTGCCCGCCTCGGCCATGCTGCCCGGCGCGCGGGGGCTGTCCGGCCCGTTCTCGTGTCTCAACGAGGCGCGCTACGGGATCGTCTGGGGCGCGATGGGCGCCGCGCGGTCGTGCCTGGAGGTCTCGATCGAGCGCGCCACCTCGCGCGAGGTGTTCGGCCGGCCGATCGGCGCGACCCAGCTCATCCAGCAGAAGCTCGCCGACATGCTCGTCGAGTACGAGAAGGGGATGCTGCTCGCCCTGCACCTGGGCCGGCTGAAGGAGGCGGGGCGGCTCACGCCCACCCAGATCAGCGTCGGCAAGCTGAACAGCGTCCGGGAGGCGCTGGCCATCGCGCGCGAGGCGCGGACCATCCTCGGCGGCGACGGCATCACGAACGCGTTCCCGGTGATGCGGCACATGGCGAACCTGGAGTCGGTGCGCACCTACGAGGGCACGGACGAGATCCACACGCTGGTGCTGGGACGGGCGCTGACCGGACTGGCGGCGTTCTGATGGGCGACCTCACCGTGACGCTCCCGGTCGACGCGGCCGCCGGGGCCGCCGCCGCAGCCGCGGCCGTCCCCACCGCCCGCGAGGATCGTGCCGCCTGGCTGGACGCGCTGGCGTCCGCACTCGAAAGCGACCGCAGAGGACTGGTGGCGCTCGCCGCCGAGGAGACCCACCTGTCCGAGGCCCGCCTGGACGGCGAGGTCACCCGCACCGCCGCCCAGCTCCGCTTCTTCGCGGGGGTGGCGCGCGAGGGCGGCTACCTGGAGGCGGCCCTCGACTCCCCCGACGCGTCGCTCGTCCCGCCCCGACCCGACCTGCGCCGGATGCTGCGGCCGCTCGGGCCGGTGGCGGTCTACTCGTCGTCCAACTTCCCGTTCGCGTTCTCGGTGCTCGGCAACGACACGGCGTCGGCGCTCGCCGCGGGCTGCCCGGTGATCGTGAAGGCGCATCCCGGTCATCCGCTGCTGTCGCAGCGCACCGCGCGGATCGCACTCGACGTGCTGCCCGCCGGCTGGTTCGCGCTCGTGGAGGGCATCGCGGCCGGGGCCGACCTCGTCCGGCATCCCGCCGTGCGCGCCGCCGGCTTCACCGGCTCGGAACGCGGCGGCCGGGCGCTGTTCGACCTCGCGGCGGCCCGGTCGGACCCGATCCCCTTCTACGGCGAACTGGGCAGCGTCAACCCCGTGGTGGTCACCCACGCGGCTGCCCGCGAGCGCGCCGCCGAGATCGGCGCCGGGCTGGTGGCGTCGTTCACCCGCGACGCCGGCCAGTACTGCACCAAGCCGGGCCTCGTGTTCATCCCGTCCGGCGCAGGCGTGGACGACGCGGTGAGCGCCGCGCTCGGCTCAGCCCCGGCCTCCCGCCAGCTCACCGAGGGGATGAGTGCCGCCTACGCGTCGTCCGTCGAGGCGTTCGGGACCGACGAGGCCGTGACGGTGCTGCTCGGCCGCGACGAGCCGGGGACGTCCGTGCCCGCGATCGCGCTGACCGACGCGGCGGCGTTCCTCGCCGAGCCGGCAGTGTTCCTGGAGGAGCACTTCGGGCCGTCGACGGTTCTGGTCTCCTACCGCGACGATGAGTTGCCTGCTCTGGTCGCAGCGTTGCGACCGTCGCTGACGGCCACCATCCACCGCGGGGCCGGCGAAGACGTCACTGCGCTCGCGAGCCTGCTCGCGCCCGTCGCGGGTCGCCTCCTGTTCGACGGCTGGCCCACCGGCGTCGCGATCGGCTGGGCGCAGCACCACGGCGGCTCCTGGCCGGCGACCACCGCGAGCGTCCACACCTCGGTCGGCGCCACCGCGATCCGCCGCTGGCTGACGCCGATCGCCTACCAGGACGCCCCGCAGGATGTCCTCCCGCCCGAACTCCGCGACGGCAACCCTTCGGGCATCCCCCGCCGCGAGTCCTGATACGGACATCGCGCCCGCCGTCGGCGCACAGTTCCGACGGCGGGCGCGAGCGTGTGCGCGGTCAGTCGGCCGGGGCCGGCTCCGCCGAAGCGGTGGGCACCGCGCGGCGCGCCCGCAGCAGTTCCGCCACGTGGATGGCGTCGCCCGCCGGCGCATCCGACGCGCGGTCGGGCCGTGCCAGGAACAGGTACAGCAGGCCGGCGCCCGCGACGATCCCGAACCCGATGAGCACGATCCAGTCGTTGAACCAGTTGCCCGTGCTCGTCGGCCAGGCCAGCAGCACCATCGCGAAGATCCCGTAGGCGAGCGCCAGGACGTTGACGAGCATCCCGCCGCGGCCCAGCGAGAACGGCCCGGCTGGGCGCCAGCCCTTCACCCGCTGCCGCAGCGACGCCAGCACCACCGACTGGAACGCGACGTAGATGCCGAGCACCGCGAACGCCGTCACCTGCGTGATCAGGCCGTCCGGCCCGAGGTAGACGATCAGGCTGATCAGCACGGGGATGCTGCACGCCACGATCAGGGCGTTCACCGGCACCTTGGTGCGCGGCGACACCTTCGCCAGCCAGCGGTGCGCCGGGATCATCCCGTCGCGCGCGAACGAGAACAGCAGCCGGCTCGCGGCCGCCTGCAGGCTGAGCACGCAGGACAGGAACGCGGTCACCGCGACGACGAGGAAGATCTTCGCCCCGACATCGCCGAGCGCCGACTGCAGGATCTCCGGGATCGGGTCGACATCCTTGCCCGCGACGATCTTCGCCAGGTCGGGAGCCGCCAGCACGTAGCCGCCGAACGCGAACAGCGCGGACACGCCGCCGACCAGGATCGTCATCATCATGGCGAGCGGGATGCGCCTGGCCGGATTCGCGACCTCCTCGGCGACGTCGCCGCACGCCTCGAACCCGTAGAACAGGAACAGCCCGGCCAGCGCCGCGCCGAGGAAGGCCACCAGGTACGAGCCGTGGCCCTCGACGCCCATCGTGTCGAAGAACACCGAGAACGGCTGCTTGCGCTGGAAGATCAGCAGGTAGAGGCCCACGGCGATGACGCCGATGAGCTCCGCCGACAGCCCGATGCGGGCGACCGTGGCGAGCGTCTTCGTGCCCGTGAAGTTGAGGCCGAGCGCGACCACGAGCAGCAGCACGGTCAGCCCGAAGGTGACCTCCTTGGTGCCAGGCAGGCCGAACAGGCTGGCGAGGAAGCCGCTGCCGTACTCCGCCACCGCGGTGATCGTCACGATCATGGCCCAGATGTAGACCCAGGCCGCCATCCACGCGTAGCGCCGGCCCCACAGCCGCCGCGCCCACGGGTAGATGCCGCCGTGGATGGGGTACTGCGAGACCACCTCCCCGAAGACGAGCGACACCAGGAACTGTCCGGCGCCGACGATGACGATCCACCAGATGGAGGGCGGTCCTCCCGTGGCCAGGGCGACGGCGAACAACGAGTACACGCCGACGAGCGGCGAGAGGTACGTGAAGCCGAGAGCGAAGTTGGCCCACAGGGTCATGGACCGGTTGAAGGAGTCCTCGTAGCCGAGGACGGCGAGATGCTCGCCGTCCTCCAGATGGGCCGAGGACGAGGGTTCTGCAGACATCGAATGCCTTCCGGGTCAGCCGCACACGACGATGTGTGTTGAGGCAGCGTAACGGAGGCGCGACCCGAATACCTATAGGACAGGATGTTTTAACTCCGGCGGCGTGTCGCTCATCCGCTCGCGCTCACTCGCCGATGTACGACATGACGTGCTTGATGCGCGTGTAGTCCTCGAACCCGTACATCGACAGGTCCTTGCCGTACCCCGAGTGCTTGAACCCGCCGTGCGGCATCTCGGCCACGATCGGGATGTGCGTGTTGATCCACACGCAGCCGAAGTCGAGGCCCTTCGCGAACCGCATCGCCCGTCCGTGGTCCTTCGTCCACACCGACGAGGCCAAGCCGTACCGCACGCCGTTCGCCCAGCGCAGCGCCTCCGCCTCGTCGGTGAACCGCTGCACGGTCTGCACCGGGCCGAAGATCTCGTTCTGCACCGCGTCATCGTCCTGCCGCAGGCCGGAGACGATCGTGGCCTCCCAGAAGTAGCCGCGGTCGCCCTGGCGGCGGCCGCCGAGCTCGACGTTCGCGTGGTCGGGCAGCCGATCGACGAAGCCGCTGACCTGTGCGAGCTGGTTCGCGTTGTTGAGCGGACCGTAGAGGATGCCGTCCTCGCGCGGCGCCCCGGTGCGCGCGTTGCTGCGCGCGTACTGGGCGAGAGCGGCCACGAACTCGTCGTGCACGCCCTCCTGCACCAGGAGGCGGGTGGCGGCGGTGCAGTCCTGGCCGGCGTTGAAGTAGCCGGCCGCGACGATGCCCTCGACCGCCCGTTCGATGTCGGCGTCGTCGAACACGATCACGGGAGCCTTGCCGCCGAGCTCGAGGTGCACGCGCTTGAGGTCGGAGGAGGCTGCGCGGGCGACCTCCATGCCCGCGCGCACCGACCCCGTGATCGACACGAGCTGCGGGATGGGGTGGTCGATCATGGCGGCGCCGGTGCTGCGGTCGCCGAGCACGACGTTGAGGACGCCGGCCGGGAGGAACTCGCTCGCGACCTCCGCCAGCAGCAGCGTCGACAGCGGCGTGGTGTCCGAGGGCTTCAGCACGGTCGTGTTGCCCGCGGCGAGCGCCGGCGCGAACTTCCACACGGCCATGTTGAGGGGATAGTTCCACGGCGTCACCTGGCCGACCACGCCGATCGGCTCGCGGCGGATCATCGAGGTGTGGTCCTTCAGGTACTCGCCGGCCGAGCGGCCCTCCAGGTTGCGGGCGGCGCCGGCGAAGAAGCGGATCTGGTCCACTGACAGCAGGATCTCGTCCTCGACGAGGGTCGCGCGGGGCTTGCCGGTGTCCTGCGACTCGGCGTCGGCGAACTCCTCTGCGCGCTCCTCCATCGCGTCGGCGATCCGGAACAGCGCGAGCTGGCGCTCGCCGGGGGTGCTGCTCCCCCACTCCTCGAACGCCGCCTGGGCCGCGCGGTAGGCGTCGGCGACGTCCTCGGCCGTCGACACGGGTGCGGTGGCGTACACGTCTTCGGTCGCCGGATCGATCAGCGGGATGCTCGCGCTGCCGCGTGCGTCGGCGGGCGCACCGTTGACGAAGTTCTTCAGTTCGGGTGCGATTGTCGTGCTCATCGGTGAACTCATGCCGGGGAGTCTACTGATTTCGTCGGTCAATCGGGCAGGAATGTGCGGATTCGCTTGCTAGACCGCCCCGCCACTGACAGAATCGCTCCATGAGTACCCCTCGGGCAACGAATGGCACGAAGGCCCCGGTCATCGACGACGTCTCCAAGGCGATCATCGAGCAGTTGCAGGTGGACGGCCGCAAGTCCTACGCGGAGATCGGCAAGGCCGTCGGTCTCAGCGAGGCGGCGGTCCGGCAGCGCGTGCAGAAGCTGACCGAGTCGGGGGTGATGCAGATCGTGGCGGTGACCGATCCGATGCAGCTCGGCTTCTACCGCCAGGCGATGATCGGCGTGCGCGTCACCGGCGACACTCTCGTGATCGCCGACCAGCTCGCGGCGATGCCGGCTGTGGACTACGTGGTCCTCACGGCCGGCACGTACGACATCCTCGCGGAGGTCGTGTGCGAGAACGACCTCGACCTCATCACCATGCTCAACTCCGAGATCCGGACGCTCGAGGGAGTGCTCTCCACCGAGACGTTCGTGTATCTCAAACTCCACAAACAGTTCTACAACTGGGGAACGCGATAACCATGACGACAACCGTTGAAACGTTCGGCGAGCCCATCACACCCGATGAGGCAGACCTGCAGGCGAAGGCACGCGACCACCTCTGGATGCACTTCGCACGCCAGTCGGTGATGGAGGAGGGCCACGGCGTCCCGATCATCACGCGCGGCCAGGGCCACCACATCTGGGACGACCACGGAAAGCGCTACATCGACGGCCTCTCCGGCCTGTTCGTCGTGAACGCGGGCCACGGCCGCAAGCGCCTGGCCGAGGTCGCGGCCAAGCAGGCCGAGCAGCTCGCCTTCTTCCCGATCTGGTCCTACGCCCACCCCAACGCGATCGAGCTCGCCGACCGCCTCGCGCACTACGCGCCCGGCGACCTCAACCGGGTGTTCTTCTCCACCGGAGGCGGCGAGGCCGTCGAGACCGCGTTCAAGCTGGCCAAGTACTACTGGAAGCTGCAGGGCCGCCCGACCAAGCACAAGGTCCTCTCCCGCGCCGTCGCGTACCACGGCACCCCGCAGGGCGCGCTGGCGATCACCGGCATCCCGGCCATGAAGGAGATGTTTGAGCCGCTGACCCCCGGCGGGTTCCGCGTCCCGAACACCAACTTCTACCGCGCAGGCGAGATGGGCGCCCCGACCGACGATGTCGAGGCCTTCGGCGTCTGGGCCGCGAACCGCATCGAGGAGATGATCCAGTTCGAGGGTCCCGAGACCGTCGCGGCGATCTTCCTGGAGCCGGTGCAGAACTCCGGCGGCTGCTTCCCGCCGCCTCCCGGCTACTTCCAGCGGGTGCGCGAGATCTGCGACAAGTACGACGTGCTGATGGTCAGCGACGAGGTCATCTGCGCGTTCGGCCGCATCGGCCACATGTTCGCCTGCGACCAGTACGGCTACGTGCCGGACATGATCACCTGCGCGAAGGGCATGACCTCCGGGTACTCCCCCATCGGCGCGACGATCATCAGCGACCGGATCTACGAGCCCTTCAAGCACGGTAACACGTCGTTCTACCACGGCTACACATTCGGCGGTCACCCGGTGTCCGCCGCTGTGGCGCTGGCGAACCTCGACATCTTCGAGGAGGAGCGCCTCAACGAGCGGGTCCGTGAGAACTCGCCGCTGTTCCGCGCCGAGCTGGAGAAGCTGCTCGACCTCCCGATCGTCGGCGACGTCCGCGGCGACGGCTACTTCTTCGGCATCGAGCTGGTGAAGGACAAGGCGACCAAGGAGACGTTCAACGACGACGAGTCCGAGCGGCTGCTGCGTGGCTTCCTCTCCAAGGCGCTGTACGACGCCGGCCTGTACTGCCGCGCCGACGACCGTGGCGACCCCGTCGTCCAGCTCGCCCCGCCGCTGACCATCGGCCCGGACGAATTCGTCGAGATCCGGCAGATCCTGGAGTCGGTGCTCTCCGAGGCGAGCAACCACCTGTAAGCGAAGCACCAGCGAACGAGTCCGCGCACCGCACCAGTACTGCGGGCGCGGACTCGTTCTCTTTTTCCGTGACGTGTTGAGGAGTGACGTGGACTACCGCAGTGTCGGCTTCTGGTTCGACTCGATCGCCGAGGCCGAGGACGGCTTCCGACCCCGCCCCGCGCTGGCCGACGACACCACGGTGGACGTGGCGATCGTCGGCGCCGGCCTCACCGGGCTCTGGACCGCCTACTACCTGCTGGAGCTCGACCCCGGCCTGAGGATCCTGCTGCTGGAGCGCGAGATCGCCGGCTTCGGGGCGTCGGGCCGCAACGGCGGCTGGTGCTCCGCGCTGTTCCCGTGGTCGGCGTCCGCCCTCGCCTCGCGCTACGGCCGGGAGGCCGCGGTCGCGCAGCGGCAGGCGATGGTCGACACCGTGGACGAGGTGGGCCGGGTCGCCGCCGCGGAGGACATCGACTGCGACTTCGCCCGCGGCGGCACGGTCACGTTCGCCCGGGACCGCGTGCAGCTCGCGGCCGCGCAGGCCGAGTTCGCCGAGTCGGAGGAGTTCGGCGTCGACCGGGTCGCCCTGGCCGGCACCGAGACCGTCCAGGCCCGCTACGGGGTGCCGGATGCCGTGGCCGCCACGATCACGCCCGCGTGCGCGCGCGTCCACCCCGCCAAGCTCGTGCGCGGGCTCGCCCGGGCGGTCGAGCGCCGCGGGGCGACCATCGCCGAGGGCACGGAAGTCGTCGGCTGGCGGGACGGCGTCGTCCGGGTGCGGGTCGGCGACGCCGAGCGCACGGTGACGGCCGGCACGGTCGTGAACGCCACCGAGGGCTACGGCTCGCAGCTCCCCCAGGTCGGGCGGAGCATCCTCCCGCTGTACTCCCTGATGATCGCGACGGAGCCGCTGTCCGACGCGGTCTGGGACCGCATCGGCATCGAGCACGGCCAGACCTTCGCCGACTTCCGCCACCTGATCGTCTACGGCCAGCGCACGGCGGACAACCGGATCGCGTTCGGTGGCCGCGGCGCCCGCTACCACCTGGGCAGCGCGATCCACACCTCCTACGACCGCTCGCCCCGGGTCCGCAGCCACCTCGTCCGGACGCTCGGCGAGCTGTTCCCCGCGGTCGCCGGCGTGCGCATCACCCACCACTGGGGCGGCCCGCTGGGCGTCCCGCGCGACTGGCACGCCGCCGTCGGGCTCGACCGCGACCACCGGGAAGCGTGGGCCGGCGGGTACGTCGGCGACGGCCTGAGCACCACGAACCTCGCCGGCCGCACCCTCGCCGACCTGATCGCGGATCGGCGCACCGCGCTCACGGAGCTCCCCTGGGTCGGCCACCGCTCACCACGCTGGGAGCCGGAGCCGCTGCGCTTCCTCGGCGCCAACGCGGGCCTCGTCGCGATGGAGGGCGCCGACCTGGAAGAGCGCGCGACCGGACGCGGGTCGCTCATCGCGCGCGCGATGGCGCCACTCACCGGCCACTGACCGCACTCACACCCTCACCCATCCCCGAGGGGCAGAAGGGGGTGGCGTTACGCGTCCTCGAACCGCAGGTGCCTGACGCTGCGGCCGTTGCGGCGGACGAGGCGCAGAGCCTCCACGCCGATCCGGATGTGCCGTTCGACGAACTGGGCCGTGACGCTGCGGTCGCTCTCGGCCGTCTTGACGCCCTCCGGGACCATCGGCTGATCGGAGACCAGCAGCAGCGCGCCGCTCGGGATGTGGTTGGCGAAGCCCGCCGCGAAGATGGTCGCGGTCTCCATGTCGACCGCCATGCACCGGGTCTGCCGCAGGTAGGTCTTGAACGTGTCGTCGTGCTCCCAGACCCGCCGGTTCGTCGTGTAGACCGTGCCCGTCCAGTAGTCGTAGCCCGCGTCGCGGATGCTGGTGGAGACACCGCGCTGGAGCTGGAACGCCGGCAGCGCGGGGACCTCGGGCGGCAGGTAGTCGTTGGAGGTGCCCTCGCCGCGGATGGCCGCGATCGGGAGCACCAGGTCGCCGAGCCGGTTCTTCTTCTTGACCCCGCCGCACTTGCCCAGGAAGAGCGCCGCCTTCGGGCTCACCGCGCTCAGCAGGTCCATGATCGTCGCCGCGTTCGGGCTGCCCATGCCGAAGTTGATCATGGTGATGCCGTCGGCCGTCGCGTTCGGCATCGAACGGTCGGTGCCGCGCACCTCTGCTCCGTACCATTCCGCGAACCGGTAGACGTAGTCGCCGAAGTTGGTGAGCAGGATGTGCTCGCCGAACTCCTCCAACGGCGTCCCCGTGTAGCGCGGGAGCCAGTCCCGGACGATCTCCCGCTTCTCCTTCATCCCACCACGATCCGGCATCCCGCCCCGCTCCGGCATCGCACTCATGTCCGGAATCGCGCCCATCTCACCCTCCACGGCTAGACGACCGTCGTCCCGAGCAGCGCGCCGATCGCGAACGTCGCCGCCAGCGCCAGAGCGCCGCCGATGACGACCCGCAGCATCGCCCGGCCGCGCGAGGCGCCGCCGATCCACGCCGCGACGTACCCGGTCGCAGCCAGCGCGATCAGCACGACCACGAAGGTCAGCGGGATGCGGATGTCCGCCGGCGTCAGGATCGTCAGCAGCGGGAGGATGCCGCCGATCGTGAACGCGATCGCGGACGCGATGGCCGCGTGCCAGGGGCTCACGACGTCATCCTGGTCGATGCCGAGCTCGGCGGAGAGGTGGGCTGCCAGCGCGTCGTGCTCGGTGAGCTCGATCGCGACCTGGCGCGCGGTCTCCGGCTTCAGTCCCTTCGCCTGGTACAGGCCGGTGAGCTCCGCGAGCTCCTGCTCGGGCATCTCGGCCAGCTCGCGGCGCTCCTTCGCGATGAGCGCGTGCTCGCTGTCGCGCTGGCTGCTCACCGACACGTACTCGCCGAGCGCCATGGAGATCGCACCGCCTACGAGCGCGGCGAGTCCCGCGGTCAGGATCGCCGCGATGGAGGACGTGGCGCTCGCGACGCCGACCACCACGGCGGCGACGGACACGATGCCGTCGTTGGCGCCGAGCACTCCGGCTCTCAGCCAGTTGAGCCGTTGCGCGAGCCCCTCGCGGTGCGGTTCGTCGGGATGTCGTCCGTTCACGGTCTCCGCGGTCATAGCGTCAGCCTAGGAAGGCGGCGGCCGTCCCGCCAGCAAGCAGAGCCGAACCTAACCCGCGTCCGGCACCGCGGGATCGCCCGCGTCCGCGCGCTTGGCCTCCCGCAGCCGCCGCTGCACGCGGTACTCGTGCACGGTCAGTGCCACGATCAACACGTCGAACGCGGTCAGGGCGACCATCCCCCAGCTGAAGTGCCGTGCCAGCTCCCAGGTCTGCCAGCCGATGAAGACGGCGAGGAAGCCGATCATCCACGGGTAGGCCCAGAGCTGCTCCCTCAGCACCGCCCAGACCAGCACGACCTTCACGATGCCGTGCAGCAGCAGGTAGACCGCGCCGAACAGGGTCGCGGAGCCGGTGAGGGTGTGGCCGAAGTGGACGATCCAATTGGAGACCGGGTCGTTCGGGTCCTCACCGAGCTCGTGCTGGGTGAGGAAGACGACGACCGCGTTCATCCGCTGCGGCGTCAGGAACAGCAGCAGGACGCCCCCGATCAGTTCGAGCACGCCGTCCACGCCCTTCAGCACCAGGGTGACGCGGAAGAGGATCTCCAGGGCCCGCTCCCGGCGGTCGACGGTGCCGTGCTCGGCGTCGCGCTCGGTGCTCATCCCCCCATCGAACCACCGGACGAGGTCGCCCCCATGGCGAAGCCGGTCGGTTCCATGAGAGTAGACTCAGAAATCTTACGTAACAGAAAGGCCTGCGTGTGACTCCCCTGCTCTCCTCCCTTCTGGACGACGTCCTCCGCCGCAACGCCGGCGAGCCGGAATTCCATCAGGCCGCGCGAGAGGTGCTCGGCTCGTTGGACCCGGTCATCCAGGCGAACCCGCGTTACGCCGAGGCGGCCGTGCTGGAGCGCATCACCGAGCCCGAGCGGCAGCTGATCTTCCGGGTGCCGTGGACCGACGACGAGGGGAACATCCTGGTCAACCGGGGCTTCCGGGTGGAGTTCAACTCGGCGCTCGGCCCGTACAAGGGCGGGCTGCGCTTCCACCCGAGCGTCACGCTCGGCACAGTGAAGTTCCTCGGCTTCGAGCAGATCTTCAAGAACGCACTCACCGGCCTCCCGATCGGCGGCGGCAAGGGCGGCAGCGACTTCGACCCGAAGGGCCGCTCCGACGCCGAGGTGATGCGGTTCTGCCAGTCGTTCATGACCGAGCTGTACCGGCACCTCGGCGAATACACCGACGTGCCGGCGGGCGACATCGGCGTCGGCGGCCGCGAGATCGGCTACCTGTTCGGCCAGTACAAGCGCATCACCAACCGCTACGAGTCCGGCGTGCTCACCGGCAAGGGCGTCGGCTGGGGCGGCTCGCTGGTCCGCACGGAGGCGACCGGTTTCGGCGCCGTCGTGTTCGCCCAGCGGATGCTGGCCACGCGCGGGCGCTCGTTCGAGGGCGCGCGCGTCCTCGTCTCCGGTTCCGGCAACGTCGCCCTGTACGCGATCCAGAAGGTGCACCGGCTCGGCGGCACGGTCGTGGCCTGCTCGGACTCCTCCGGCGTCGTCTACGACCGCGACGGGATCGACTTCGAGCTGCTCCGTCAGCTCAAGGAGGTTGAGCGCGGCCGACTGTCGGAGTACGCCTCCCGCCGCGGCCCGTCGGCGGAGTACCGCGCGAACGGCGACATCTGGGCGATCGCCGCGCAGACCCCGATCGACGTCGCCATCCCCTGCGCCACGCAGAACGAGTTGGACGCCACCGCCGCGGCGACGCTCGCGGGCAACGGCGTCGCCGCCGTGGTCGAGGGCGCCAACATGCCGTGCACGCCGGAGGCGGTGCACGTGCTGCGCGCGGCCGGTGTGCTGTTCGCCCCGGGCAAGGCCGCGAACGCGGGCGGTGTGGCGACCTCCGCCCTGGAGATGCAGCAGAACGCGTCGCGGGATGCCTGGACGTTCGACTACGCGGAGCGGCGCCTGGACGAGATCATGACCTCGATCCACGACAGCTGCGCCGAGACCGCGGAGCAGTACGACGCCCCGGGCGACTATGTGCTCGGCGCGAACGTCGCGGGCTTCGTCCGGGTCGCCGACGCCATGCTCGCGCTCGGGGTCATCTAGCGCCTCGGCCGGATCGGGCGCCCGCGTTCAGCGGGCGCTAGTGGCGCCCGATCCGCTTGCGCAGCCATTCGATCCGCGCTTGCAGTTGCGAGACGCTCGCCTGCGCCACCGCCGGGCCGCCGCACACGCGGCGCAGTTCCGCGTGGATGAGCCCGTGCGGCTCCCCCGAGTTCTTCGAGTACAGCCCGACCAGGCTGTTGAGCAGCTGGCGCTGCTCCTTGAGCGTGCGATGCAGCGTCGCAGGCGGGTGCCCGTCGGCCGTGGCCGGCCGCGACGCGTGCCGGCGCGCCTGCCGCTGCTGGCGCTGCAGCAGGAGATCGTGCACCTGGTCGGGCTCCAGGATTCCGGGGAGCCCGATGAAGTCGAGCTCCTCGTCGGTGCCCGGCACGGCGAAGCCGCCGAACTCGCGCCCGTCGTAGACGACGCGGTCGAAGTTCGCCTCCGACGCGAGCGCCTCGAACGTGAACAGCTCGGTCAGCGCCTCCGACGCTTTGCCCTCCCTGTTGGCCTCGGCGACCAGGGCGTCCTCCGGGTTCCAGAGGTCGCCCTCGCCGCCCTCCGCCGACGGCCGGTCCAGTGCGTGGTCGCGCTCCAGCTCCAGCGCGTTGGCGAGCGCCATCAGGGTGGGGACGTTCGGGAGGAACACCGACGCCGTCTCGCCGCGGCGCCGCGCACGCACGAAACGGCCGATCGCCTGGGCGAAGAACAGCGGCGTGGAGGCGCTGGTCGCGTACACGCCGACCGCCAGCCGCGGCACGTCGACCCCCTCCGACACCATCCGCACGGCGACCATCCACCGCGACTCGCCCGCCGAGAACTCGGCGATCCGGTCGCTGGCCTCCTTCTCGTCGGAGAGCACCACGGTGACCGGCTCGCCGGTGAGCTGCTGCAGGAGGTCGGCATACGCGCGCGCCGTGTAGTGGTCGGTGGCGATCACCAGGCCGCCGGCGTCCGGGATGGAGTTGCGCACCTCCGTGAGCCGGCGGTCGGCTGCGCTCAGCACGGCGGGGATCCACTCGCCGCGCGGGTCGAGCGCCGTGCGCCACGCCTGCGAGGTGATGTCCTTGGTGTTGCCCTCGCCGAGCCGCGCCTCCATCTCGTCGCCGGTCTTCGTGCGCCAGCGCATGTGCCCGGCGTAGACCATGAAGATCACCGGGCGCACGACACCGTCGCTGAGTGCGCGGCCGTAGCCGTAGTTGTAGTCGGTGACCGAGGTGCGGATGCCCTGCCGGTCGGGCAGGTAGGAGACGAACGGGATCGGCGCGGTGTCGGACCGGAACGGCGTCCCGGTCAGCGACAGCCGCCGTGTGGCCCGCTCGAACGCGTCCCGGATCCCGTCGCCCCAGCTCAGTGCGTCGCCGCCGTGGTGCACCTCGTCGAGGATGACCAGGGTGCGGTACGCCTCGGTGATGTCCTTGTGCAGGCTCGGCCGCATGGCGACCTGGGCGTAGGTGACCGCCGCGCCCTTGTAGTGCCGGGCATAGCGGCCGTCGGCGTTGCGGAAGTCGGGGTCGAGGTGGAGGCCGACGCGGGCCGCGGCCTCCGCCCACTGCCGTTTCAGGTGCTCGGTCGGCGCGACGACGGTGACCCGCTCGATCACGCGGCGGGACAGCAGCTCCGTCGCCAGCCGCAGCGCGAACGTGGTCTTGCCTGCGCCAGGCGTCGCCGCCGCGAGGAAGTCGCGCGGCTCGTTCACGAAGTAGGCGTCGAGGGCCTCCGCCTGCCAGGCGCGGAGCTTGCCCGCGGTGCCCCAGGCGGCGCGCTCGGGGAACGACGGGGAGAGGTGCTCGGCGGCGAAACTGCCGGCGCGCGCGCCGGTCGAGAACTCGGTCGCGGTCTCGGCTGTGGTGTCGCCTTCGGCGGCCTCCGCGGGTACGCCAGCGCTCACCCCGGGCTCATCGGGCAAGGCTGCTGCGTTCGTCTCCACTTGGATCGAATCTACCGGAGCCGCCTGACAATCGCCGTCCAGCCGCTCGCCGGATGCAGAATGGAGGGATGGTCCAAGTTCAGCATCCGTGGTCCCGCTACGTCGCGATCGGCGACTCGTTCACCGAGGGCATCGGGGATCCGGAACCGCTGAGTCCCGGTGGCCACCGCGGCTGGGCCGACCGAGTGGCCGAGGTGCTGAGCAGCAAGACCGACGACTTCGCCTACGCGAACCTGGCGGTGCGCGGCAAGCTGATCAAGCAGATCCTGGACGAGCAGGTCGACGCGGCGGTCGCCCTCCGCCCCGACCTCATCACCATCTCGGCGGGCGGCAACGACGTGATCCGCCCCGGCACCGACCCGGACGCGATCGCCTCGCTGTTCGACGAGGCGGTGCGCCGCCTGAGCGCGGAAGGTGCAACGGTTGTGGTCTTCACAGGAGCGGATGTCGGATTCTCCCCCGTGTTCCGCGGCATCCGCGGCAAGGTCGCGATCTACAACGAGAACATCCGCGCGGTCGCCGCGAAGTACGACGCGATCGTGGCCGATCTGTGGTCGCTCACCGAGATCCAGGACGTCCGGATGTGGGCCCCCGACCGCCTCCACCTCGCCCCGCTCGGCCACCACACGGTCGCCCGGATGGTGCTCGCGGCCCTCAACGTGCAGAACGACCTCCAGCCGCTGGAACCGGAGCCGCTGCCGGCCCGCACCTGGCGCCAGGCCCGTGCGGAGGACCTGTCGTGGGCGAGAGAGTACCTGGTGCCGTGGGTGCTCAGGCGCATCCGGCACCAGTCGTCGGGCGACCATGTGCTGCCGAAGCGGCCGCAGGCGGGGCCGTTCGTGATCGAGGTGGTGGAGGAGGAGTAGGGGCGAGCGTCCTAGGAGTCGTCCGATCCATAGAGGTCGATGCCATCCCGGGACAGGAGCGCCCGCGCAGCCGGTGCGACGTGCCGCGAATACTCGTCGGTGAGGTGGACCAGGTCGAACTTGGTCGGCAGTCCGCTGGCGAACGCCGGGCAGCTCGCTTCGACGCAGACGAGTGGTCGAGGGTCGAACCAGACCCCACCCGCCTCGGCCGCGAGCCTCTTTTCAAGCTTTCCTCGTTCAAGCCAATATGTTTGCACCTTCGTGACGCAATCGCTCGGTGCGCCCCGTGGCGAATAGCACTCGCGCACATCTTTGTCCGACGGTGGGGGTGCGAACATCACGACCTTGCCGACGTTCGGTGCCACCTTGTTCAGGTATGACCGCATGCCGGCCTGGTACGCGTCCTCCGTCACACGGTCACCATCGACAGTGTTGTACGGGGTATAGGTGTTGGTGATCAGGAGCACGTCCGGTTTGAGCGTGGCGATGTTCTCGATCGATCGGACCTTGTGCTCGGGGCACGCCTTCTTGACCTCGGCGACGCTGTTCGAAGTCTGGATGTCGACGAACGGGCTCCCGAACATGCCGAGAGATGTCGCCTTCATCCGTCCGTTCGACGAGTCTGCCAGCGCCCTCAGCATCGCGACGTATGCCATCGACGTGGAGTCGCCGACGATCGCGACTGACGTCGCCGCGTCGGGCGCTCCCCAGGTGCAGTCGTCCATCCCCGGATGTGTGGTCACGCCGCACGCGGTCACGGCGGGGTCGTGCTTATAGCCGCTGAGCACGCTGTCCATCGACGGGGCGAGTTCCGGCCAGGTTTTCGCAGCCAACGCTTCCGTCAGCGCGGTCTGGATGGATTGGATCGCCGTTTCTCCGCTCGGCGCTGGTGTGCTCCCGTCCGCCACCGTGGGCACCGATTCAGCCGGGGTGTTCTGCGCGCCTCGGTCTGCAATGAGACTTGCTGCGATCGCGGCGACCGCCATTGCGCCGGCGACGGACAACGCTACGAGCCGCATCCGCCTGGTCTTGCTCGCCGCGCGCCGCCGCTTCTTCTTCTTCTTCTTCTGGGGCTCCAACCACGACGAACGACGAACTGGCTCCTCGATGAAACCGTACGACAGGGCGGCGAGCAGGACCGAAAGAGCGATCGATTCGAGCGCGGGTATCGGGGTGCCGTAACTCGGCGTTCCACGAGCGAGCTCGGCGACGAAGATGAGCGCCGGAAAGTGCCACAAGTAGAGCGAATACGAGATGTCGCCGATGTAACCCAGGAACGGGTTGGCGAGGGGATTGAGCCAGGCGCGCTTCGGCTGCCACGGAAAGGCGATGAACGCGGCGGTGCTGAGCACTGCCAGCGCAGCCCAGGGAGCCGGGAAACCGTGGTCGGAGGGCGTGACGACGGCCGCCGCGATCATGCCGACGAACGCCATCAACGAGATGAACGGCCGGACGACCGAAGGCAGCCGGGAGAACCAGGGCATGCACAACGCGACGGTCGCTCCGACCGAGAGCTCCCAGAGCCGGGCCGGCGTGATGAAGTACGCGGTGCCGATGTCCGTTTGCGTGAGCTGGAGAGACAGGACGAAAAGCCCGATCGTGATCGCAAGCGTCGTGAGAGCCGCGAAGACGCGAGGGCGACCGGTACGACCGGTGAGCAGGGCGATGAGCAGGATCGCCGCCGGCCAGACCACGTAATACTGCTCTTCGAGACTGAGTGACCAGTAATGCTGGAGCGGCGATGTCTGGGCCCCCTGCGCGAAGTAGTCGGTCGACGCCGCCGCAAAGCGCCAGTTCGACACGAAGAATAACGATGCGACCGCATCCGAGACCGTGGTGATAAACCGGCCGGAACTGAACAGCGCCCAGGCCCCGACGACCGTGACCGCGAGGACGGCGACCGACGCGGGGATCAGCCGCCGGATTCGGCGCCGGTAGAACGCGAGGAATCGGATTCGACCATGGCGTTCGTACTCGCGGTGCAGCACTGAGGTCATCAGGAACCCAGAGATGACGAAGAAGATGTCGACGCCGACGAATCCCCCGGCCGGCCACTCGAAAGCGTGATTCAGCACCACGAGCCCGACCGCCAATGCCCGAAGTCCCTGGAGATCGAGGCGGATCGTGTTCTGCTGGGCGGGCGCCGGCCCCGAGCGTGAGCGCGAAGGACGGGTTCGCCGGCGCTCCTCCGCTCGCAACGGTGCTGGAGATGTCGCAGTCATGTCCCTCAGCTTCGCTTCTGGTGCGCCGAGGCGGTTTCGGAGGGCAGGGCCGCCGGTGCCTGGGGTTCTTCCGGGGTGACGGGATCGGTGGGATCGCCGGTGCCGGCAACGCCCACGAGACGGACTCCCTCAGCGGCCAAGAGCTCGGTCATTCCTCCGGCGACATGCCGCGAGTATTCCTCGGTGAGGTGCACTCGATCGAACTTGACCGGGATGCCCGCGGAGAACGCAGGGCACGATCCGCGCACGCAGAAGAGCTCTCGTGTATCGATCCAGACGGCGTTCGGCACCGCCTTCGCCCATTTGGCCTCGGCCGCTGCGCGGGCCTTCCAGGTCTTATCCACCTTCGAAACACACTCCTTGGGACTGGTGCGAGGTGAGTAGCACTCCCGGATGTCCTTGTCGCCGATGGGAGGCGCGACGAGAGCGATCGTGCCGACGCTCGGGGAGACCTTCTGGAGGTAGGTGTCCAAGCCCTTTCCGAATTCGGCGAGCGTCACTGCACCGCCGTCGGGGTAGTGCTTCTCGGTGAGGTACGAGTTGGTGATGATCAGGACATCCGGCTTCAGCGCGATGATGTTGTCGACTGCCTGCGCCTTTCGCACGGGGCAAGCCTCTTGAAACGACGGGATCGCCATCGCCGTCGACACATCGACGAACGGGCAGCTGTACATGCCCAGCGTCGTGACCTTCAACTGGCCGTTCGACGTGTCCGCCAGCGCGCGGAGGAGCGGTACGTACGCCACAGACGTCGAGTCGCCGACGATTGCGGCCGAGTATGGGGCCATAGGATCTCCCCACGTGCACTGCTCCACGCCCGGGTAGACCTGGTTGGAGCAGGCGTTGGTGGCTTCATCCCGCGTGTATTTCGCGATGATGCTGTCGAACGAGGGGTCGGTCTCCGGCCACGACGTCTCCGCGAGCGCAGCCTTCAGCTCCGCTTGGATCGTCTTGAGGGCGTCCCCGCTCCCAGGATCCGCCGTCGGGCCTGGAGGTTGCGACGCCTTCGAGGCATCGCCCGCATTGCCGCCACCACGTGACTGGCTGTCCACGACGAAGGCCAGGCCGACGGCAGCGACCGTCATAGCAGCCACCGAAGCGATCGCAGCCGCTCTCACGGGCGACGTCCGGTTGCGGCGCTTCCTCGTCGGTTCGAGCCAGCGCGACCGGCGCACGCCCTCCTCGACGAACCGGAACGAGAGCTCCGCCACGACCAACGTCACCACGATCGACACCACCGCTGGGACGGCCGTCTTATCGCCCGGAAGACCCCGGAACGCCTCAGTGATCAGGATGAGCGCTGGGAAATGCCACAAGTACAGAGAGTAGGAGATGTCGCCGAGGTGCGAGAGGACGCGGTTGTCCAGCGGATTGATCCACGAAGTCCGCGGCCGCCACGGGAACGCGATGAAAGTCGCTGTACTGAGGACGGCCACCAGCGCCCACGGAGCAGGGAAACCTTCGCTCGAAGGGGTGATCGCAGCTGCCGCGAGCATACCGGCGAGCGACAGCAACATGACTGCTGGCCGCAGGACCCCCGGCAGTCGGTCGAAAAAGGGCATGCAGAACGCGACGGTGGCGCCGACCGAGAGTTCCCACAGCCTGGCCGGGGTGATGAAGTAGGCGGTGGCGATATCCGCTTGCGTGAGTTGCACGGAGACGAGGAAGAGACCCGCGGTGATCAGGAGGCACAGGAGTCCTGCAGTGACACGCGGTCGGCTGTTCTGCGCGACCAGCAGTGCCAGGACGAGGACACCGAGCGGCCAGACCAGGTAATACTGCTCCTCGAGGCTCAGCGACCAATAGTGCTGCAAGGGCGAGGTCTGCGCGCCCTGTGCGAAGTAGTCCGTCTGTCCCGCAGCGAACCGCCAGTTCGACACGAAGAACAGCGAGGCGACGCCGTCCCACACTGTGGTCATGAACCGGCCGGAGCTGAACAGGAAGAACGCGCCGACAAGAGTGGCCGCGATGGCGGCGGCGGACGCCGGGATCAGGCGACGGATCCGACGCCGGTAGAAAGCGAGGAACTTGATGGTTCCCGTGCGCTCGTACTCGCGATACAGCAGTGACGTCATCAAGAAACCCGAGATGACGAAGAAGATGTCGACCCCGATGAACCCACCGGCCGGCCACTCGAACGCGTGGTTCAGGATCACCAGGCCGACCGCGAGGGCGCGCAGCCCCTGCACGTCCATGCGCTTCTTCGTCGGCGCGACCTGCAGTCGTTCACCTGCTTTGCTGCCGGAGCGGCGGCGAACTCCGGAGTCGGAACGGCTGCGGGGTCGGGTATCTGACGTCATGAAGGGGCCTCAGCGGGAAGTGGGTGAACTTCAACACGCTAAATTCCGGAGCGATGCCGACTCGCCGCGATCGGGTGACTCCCGCACGGGCACCGCGATCCCGCGAAATCAGGTCACCCCGACGCTCACCCGCGCTCCGCCCGGCGCGCGGAGGACATCACACGACGCCTAGAGCCCCAGTCCCCCCGGGTGCGCCAACCGCCACCCGAACCCCGGGTCCGGCACGTCCTTCGCCAGCGCCAGGTCCACCGTCTTCGCCGCCCCGTTCACCGTGAAGGTGACCCGCCCGACGACGTCGCCCTTGAACCCCGACTGGATCGGCCGCGTGGTCAGGTCCACCGCCACCGGCGTGTCCGACCAGACGATGAAGCTCTGGCCGGCCGTCGCGACGAGGTTGGAGGCCGCGCCCCACGGCGTCGTGTACGACCCGAAGACCTGGCCCGTCGTCGCCGCTGAGACCTCGTGGAAGCCGGATTGCATGCTGGTGAGCAGGCCCGTCACGCCCGCCCACAGCGTGTCGTGGTCGGCGGCGCCCAGCACCACGCCGAGCACACGGACCTTCTCTTTGCCGACCGGCACCTCCGCCGAGAACAGCAGGCAGAATCCCGCCTGGTCGGTGTTGCCGGTCTTGATGCCGTCCACCCCGTCCACGCCGAGCAGCGCGTTGGTGTTGTCCTGCGCGCCCGCACCCGGCAGCGTCGCCGACTTCTGCGAGACGATCGCGGAGAGCACGGGCGAGGCGAGCACGAGCTTGCCGATGCCGATCAGGTCTTTGGTGCTGCTCACGTTGCCGGGGTCGAGGCCGTCCGGGGTCACGATCTTCGTGCCGGTGAAGCCCTTGTCCTTCAGCCAGCCGTTCGCCGCCTTGACGTACGCGGAGGTCGAGCCGTACGCCCAGTTCGCGAGCGAGATGGCGTAGTTGTTCGCGGATGGGAGCAGCATCGCCGTCAGCGCCTGCTTCTCGGTCATCGACGTGCCGGCCTGCACCGGTGCCCACGAGCCGCCGTCAGCGACCACCTCGTGCCAGATGTCGACGTCCTTCTGCGTGAACGAGATGTTCGGCCCGTCGGCGTTGCCGTCCAGCGGCTTGGCCTGGAGGACGACCAGGGCGGTGATGGTCTTGGTCATGCTGGCGATCGGCATGCTGGCGTCGCTGCCGTGGGACTCGGTCGCGCCGGGATAGTCCGGCGCGGTGATCGCCGCCGCCCCGTAGCCCGGCCAGTTCAGCTGGGCCGCGGCCTGCGTGAGAGACTTCTCGTGCTGAGTGACGGCTGCGGTGGCGGGCACCGGCGTGATGATCGAGCCCACCAGGTAGAGCAGCGCGATCAACAGCACTCCCCCGACTCCGAAGACGACGATCCTGCGGCGGCGGTAGACCTGTCTGCGGTTCACACGGCGCGGCGGATCGGCGAGGACTTGCTGGGGCACCCTCGGATTCTATGGGGGCGCACCGAGGCATCCGCTGAGAACGCGCCTGCGGCCCTCAACGGCGGACACCGCGCTTGGAGGCTGTGGGGACCCTGCGCGACCGCCGGGTCCCCTGCCTCGTTTCTGATCTCTATTCCTGCAGCTCTTGCACCGTGTAGTGGAAGGCGTACGTTCTGCCGGGGTCCGGCGCAGTCGCGAATGCGACCTGGAAGGACGTTGGCGATACATTCTTGAGCATCGGGTCGACGGAAGGGTAAAGGACTCCGACGTTCTCCGGCGTCAGCGAAACGATCGGGCGCTGCCTGAACGTACGATTGAAGTAGAACGTGAACTGCGTTCCCGTCTTCACGCCTGTTCCGGGGACGAACTCGATCCGCCCCCGTCGATCGGTGCCCTGCACGCTGGCCTTGGCACCATCACCAGCAGGGCTCTCGACCCTCGGGACGGGCGAGATGCCGGTGCGTGCGTCGCTTGCGAGCACGAGACGGCCGGCAGACCCATCCTTCGGATACGCACCCCATTGGCGGAAGAGCGGCTGAAGCTGGACATCCGGGCCGTAGTTCTCGCCGATCCGCACCGCCACTCCGTCGTTGTTGTACCCGGTGACGCGGGTGCCGTACATCGCGAACCCGTTGCCCGACTTCAAGTCGATCATGAAGGGATTCGTGGTCTTGATCAGCTCGCGTGTGTTGAAGTCCCTGGCTGGCGCGCGATACCTTCCGAGCAGAGTCCCGCCGACAATCGCGATTCCACCGGGATCGATTCGCGTCGCCCCGGGGTGCCCGGACTCGAGATGGGCGATGGCGCCGCTGGGGCCGGCAGTGAGCGTTGGGGCGACCAAATCGAAGTTTTCGACATTCCCGATCTGGAGTAGAGCATCCTTGGCATCCGTTCGGGCGTCGGTCTCGAAATGGGGATAACTCAGTCGCGTGAACTCCGCCGGTCCTTTGTCCCACGACGAAGCGATACCGACAGACATCGCCACATTGCCGGAGCGTTCGATCCGGAGCCGATCGAAGTCGTTGGTGTTGCTTCTCGTGTCGCTCGTGACGCGCCAGGGATGGTCTCCGTGGTTCATCATGACGGCTGGCCAGAGCCCAGTGCCACACTCCTGAACCTGCAAATCGACATAGCGGCAGTTGGACGCGGCGTCGATGATGAACGCAGGTCCCTTCCAGTTGGAGAGCAATTGGACGTTGTCCAGCTGGACCTCGAACCCGGATCGCTGATGCAGCAGCGGTCCTGTGACATTATTCATTCCTCCCCAGAAGGTCAAACCTTCGATTCGTATCCCCACGCCATCCCACCAGAAGATCGGCGCGTCCGTTTCGTCCTTATTGATGATTCGGACTGGGGGTGTTCCGGAGTATGAGTGCGGAGTCGCGACGCTCCCGATCCAGCTATTGCTCGGGATCTGAATGTTGTTGCACTTGTAGACCCCCTTCTGAAACACAAGCCGCGCACCAGCACCGGCTGCCTCGTTGACCGCGGCCTGGATTCTCTCGGAGTGGTCCGTATCCCACGTTGGCCCGATCGAACGATCACGCGCTCGAATGACCAGCGACTCCACCGACGCCGGCGCCCTCCCGTCTTCGGTGGGAATGTGCTCGATCGGCACCTTCTTCTTTGCGTCCAGCGGCGCGACTCCGTTGGCTGCGCCCTTCGCGTTCGCGGGGATGGTCTCTTCGACAGCGGCGGCGGGCGCAGCAGTCGCGAGAGAGCCCGCTACACCGGCGGCAGCCGCGCCAAGGAATGCTCGCCTGCGTGTGTTTGTTTCCATATGCAGAATGTTATCCGCAATCATCTGCGGGACAACGCCAACCTCCGCCGCGGCGCGGCCCTCACCCCACCCGCATCGCCCACAGCGCCACCGCGCTCGCGGAGGCCACGTTCAGCGAGTCCACCCCGTGCAGCATCGGGATGGTGACCACCGTGTCGGCGGACGCGAGCGCTCGTCGACTCAACCCGTCGCCCTCCGAGCCGAACACGAGCGCCGCGCGCTCCGGTGCGCGGGCGGCGTACTCGTCCAGCCCGACCGCGTCGTCCGCGAGGGCCAGCGCCGCGATCTCGAACCCCGCCTCGTGCAGCAGCGGCGCCGCCTCGTCCCATTCCGGGATGCGCGTCCACGGCACCTGGAGGACGGTGCCCATGCTCACGCGCACGCTGCGCCGGTAGAGCGGGTCCGCGCAGCGCGGGCTCACCAGTACCGCGTCGGCGCCGAGGCCTGCGACGCTGCGGAAAATCGCCCCGACGTTCGTGTGATCCACGATGTCCTCCAACACCACGACCCGCCGTGCCCCCTCCAGCAGCGTGCGCGGGTCGGGCAGCTCCGGACGGTGCATCGCCGCCAGCGCCCCGCGGTGCAGGTGGTAGCCGGTGAGCTGCTCCAGCACCGCGGACTCCCCCACGAACACCGGCACCTCGGGATATCCGGCCAGCAGCGGCGCGACGTCGTCCAGCCACTGCTCCTGCAGCAGCACCGAGCGCGGGCGGTGGCCGGCGGCGAGCGCGCGCGTGATGACTTTGGTCGACTCCGCGATGTAGAGGCCGCCCTCCGGCTCGGTCACGCGCCGCAGCGCGACGTCGGTGAGGCGGGAGTAGTCGGCGAGGCCGTCGGCGGTCAGGTCGGTCACGCGATGGATCTGCACAGGTCCAGATTGCCAGTAGCCGGAAACAAACTCGAAAAGCGGCCGGTTTAGACTTCGGGGAGGAACGACCGGGAGGTGCCTGTGACCACGCTGACGACCGAGCTCTCGCCCGAGCTCTCGCGCGGCATCGATGAGGTCGAGGGCCTGCTCGCCGGACGCACGTTCGCGGTGCTGACCGGAGCCGGCGTATCGACCGACTCGGGCATCCCCGACTACCGCGGCGAGGGCGCGCCCAAGCGCTCGCCGATGACCTTCCAGCAGTTCCTGGCCGACGACCGATACCGCAAGCGCTACTGGGCCGGCAGCCACCTCGGCTACCGACGGTTCGCCGCCGCCCACCCCAACGACGGCCACCGCGCGCTCGCGGACCTGGAGAAGACGGGCGCAGCCAACGGCGTCATCACGCAGAACGTGGACGGCCTCCACAAGCAGGCGGGCAGCGGCCGCGTCGTGGACCTGCACGGCTCGATGGACCGCGTCGTCTGCCTGGTCTGCGGTCAGATCTTCGCGCGCGAGGCGATCACGGCGCGCATCGACGAGGCCAACCCGTGGCTGGAGACCGAGGGCGCCGTCGAGATCGCTCCGGACGGCGACGCGATCGTGACCGACGTCGACTCCTTCGTCGTGCCCGACTGCACGGTGTGCGGCGGCAGGCTGAAGCCCGACGTGGTGTTCTTCGGGGAGTTCATCCCCGCCGAGAAGTACCGGGAGGCCAGCGCCCTCGTGCGCGCGGCCGACGCGCTGGTCATCGCGGGCTCCTCGCTCGTGGTCAACTCGGGCATCCGGCTCCTGGAGGAGGCGCGCCGCAAGCGCCTCCCGATCGTCATCGTCAACCGCGGCGAGACCAAGGGCGACGCCCGGGCCACCGTTAAGCTGGACGGCGGGACCACGGAGACGCTGGTCGAGCTGGCGCGCCGGCTCGCCTAGCCCGACGCGCGTCCTTCGACGAAAGGACGTGCGTGACCTTCATCTCCCTCGTTCGGCACGGTCAGACCGACTGGAACCTGGCCAAGCGCATCCAGGGTTCCAGCGACATCCCGCTCAACGGGACGGGTCGCGCACAGGCCGACGCGACGGGCCGAGCGCTGGCGGGAGGCCGGTTCGACGCCGTCTTCGCCAGCCCGCTCAGCCGCGCGCTCGACACGGCGCGGATCATCGCAGAGCATCTGGGCCTCGGCGAGCCGGGCACCCTCCCGGCCGTGGCCGAGCGGCAGTACGGCGAGGCGGAGGGCCTGACCGGCGCCGAGATCCTCGAGCGCTGGCCGGAGGGCACGCCCGTGCCGGGACGCGAGACCCGTGAGGAGGTCGTCAAGCGCGCACTTCCCGCGCTGGTCGAGCTCGGCGGCGCCCACCCCGGCCAGAACCTGATCGTGGTCAGCCACGGCGGCGTCATCAGCTCGCTGGTCCGGCACGTGACGGATCACGCCCTGCCCGGGCCGGGCGAGGTCATCCCGAACGGCTCGGTGCACCGGTTCCGCTACGACGACGGCAGGCTGACGCTCGACCGGTTCAACTTGGGACCCGAGGACCGCGACCTGTTCACGGCGTCGGTGCTCTGAGCCTCGGTGCTCTGAGCGGCAGCGCGCGCGGCCCTGCTCAGCGCCTGCGCCGCGCCGCCCGGCTCGCCGTCGCCGTGATCACCGTGAGCAGGTGCTCCGCCGACGCCGTCCAGGTGAACCGCTCGGCCTCCCGCCGCGACGCCGCCGACCGCTGCGCCCATACGCCGGGCTCCTCGAGGTGCCGCACCCTGGCCGCGAGCGCGTCGGCGTCGTCGGCCGGGAAGTACAGCGCGGCCTCGCCCCCGATCTCGCGGAAGATCGGGATGTCGCTGACCGCCACCGGGGTGCCGAGCGTCATCGACTCCACCAGCGGGATGCCGAAGCCCTCGTCCCGCGACGCGGTCACCAGGGCCGTGGCACGCGCGAGCGTCTCCGCGTAGTCCTCGTCGGTCGCGCCGTCGTGGAACACCAGCCGCGCACCCGGCGCCAGGGCGGCGAGCCGTTCGCGCTCGGCCGGGCTCACGCGGCTCATCAGGTGGAGCTGGTAGTCGGGCAGCTGCGCCGCCGCGCGCACCAGGGTGTCCACGTTCTTGTACGGCATGAACGAGCCCATGTACACCAGGACCTTGGCCTCCGGGGCGGTGCGTGTCAGCCGCTCCGGCGGCAGCGCCGGCATGTCGGCCGCGTTCGGGACGACGTAGACGGGGCGCCGGGTCAGCCGGTGCTCCTCGATGAGGTCCTTGGTGGTCTCGGAGACGGTCACGACCGCATCCGACCGGTTCAGCAGCATCCGCTGCGGCCACCAGGCGAGGTGGTAGAGCCGCCACAGCCCGCGCACGAACGCCGGGAGGTCGCGCGGCGGCGTCCGGTGCCGGTAGTAGATCAGGTCGTGCACGGTGAGGATCAGCCGGTAGCGCCGCCCGAAGCTCCCCATCGTCTGCATCGGCGTGAACACGACGTCGGGCTTCAGCTTGTTGACCTGCCGGGCGACCAGCGGCTCCGTCGCGGCGGTCGGCGACGGGGCGAGCTCCCACGGGAGGTCCGGCAGCAGCTCGAGCTGGCGGTGGTCGCTGATCAGCATGGTGACGGCGTGCCGCTGGGCCAGCGCCCCAACGAGTCCAGCGGTGAACCGGCTGATGCCGTCGTGCCGCCCGATCCGGGTGTAGCGGCAGTCGAAGACGATCCTCACTCGTGCTCTCCCCCGGTGCTGCGGTCCCCGGCGAGGAAGTCCTCGATCGCCCGCGCGGCCTCCACCGGCTTCTCGTAGTGGATGAGGTGCCCGACACCGTCGATCTCCACCAGCCGCGCTTCGGGGAACAGCCCGCGCAGGCGGCGCTCCGCGGCGATCGGCGTGATGTCGTCGTCGACCGCGGCGACCAGCAGGGTCGGCTCGGGGATGCGTGCGGCGTACTCGCTGACGTCGTGCGAGACCGACGCCCGGAACGCCTGCAGCACGACGCGCCGGTCGCTGAACGCCGAGAAGTAGCTGTCGTGCTGACCGTGGATCCAGGCACGCAGCGACCGGTCGCGGGTCTTCGCCATCGCCTCGCTCATCACGCGCACGATGTGCCGGTTGCGCAGCAGCGCGAAGCCCAGGCGCTCCGGGAGGGCGGCCGCCATCCAGTAGTAGAAGATCGCCAGCCGGGTGAGCACGCCACGGGGACCCGCGAGCGCGGGCTGGCCGATCGGGTTGACGAGGACGACCGCATCGGGCCGGTCACCGGTCTCCTCCGCGAGGGTTGCGTCCTCCGCGAGCGTCGCCGCGACGACGATCGAACCGAACGAGTGCCCGAGCAGCACGACCTTCCCGCGGAGGCCGAGGGCCGCCACGAACGCGTGCAGCCAGGCCGAGTAGCCGTCGATGTCGTGGTCGTGCTCCGTCAGGGGCGTGGACTCGCCGAAGCCAGGGAGGTCGGGCGAGATCAGCCGCAGGCCCGCGCCGAACTGCGCGACCACCGGCTCCAGGCCGTGGTGGTCGCCGCGGAAGCCGTGCACGAGCACGAGCGTTGTGGCGGCGGCGGGGTCGCCGTACTCCCAGTAGCGGGTCATCCCGCCCAGCAGCGGGAGTTCGGCGCGGCGGACCGGGACGCGGCCCAGGGCCTCCGCGTACGGAGAGGCGGCTTCCCGGTACGGGGAGGCGGCGTACCGTGTCGAGGAGCTCATCGTCGTCCAGTCTAGGCCGGGTCACCGCGGGAACCCGGTGAATGCGGTCTCAGGACTGGACAGCGCACCGCCCGCAGGTCCTAGACTTCTCTGGATGTAATCGCTTGCATGACACCACCGTGCACGACCCCCGAGCCCGCTGCCCCGCAGGTGTGGCCGCTCGAGAAGGAGAACCGTGAGTTTCACCGCGCCCATCACGCTCCCCGGGCTCACCCTCGATCCGCAGTGGTACCGCCGAGCCGTGTTCTACGAGGTGATGGTGCGCTCGTTCGTGGACAGCAACGGCGACGGCTCGGGCGACATCGCGGGTCTGACCTCCAAGCTCGACTACCTGCAGTGGCTGGGGATCGACGCGCTCTGGCTGCCGCCGTTCTTCCAGTCGCCGCTGCGCGACGGCGGCTACGACGTGTCCGACTTCAAGGCGATCCTGCCGGAGTTCGGCACGATCGACGAGTTCCGCGACCTGGTCACCAAAGCGCACGAGCGCAACATGCGCATCATCATCGACCTGCCGATGAACCACACCTCCGACCAGCACGAGTGGTTCCAGCAGTCCCGCAGCGACCCGGAGGGGCCGTTCGGCGACTTCTACGTGTGGAACGACACCGACGACAAGTGGCCGGACATCCGCATCATCTTCGTCGACACCGAGGACTCCAACTGGGCGTTCGACGAGGCGCGCCGGCAGTTCTACTTCCACCGGTTCTTCTCCCACCAGCCCGACCTCAACTTCGAGAACCCGGCCGTGCACGACGCGATGTTCGACGTCGTCCGGTTCTGGCTCGACCTCGGCGTGGACGGCTTCCGCCTCGACGCCATCCCGTACCTCTACGAGTCGGACGAGGGCAACGGCGAGGGCGAGCCGCCCACCCACGAGTTCATCAAGCGGCTGCGGGTGATGGTCGATCGCGAGTACCCCGGCCGGATGATGATCGCGGAGGCGAACCAGTGGCCCCGCGAGGTCGCGGCGTTCTTCGGCTCGGAGGACGAGCCCGAGTGCCACATGGCGTTCGACTTCCCGGTCATGCCGCGCATCTTCTACGCGCTGCGCAGCCAGCAGGCGTCCGAGCTGATCCGGGTGCTGTCCGAGACCACCGACGTCCCCGAGGGGTCGGCCTGGGGCGTGTTCCTGCGCAACCACGACGAGCTCACCCTCGAGATGGTCAGCGAGGAGTACCGGCAGGCGATGTACGGCTGGTACGCCTACGACCCGCGGATGCGCGCCAACATCGGCATCCGCCGCCGCCTGGCGCCCCTGCTCGACAACTCGCGTGCCGAGCTGGAACTGGCGCACGCACTGCTGTTCTCGCTGGAGGGCAGCCCGTTCCTCTACTACGGCGACGAGATCGGCATGGGCGACAACATCTGGCTGCCGGACCGCGACAGCTCCCGCACCCCGATGCAGTGGACGCCCGACCGCAACGCCGGCTTCTCGAGCGCCGATCCCGGCAAGCTCTTCCTGCCGATCGTCCAGTCGCTCGTCTACCACTACAACCAGGTGAACGTGGAGGCGCAGCTCGCGCAGTCGCGGTCGCTGCTGCACTGGATCCGCAACGTCATCCACGTGCGCAAGGCGCACCCGGTGTTCGGCCTCGGCGACATGCGCGTGCTGCCCACCGACCACGAGTCCGTGCTCGCGTTCGTGCGCAGCTACACAGGCAGCGGGACGCACTTCGGCGATCAGTCGGAGGACGTCCTCTGCGTGTTCTCGTTCGCGCACAACCCGGTCTCGGTGACGCTGGAGGCGCCCGAGTTCGCCGGCAGCGCGCTGTTCGACCTGTTCGGCGGTGCGGAGTTCCCGACCGTGGCGGAGGACGGCCGGTTCACGCTGACGCTCGGCACCCAGAACTTCTACTGGCTGCACATCGAGCCGCCCAGGGCCTAGCCGTTTCCGCGGCACGCCAGCGCCATTCCCGGCGGCTGACGGAGGTCGTTCCTACGCTGGCTGCATGAGCGACTGGCATCACGAACTCGGCGTCTTCGATCTGGAGACCACCGGCGTGGACGTCGAGTCGGCGCGGATCGTCAGCGCCCATGTCGGGCTGCTGGGCGAGAACGGCGAGGTGAAGCACGGCCGGTACTGGCTGCTGGACCCCGAGGTCGAGATCCCGGCCGAGGCCACGGCGGTGCACGGCATCACGACCGAGCTGGCCAGGGAGAAGGGGATGGATGCCGGCGCGGGCGTCGAGGCGATCGTCGACCAGCTCCGCCGCCTGTTCGACCGCGGCATCCCGGTGGTCGCCTACAACGCGCCGTACGACTTCACACTGCTCGACCGGGAGGCCCGCCGGCACGGCATCGAGCCGCTGCACTCCCCCGGCCCGGTCATCGACCCGCTGGTGATCGACCGCGCGGTGGACCGCTACCGCCCGGGCAAGCGCACCCTGACGGTCACCGCGACGCACTACGGCGTCGAGCTGATCGCGGCGCACGACGCCGGCGCCGACGCGATCGCCGCCGGCCGGCTCGCCCAGGCGCTGGCCCACCGGCACGGCGAGGAGCTCGCCGTCGGCGCCCTGGAGCTGCACAGCAAGCAGGTGGACTGGTGCCGCGAGCAGGCCGCGGACTTCCAGGAGTACATGCGGCGCGTCCGCGACCCCGAGTTCACCGCCTCGGGCGCGTGGCCGGTGCACGCCTGGGAGGCCTGAGCGGTCCGCCGGCTCCCGCATCTTGGGGACTGCTGTACGTCTGGCCAGGCCGCTAGTGTTCGAGCATGAGTGACTCCGACCTGAACCCGCAGCCCCTCCCGCCCCAGCAGCCGCAGCAGCCGCAGTACGGCGCCTACCAGCAGCCCCAGCCGGCGGGATACAACACGATGTCGATCGTGGCGTTCATCCTCGCGTTCTTCGTGAGCATCGTGGGCATCATCCTGGGCTTCATCGCCCTCTCCCAGATCAAGCGCACCGGCGAGCAGGGCCACGGCCTCGCGCTCGCCGCCGTCATCATCGGCTTCGTCGAGGTGGCGATCGGCATCCTGGTCTTCATCCTGGTCCTCGTCGGCCTCGGCATCGCGGCCTCCCAGGGCTACAAGACGTACTGACCGATCGAGCGCACGCAGAAGGCCCCCGTCGTCGACGGGGGCCTTCTGTCCTGCGGCTTACTTGCCGAAGTTCTTGTAGCGCGTGTTGAACTTCTCGACACGGCCGGCCGAGTCGAGGATGCGCTGCTTGCCCGTGTAGAACGGGTGCGACTCGGAGGAGATCTCGACGTCGATGACCGGGTAGGTGTTGCCGTCCTCCCACTCGATGGTCTTCTCGCTGCTCACGGTGGAGCGGGTCAGGAAGGTCGCGCCCGAGGCCAGGTCGCGGAAAACCACGGGGGCGTAGTCGGGGTGGATGCCAGTCTTCATGAGGACTTCCTTGTTGCGTAGTGTTGGTCGGTCGTGTCCGCGCGCGTCAGCGCGATGACGGGAAGCTTTTCGGTCCGCACCTGCACGATCGACGGATCGCGCGGGGAACCAGCTATCGAGTTTAGCAGATGCGTCAGGCGCTCGCGGCCTGACGCGCCCGGGCGGTGAAGCGGCCCTCGGTCTCGGTGAGCTCCACGTCGACGCCGAACGTCTCGCTCAGCGACTCGCTGGTCAGCACCTCGCCGATCGGTCCGGACGCGGTGACGCGGCCGTCCTTGAGCAGGAGCGCGCGGTTGAAGCCGAGCGGGATCTCCTCGACGTGGTGGGTGACCATGACGATCGCCGGGGACTTCGGGTCGCTCGCGTACCCGCCGAGCAGCTGCACGAGCTCCTCGCGGCCGCCGAGGTCGAGGCTCGCGGCGGGCTCGTCGAGCAGCAGGATCTCCGGGTCGGTCATGACCGAGCGCGCGATCTGCACGCGCTTCTGCTCGCCGTCGCTCAGGCTGCCGAAGGTGCGCTCGGCGAGGTGGTCGAGGTGCCACTCGGAGAGCACGCGCCGCGCGCGGCGCTCGTCGATGTCCTCGTACAGCTCGTTCCAGCGGCCGGTCACCGCGTAGGCCGCGGTCATGACAACGTCGAGCACGCGCTCGGTGCGCGGGATGCGCCGGGCCAGCGCCGTCGACGCGAAGCCGATCAGCGGGCGCAGCTCGGACAGGTCGCTGTGGCCGACGGTCTCGCCGAGCACCACGGCCTCCCCCGACGACGGGTGGATGGCCGCGGCGGCGATCTGCAGCATCGTGGTCTTGCCCGCGCCGTTCGGGCCCAGGATGACCCAGCGCTCGTCCGGCTCCACCGTCCACTCGACGCCTTGGAGGACGGGGTTGCCGTCCCGGACTACGGACACGTCGTGAAGTCGGAGAACACTGCCTGCCATGCGGTCTAGCCTACCGGCGTCAGGCGGAGGTCAACGACCGGTAGACTGCCCGGGTCTGCTCGGCGATCGCCGTCCAGCTGAACTCGGTCTCGGCGCGCACGCGGCCCGCTGCGCCCATCCGCGCCGCGCGTTCGGGGTCGCCGACGACCTCGGTCAGCGCCGCAGCCAGATCGCGGACGAACGCCTCCGGGTCGGTGGGCGTCCCCGTGCCGTCGTGGAGCTGGTCGATGGGCACCAGGCGCCCGGTCACGCCGTCGACGATCACCTCGGGGATGCCGCCGGTCGCGGTGCCGACCACGGGGAGGCCGCACGCCATCGCCTCCAGGTTCACGATCCCGAGCGGCTCGTAGATCGACGGGCAGACGAAGACCGTGGAGACCGTGAGCGCCGCGCGCAGCTCGTCGTTCGGGAGCAGCCGGTCGATCCAGACGACGCCGTCGCGCTCGGCCTGCAGCCCCTCGACCAGCCCGGTCACCTCGGCGAGGATCTCCGGGGTGTCGGGAGCGCCGGCGCACAGGATGACCTGCACCTCCGGCGGCAGCAGGCGCGCGGCGCGCAGCAGGTACGGGAGGCCCTTCTGCCGGGTGATCCTCCCGACGAAGATCACGGCGGGCCGGTCGGGGTCGATGCCGAGCGCGCGCGCCTTGTCGCCGTCGTGCAGCGGGGTCCAGCGCTCCAGGTCGATGCCGTTGTAGACGACGGTGACCTTCTGCGGGTCCAGCGAGGGGTACGACGCCAGGATGTCGCGGCGCATGCCGTCGCTCACCGCGATGACGGTGTCCGCCGCCTCGAACGCGGTCTTCTCGATCCAGCTCGAGACGCGGTAGCCGCCGCCGAGCTGCTCCGCCTTCCACGGCCGCAGCGGCTCCAGGCTGTGCGCGGTGACGACGTGCGGGACGCCGTGCAGGAGCTTGGCCAGGTGGCCGCCGGCGTTGGCGTACCAGGTGTGCGAATGGACCACATCCGCTCCCCCGCAGTCCTGCGCCATCTGGAGGTCGACCCCGAGCGTCGTGATCGACCCGTTGGCCGCGGCGAGCTCGGCGGGGACCCGGTACGCGAAGGTGTCGGCCTCGTCGCGCGGCTCGCCGAAGCAGCGCACGCGGACCTCCGTGTCGGTCCGCAGCGCGCGGACCAGCTCGGTCACGTGCACCCCGGCGCCGCCGTAGATGTCCGGCGGGTACTCCTTGGTCAGAAGATCAACGCGCATGTCGAGAACGCTAGTACAGCCCTCCTGTTGCCTCTACTGTGGTGCCTATGGCAGCAGGCAAGAAGATCTTCGGCATCGTGCTCGCGGGCGGGGAGGGGAAGCGGTTGATGCCGTTGACCGCCGACCGCGCGAAGCCCGCTGTGCCGTTCGGCGGACAGTACCGGCTCATCGACTTCGCGCTGTCCAACCTGATCAACTCGCAGCTCCGCCAGATCGTCGTGCTCACGCAGTACAAGTCGCACAGTCTCGACCGGCACGTGTCGCAGACCTGGCGGCTCGACGGGATGCTGAACTCCTACATCGCCTCGGTGCCGGCCCAGCAGCGGCTCGGCAAGCGCTGGTTCAGCGGCTCGGCCGACGCCATCCTGCAGAGCCTCAACCTGCTGCGCGACGAGCGGCCCGACATCGTCGTGGTGGTCGGCGCCGACCACGTCTACCGCATGGACTTCGCGCAGATGCTGCAGGCCCACGTGGACTCGGGTGCGCCCGCGACGGTCGCCGCGATCCGCCAGCCGATCTCGCTCGCCGACCAGTTCGGCGTGATCGAGGTGGACGCGGCCAAGCCGGACCGCATCGCCGCGTTCCGCGAGAAGCCGACCGACCCGGTGGGCCTGCCCGGCTCCCCGGACGAGGTGCTCGCCTCGATGGGCAACTACGTGTTCGACGCTGACGCGCTCATCGACGCGGTCGTCCGCGACGGCGACCGCCCCGACTCGAACCACGACATGGGCGGCGACATCATCCCCGACTTCGTGGCGCGCGGCGAGGCCGCGGTCTACGACTTCAACAACAACGACGTGCCGGGCTCGACGGATCGCGACCGCTACTACTGGCGCGACGTGGGAACGATCGACTCGTTCTTCGAGGCGCACCAGGACCTCATCTCGGCGCTGCCGGTGTTCAACCTGTACAACCGGGAGTGGCCGATCTTCAGCCAGGTGCTCAACTCGCCTCCGGCCAAGATCGTCCGCGACGGCCGCGGGGCGCTGGGCACCACGATCGACTCGATCGTCTCGCTCGGCTCGGTGATCTCCGGCTCCCACCTGGAGCGCAGCGTCCTCGGCCCGTGGGCCACGGTCGCCTCCGGCGCCAAGGTGGTGGACTCCGTCGTGTTCGAGCGCGCCGTGATCGAGCCGAACGCGTTCGTCGGCCGCGCGATCCTCGACAAGGACGTCGTCGTGGCCGAGGGCGCCAGGATCGGCGTCGACCCCGAGCGCGACCGCGCCCGCGGCTTCACGGTCACCGAGTCCGGGATCACCGTCGTCGGCAAAGGGGTGCACGTCGTCCCATGACGTCAGGACATCCACACGACGGCATCCGTCCCTCCGAGCGGGCCGCGCGCTTCCTCGTCGTCCTCGACGCCGACTCCACCCTGATCCACGATGAGGTGATCGAGCTGCTGGCCGAGGAGGCCGGCTCGCGCACCGAGGTCGCCGACATCACCGAGCGGGCCATGCGCGGCGAGCTCGACTTCGAGGAGAGCCTGCGCGAGCGGGTCCGCACACTGGCGGGCCTCCCGGTCTCGGTCTTCGAGCGCGTCGGGGAGCGCATCCGCGTCACCGACGGCGTGCCGGAGCTCATCGCCGGCGTGCAGGCCGCGGGCGGCGAGGTGGGCGTGGTCTCCGGCGGCTTCCACGAGCTGCTGGACCCGCTCGGCGAGCGGCTGGGCCTCGACCACTGGCGGGCGAACCGCCTCGCTGTCGCGGACGGCGTGCTGACCGGGGAGGTCGACGGCCCGGTGGTCGACGCCGCCGCCAAGGCGCAGGCCCTGCTGTTCTGGGCCGCCGAGGCCGGCGTGCACCTGCGGCAGACCGTCGCGATCGGCGACGGCGCCAACGACCTGCGGATGATGGCGGAGGCCGGGCTGGCCGTGGCCTTCAACGCCAAGCCGCGCGTGCGCGAGGAGGCCGACCTGGTCATCGACCGCCAGGACCTGGCCCAGGTGCTCCCCCTCCTGGGCCTCCGCGGCTGACGAAGCACGAAGGGCACGTCGTTGTCACTTTCGGCGCCCGGAAGTGACAACGACGTGCCCCTCGACGGATGCTAGTGGCCCATGCCGAGGCCGCCGTCGACGGGGATGACGGCGCCGGACACGTAGCCCGCGTCGTCGCCGGCGATCCAGGTGACCACACGGGCGACCTCGTTCGCGGACGCGAAGCGGCCGGCCGGGATGTTCCTCTTGTACTCGGCCTGCTGGGCTTCCGGGAGCGCGGCGGTCATGTCGGTCTCGATGAAGCCGGGCGCCACCACGTTCGCAGTGATCCCGCGGCCGCCGAGCTCGCGCGTGATGGAGCGGGCCATGCCGACCAGTCCTGCCTTGCTGGCTGCGTAGTTCACCTGGCCTGCGGAACCGTACAGGCCCACGACGCTCGAGATCAGCACGATGCGGCCCCAGCGCGCCTTGAGCATCCCCTTGGAGGCGCGCTTGACGACGCGGAACGCCCCGCCGAGGTTGGTCTCCACGACGCTGTCGAACTCCTCGTCGCTCATGCGCATGAGCAGGGTGTCCTTGGTGATGCCCGCGTTCGCGACGACGACCTCGACCGGGCCGAGCTCGGCCTCCACCTGGGTGAACGCGGCGTCGACGGAGGCGGCGTCGGTGACGTCCGCGCGCACCGTGAGCGCGCCGGCCGGGCCCTCGCCCGAGCGCGCCGTCACCGCGACGCGGTGGCCCTGAGCGAGGAACTCCTCGGCGATCGCGTAACCGATCCCCCGGTTCCCTCCGGTGACGAGCACAGTGCGCGGCGTGGTCATGCAGACGATCCTTTCGACGATTCGGCCCGGAGCGGGCCTGTACCAGTTTATGGACGTACTCTGGAGTCAACGCACATGAAGCAATCACGCCCGTCCATCACGAATCTCCCGCTCTCCCCGGACGAGGAGCGCAAGCGCCGGATGATCAAGTACTCCGTCGCCATGGGGGTCCGTATCGTCTGCCTCATCGTCGCGCTCATCGTCGGCTGGCCGTGGGGCGCGATCCCGCTGATCGGGGCGGTCTTCCTGCCGTACTTCGCCGTCGTGATCGCGAACGTCGGCGCAGAGCCGCATGAAGCGGAAGCACAGCGTCCAGGCAATATCCTTCCGATGGCGCCTCCACCCGGGGGCCGCGCCGAAGACACCGGCGACAAGCCCGCGGATGCGGGCCGGCAGGAGGAGGACACGTGATCGGACTGGGCGAACCAGAGCCGCTCACCTGCTCGCGCGCCGGCTGCCGCGAGACGGCGTCCTGGCGGGTCGAATGGCGCAACCCGCGCATCCACACCGCCGACCGGGTGAAGGTGTGGCTGGCCTGCGGCGAGCACGTGGACTACCTGCGCGAGTTCCTCGCGGCGCGGGAGTTCCCGGTGACGGTCGTCCCCGTCGACTCCGAGCGGACGAGCGCGTGACCGGCCAGGAGCGGACGTCCGTCGGCTGGAGTTTCGCGTTCTCCCGCCGCTGGTTCGGCTACCTCGCGTTCGCCATCGTGTTCGCCATCGCGTGCGGCTTCCTCTCGAACTGGCAGCTCGCCCGCAGCAAGGAGGCCGCGGCCGCGAACGCGCTGATCGCGGCGAACTTCTACTCGCACCCGGTGCCGCTCGACCAGGAGCTCCCGTCGCTCGGCGCGTACTCGCCCGCCCAGGAGTGGACGCGCGTGACCGTGACCGGCACCTACGAAAAGGACAAGGAGATCCTGGCCCGCAACCGCCCGTTCAACGGCAGCCCGGGCTTCGAGGTGCTCACTCCACTGCGCACGGCCGACGGCTCGCTGTTCATCGTCGACCGCGGCTGGGTCCCGACCGGCAACAACACCGACTCCCCCGACCACGTGCCGGCCGCGCCGTCCGGCACCGTGACCGTCGTCGCCCGGCTCAAGGCGAGCGAGCCGGCCATTCAGGGCCGCACCGGGGTCGGGATGCAGGTCGGGACCATCCAGCTCTCGGTCGTCAAGCAGAAGCTCGGCGGCGCCGACGTCTACACCGGCGCGTACGGCCTGCTGGCGTCGCAGAAGCCCAGCCCGGCGAGCGCGCCGGCCCCGACCGTCACGGACCCGCCGACGCAGGACGAGGGCCTGCACTGGTCATACATGATCCAGTGGATCATCTTCGCTCTGATCGGCTTCTTCGGGCTCGGCTACGCACTGCGCACCGAGTACCGCAAGCGCAACGAGCACGACCCCGCCGAGCAGGCCCGCGCCGCCGAGCGCGCCCGCCGCCGGGCGCTCAAGCGCACCGACTCCGACGTGGAGGACGAACTGCTCGACGCGCGCTGATCGCGCCTCAGCGCAGGTTACGCGAGCGAGATCAGGTCGAGGTAGTCGCGGTTCCAGTGGTCCTCGACGCCGTCGGGGAGGATGAGGACGCGCTCGGGGTTCAGGGCCTCCACGGCGCCCTCGTCGTGGCTGACCAGCACGACAGCGCCCTCGTAGTGCGCGAGCGCGTCGAGGATCTCCTCACGGCTCGCCGGGTCCAGGTTGTTCGTCGGCTCGTCGAGCAGCAGCACGTTCGCGCCGGACACCACGATCATCGCCAGCGCGAGCCGGGTCTTCTCCCCGCCCGAGAGCACGCCGGCCGGCTTGTGCGCGTCGTCGCCGGTGAACAGGAACGAGCCCAGCACCTTGCGCGCCTCCGTCTCGGTGAGCGAGGGCGACGAGGAGACCATGTTCTGCAGCACGGAGCGGTCGACGTCGATCGTCTCGTGCTCCTGCGCGTAGTAGCCGATGCGGAGGCCGTGCCCCGGCTCCACCTGTCCGGTGTCCGGCTTGTCGACGCCCGCGAGCATCCGCAGCAGCGTGGTCTTGCCCGCGCCGTTCAGGCCGAGCACCACCACCTTCGAGCCGCGGTCGATCGCGAGGTCCACGGCCGTGAAGATCTCCAGCGAGCCATAGCTCTTCGAAAGGTCGGAGGCCTGCAGCGGGGTGCGGCCGCACGCGGCAGGGGTCGGGAAGCGCAGCTTGGCGACCCGGTCGACCTGGCGCACCTCCTCCAGGCCGGAGAGGAGTTTCTCGGCGCGCGCGACCATCTGGTGCGCCGCGGCGGCCTTGGTCGCCTTGGCGCCGAACTTGGCCGCCTGGAGCTGCAGGGCGGACGCCTTCTTCTCGGCGTTGACGCGCTCCTTCTTGCGGCGCTCCTCGTCGGCCGCGCGCTGGCGCTGGTAGTTCTTCCAGCCCATGTTGTAGATGTCGATCACCTGGCGGTTGGCGTCCAGGTAGAAGACACGGTTGACCGTCTCGCCGACCAGCTCCACGTCGTGGGAGATGACGATGAAGCCGCCGGAGTAGTTCTTGAGGAAGTCCCGCAGCCAGACGACGGAGTCGGCGTCGAGGTGGTTGGTCGGCTCGTCCAGGATCATCGTGCGCGCGTCGGAGAACAGGATGCGGGCGAGCTCGATGCGGCGGCGCTGACCTCCCGAGAGGGTCTTCAGCGGCTGGTCCAGGATGCGGTCGGGCAGGTTCAGGTTGGAGGCGATGGAGGCCGCCTCGGCCTCGGCGGCGTACCCGCCGTGCATGTGGAACTGCTCCTCCAGCCGGCCGTACTTCTTCATGGCCGCCTCCGACACCGACGGGTCGTCGCTGGCCATGTCGTGCGTGGCCTGGTGCATCCCGAGGACGATCGAGCCGAGGCCGCGGGCGTCGAGGATGCGCGTACGCGCGAGGTCGTCGAGGTTGCCCGATCGCGGGTCCTGCGGGAGGTAGCCGAGCTCGCCCGACCGGTCGACCTTGCCGGCCGTGGGCAGCAGGTCGCCCGCGAGCACCTTGGTCAGCGTGGTCTTGCCGGCGCCGTTGCGGCCGACGAGCCCGATCTTGTCGCCGTCCGCCACGCGGAAGCCGACGTTCTCCATCAGCAGGCGGGCGCCGACGCGCAGTTCGAGGTCGTGCACGGCGAGCACAGTGGTGGTCCTTACGTTGTTCGGTGGTCAGACGGAAGTCCCGGCACTCTCGTGCCGGGACCTCATCGTCGGAAATCAGATAGCGAAGCCGAGGGCGCGCATCATGTCGCGGCCGTCGTCGGTGATCCGCTCGGGACCCCACGGCGGCATCCACACCCAGTTGATGCGGAAGGCCTCGACGATGCCGTCGAGGGACTCTGCGGTCTGCTCCTCGAGCACGTCGGTGAGCGGGCAGCCGGCGCTCGTGAGCGTCATCGAGATGATGAGGGCGTTGTTCTCCTCATCCCAGGCCAGGTCGTAGATGAGGCCCAGGTCGACGACATTGATCCCGAGCTCCGGGTCCATGACGTTCTTCAGCGCCTCTTCGACTTCGTCGAAGAGCGCGGGGCTCAGCGTGGCGGGCATATCGGGATTCTACGCTTCGGCCAGGTCGACCGCGTCGGCCTTGGCGGGCTCGGGGGCGTCGACGAAGCGGTCGTAGCCTTCCTCCTCCAGGCGCTCGGCGAGCTCGGGGCCGCCCTCCTCGGCCACCCGGCCGGCGACGAAGACGTGCACGAAGTCCGGCTTGATGTAGCGGAGGATGCGCGTGTAGTGCGTGATCAGCATGATGCCGAGCCCGGTGTTGGCCTTGGCACGGTTGACGCCCTCCGACACGACCTTGAGCGCGTCGACGTCGAGGCCCGAGTCGGTCTCGTCCAGGACGGCGAACTTCGGCTTGAGGAGTTCGAGCTGCAGGATCTCGTTGCGCTTCTTCTCGCCGCCCGAGAAGCCCTCGTTGACGTTGCGCTCGGCGAACGAGGAGTCCATGCGGAGCTGGCCCATCGTCTCGCGGACGTCCTTGACCCAGGTGCGGATGGCGGGCGCCTGGCCGTCGATCGCGGTCTTGGCGGTGCGGAGGAAGTTGGTGTTGGTCACACCGGGGATCTCGACCGGGTACTGCATGGCGAGGAACAGGCCGGCGCGGGCGCGGGCGTCGACGGTCATCGCGAGGACGTCCTCGCCGTCGAGCGTGATGGTGCCGCTGGTGACCGTGTACTTCGGGTGGCCGGCGATCGTGTAGGCCAGGGTGGACTTGCCCGAGCCGTTGGGGCCCATGATGGCGTGGATCTCACCCTCGCGGATGGTCAGGTCGACGCCGTTGAGGATGGGCTTGACACCCTGGTCCGTCTCGACGGTGACGTGCAGGTCGCGGATCTCGAGGACTGACATGTGCTTACTGAATCTCTTTCGTAACGGTCGGGTCGATGTAGACGTCTCCGTCGATGACCTCGACCTGGAAGACGGGGACCGGCTCGTAGGCCGGGAGGTTGAGCGGCTTGCCCGTGATGAGCGAGAACTGGGAGCCGTGCGCCCAGCACTCCAGCGTCTCGCCCTCGATGAAGCCCTCGGCGAGGGAGATCTCGCCGTGCGTGCAGGTGTCGCCGATGGCGTGGATGTCGCCGTTCGAGTCCTTGACGACCGCGATCGGGACGCCGTCGACCACCACGCGGGTGGCCTGGTTCTCGACCAGCTCGGCCGCCGAGGCGACCCGGGTGCCCGCCATCAGCTCGCCGCCGTGACGGAGACCGTCAGCTCGGCCTCGATGGCCGTCTGCAGGTGCTCCTGCAGCGCGGGCGAGCCGATCTGCTGGACGATCTCGAAGAGGAAGCCGCGCACGACCAGGCGTCGCGCCTCCTCCTCGGTGATGCCGCGCGACTGCAGGTAGAACAGCTGCTCGTCGTCGAAGCGTCCCGTGGCGCTGGCGTGGCCGGCTCCGACGATGTCGCCGGTCTCGATCTCGAGGTTGGGCACCGAGTCCGCGCGGGCGCCGTCGGTCAGGACGAGGTTGCGGTTCTGCTCGTAGGTGTCGGTGCCGACGGCCTTCGGGCCGATCAGCACGTCGCCGATCCACACCGTGCGCGCCCCCTCGCCCTGCAGCGCGCCCTTGTACGTCACGCGGCTGCGGGTCTCCGGGCCGTCGTGGTGCACGAACACCTGCTGCTCGAGGTGCTGGGAGGCGTCGGCGAAGTAGGCGCCGAGCAGGGTCGCGTCCGACCGCGCGCCGACGAGGTGCGCCGACGGGTTGAGCCGGACGACGCCGCCGCCGAGGGTGACGGCGACGTGCTTGAGGCGCGCGCCCTCGGCCAGCTCGGCGAAGTGCGCGGCGACGTGCAGCGCGTCGTCGTCCCACTCCTGCACCGAGACGACCGTGAGGTTCGCGTCGGGGCCGAGCAGGAACTCGACGTTCTCGGTCAGGTGCGCTGCGCCGCTGTTCTGCAGGATGAGCGTGGCGTGGGCGCCGGGGGCGACCTCCACCACGGTGTGCGCGGCGCGGGCGGCCCCGCCGAGGGCGGCGCGGGTGAGCGTCGCCTCCTCGACCTCGTCGCCCGAGATCGACACGAGCAGCGCCTGCTCGAAGTTCGTCCAGGCGTTCGCCGAGGCGCGGTCCTCCGGGATGCCGGCGGCGCCGACACGGGCGTCGTCGCGGGCGATCCACGCGGCCGTCACGCCGGGGGCCGGCGTGAGGTCGAAGACGTACGGCGACCCGTCCAGCTCACCGGAGATGAGCTCGGCGAGGCGGGCGACCGGGGTGTGCTTCCACATGACCTCGCGGCCGGTGACCTCCGGGAAGTCGGCGACCTGGGTGGAGGTGAACCGCTCGGAGCGGGTCTGGACCGGGACCGGGGCGCGCAGGTGCCGCGGCGCCGGCGCTGGGGTGTCCTGGGTCTGCGTCGGGGTACTGGGGGTCGTCATATCAGCCGACAGAGCCTTCCATGCCCATCTCGATGAGCTTGTTGAGTTCGAGTGCGTATTCCATCGGGAGCTCGCGAGCGATCGGCTCGATGAAGCCGCGGACGATCATCGCCATGGCCTCGTCCTCCGGGAGCCCCCGGGACATCAGGTAGAACAGCTGCTCCTCGCTCACGCGGGAGACGGTGGCCTCGTGGCCGAGCTGCACGTCGTCGACGCGGATGTCGATCGCCGGGTAGGTGTCGGACCGGGAGATCGTGTCGACCAGCAGGGCGTCGCAGCGCACGGTGTTCGCGGCGTGGTGCGCGTTCGCGTCCACCCGGACCTCGCCGCGGTAGCCGGCGCGGCCGCCGCCGCGGGCGATCGACTTCGAGACGATCGACGACTGCGTGTACGGCGCCATGTGAATCATCTTCGCGCCGGCGTCCTGGTGCTGGCCCGGGCCCGCGAAGGCGACAGACAGGGTCTCGCCCTTGGCGTGCTCGCCCATCAGGTAGATCGACGGGTACTTCATCGTCACCTTGGAGCCGATGTTGCCGTCGATCCACTCCATGGTCGCGCCCTCGGCGGCCGTGGCGCGCTTCGTGACCAGGTTGTAGACGTTGTTCGACCAGTTCTGGATGGTCGTGTAGCGAACGCGGGCGTTCTTCTTGACGATGATCTCGACGACCGCGGAGTGCAGCGAGTCGGACTTGTAGATCGGCGCCGTGCAGCCCTCGATGTAGTGCACGTAGCTGCCCTCGTCGGCGATGATCAGCGTGCGCTCGAACTGGCCCATGTTCTCGGTGTTGATCCGGAAGTAGGCCTGCAGCGGGATCTCGACCCGGACGCCCTTCGGGACGTACACGAACGACCCGCCCGACCAGACGGCCGTGTTGAGCGCCGCGAACTTGTTGTCGCCGGCCGGGATGACGGTGCCGAAGTACTCCTCGAAGATCTCGGGGTGCTCGCGCAGCGCTGTGTCGGTGTCGAGGAAGATGACGCCCTGCTCCTCCAGGTCCTCGCGGATCTGGTGGTAGACGACCTCGGACTCGTACTGCGCGGCGACGCCGGCGACGAGGCGCTGGCGCTCGGCCTCCGGGATGCCGAGCTTCTCGTAGGTGTTGCGGATGTCCTCCGGCAGGTCCTCCCAGCTCTGGGCCTGCTTCTCGGTGGAACGGACGAAGTACTTGATGTTGTCGAAGTCGATCTCGGAGAGATCGGCGCCCCAGGTGGGCATCGGCTTGCGCTCGAAGAGCTGGAGGGCCTTGAGGCGGCGCTGCAGCATCCACTCCGGCTCGTTCTTCAGAGCGGAGATGTCCTTGACCACCTCCGGTCCGAGCCCGCGACGTGCGGATGCGCCCGCCGCGTCGGAGTCCGCCCAGCCGAACTCGTACTGCCCGAGGCTCGCGAGTTCCGGCCGGTCGATCAGGATGTCTGACATATCTACCTCGTTTCCTACCACTCTCAACCGAATATGATTCCGGCTCATTCCACTCCCGGCGTGCGTCTGCCCGGCGCCGGATGCGTCTTGATTGTGCGGGTGGCTTTGCTGCGTACTGACACAGTGCGTACCTAGACTGATCGAGGACACGGGCGACAGTGCCCCGGCCGCAGGCGAGGAAACGCCTGCGAGCACGCGCAGGGTAGCGCGTTTCTCGAACCCACCAATTCTACAGGTGCGAAGCGGTAATAGTAGAGGCGCGCCTGCACGTTGGCCGAGTATCGATCAGATCTGAGGAACCCAGGAACATATGAAGCGCATCATCGCGTGGCTGCCCGACCGTGTCGACCGGCGCACCAGGGTCGTCGCCTGGATCTACCTCGCGGCTCAGATCCTGCTCGTGACGACCGGTGGCGCCGTGCGCCTCACCTCCAGCGGCCTCGGCTGCCCGACCTGGCCGAAGTGCACGGCGGACTCCCTCGTGAACACGCCGGAGATGGGCATCCACGGCGTGATCGAGTTCGGCAACCGGATGCTCGGCGGCGTCCTCGCCGTCCTGGCGATCCTGGCCTTCCTGTCGGTCGTCCGACTCCTGCGGAGCCGCGCCGATCTGTTCTGGCTGTCGTTCGCCGCCGGTCTCGGCGTGCCCTTCCAGGCCGTCCTCGGCGGCATCACCGTCCTCACCGGCCTGAGCTGGTGGGTGGTCGGGATGCACTTCATCGCCTCGATGATCCTGGTCGTGCTCACCACGGTCTTCCTGGTCCGCGTCTACGCGGTCCCCGGTCCCCGCGTGCGCGCGGTGCCGGGCTGGTACGCGGCGACCGCGTACGCGACGAGCGTCGTCGTCGCCGTGACGATCGTGTTCGGCATCGTCACGACGGGTTCCGGTCCGCACGCCGGCGACGCGAAGACCCCGCGCAACGGCCTGAACCCCGAGATCATCGAGCACGTGCACGCCATCCCGGCGTACCTGACCTTCGCGCTGACACTCGTGCTCGTCGTGGGCGCCTGGCGCATCCGCAGCACGCCGGTGCACCGCTTCACGCTGCTGCTGCTCGCGGTCGAGCTCGTCCAGATCGCCGTGGGGCTGATCCAGTCGAACACCGGGCTCCCCGGCGTCCTGGTCGGCCTCCACATGACGCTCGCGGCCACACTCGCGGCGGTGATGACCGCGGTCGTCCTGTCCCTGAAGGCCAGCGCTCCGCGCGCCGCGGTCCCGGCCGGCTCAGCCGCGGACGTCGTCGCGGCGTAGCACCCCGGTCAGCGCCTCGCGCTGCTCGCCGCGGAACTCCACCGGGTGCGGCTGCGCGCCGGCGAAGTCGAAACCGACCCGTCCGGCCAGGCGGCGGCTCGCCTCGTTGCCCGGCAGGTACTCCCAGTGCAGCCGGTCGAAGCCGAGGCCGGCGGGCGACAGCGCGTGCGCGCAGATCGCCGTGAGCGCCTCAGTCATCACTCCCCGGCCGCGCGCCGACGGCGCGAGCCAGCAGCCGAGCGAGGCCGCGCCGTCCGCCTCGTCGCGCCGCACCTCGACCGCCCCGACCAGGGGCGCCGTGGTGCTCTCGCGGACCGCCCACACCGTGAACCGACCGCTGGCCAGCCCGTGCGGCGCATAGTCGCGCACGAAGAACTCGGCGCTCTCGCGCGTATACGGCTCCGGCAGCGGGATCCAGCGCAGGACCTCGGGGTCCTGGCACGCCTCCAGGACGGCGGCGATGTCGCTCTCCCGCGGCGCGTCGAGAACGAGCCGGGCCGTCCTCAGCGCCTGCACGCTCAGAACGGTAGCAGCGGATCTATCGCCACGGCGAGGAAGATGAGCGTCAGGTAGGCGATGGAGCCGTGGAACACGCGCATCGGCGACACGTGCTCGTGGCGGATCGCCAGGTTGTAGAGGCGGTGCGACTCGTACAGGAACCAGCCGCCTGCGCCCAGCGAGACCACCGTGTACAGCAGCCCCATGTGCGCCACCGGGATGAGCAGCAGCGAGCACGCGACCATCGCCCACGCGTACAGGATGACCTGCAGGCCGACGACGGTGCGGCCGCGGACGACGGCGAGCATGGGCACGCCGGCCTCCTTGTAGTCCTCGCGGTACTTCATCGACAGCGGCCAATAGTGCGGCGGCGTCCAGAGGAAGATGATGCCGAACAGGATGACCGGCGGCCAGGCGAGCGAGCCGGTGACGGCCGCCCAGCCGATCAGCACGGGCATGCAGCCGGCGACGCCTCCCCAGACGATGTTCTGGGCGGTGCGGCGCTTGAGGATGAGCGTGTAGAAGACGACGTACAGCAGGATGGCGCCCACCGAGAGCGCCGCCGCCAGCCAGTTCGTGAAGAAGCCGAGCACCAGCACGGAGGCGATGCCGAGCGCCCACGCGAACACGAGCGCCTCGCGGTCGCTCAGCTCGCCGGTGACCAGCGGCCGGTTCTTGGTGCGGCGCATCACGCGGTCGATGTCGCGGTCGATGTAGCAGTTGAACGCGCCGGCCGAGCCTGCGGACATGTAGCCGCCGACCACGGTGGCCAGCACCAGCCAGAGGTTCGGGATGCCGTGCGCGGCCAGGATCATCGTCGGAACGGTCGTGACGAGCAGCAGCTCCACCACGCGCGGCTTGGTGAGGGCGAGGTACGCCTTCGCCTTGCGCGCGACGCCGATGCGGCCCGCCGGTTCGACACGGCTCTCTACGACGACGTCCATTGCTCCTCGGTTTACAGGAATCGTGCGGTCCCGGGACGCCGGTCTCACGGAGTGCCCCGGCGACTGTGCGGATTGTTACAGACCGCGACCAGTCTACGACACGGGCGCAGTTCCGCAGTGTTCCGCGGCCGTGCACTCACCGTTAGCGCATGCACCTGCTGGAACACCCCAGGTTTCGTGCGCGTTACCTATACTTGGAGGTGCTCGCCAGCCGGACCCCCTTTTCCTCGACCTCGATTTGTAGGACTGTGACGGAGAAGCGGACCGGCGCCGATGACGTCCACGGCGCGCACTACCTCAACCGGTGCGGGTTACACGACGACCCTCACCACTTTCGACGAAGGGTCAGTTTTCACGTGGCAGCTCTGCAGTGGGATCCCATTGACAACAAGGCAGTAGACACGGTCCGCGTCCTCGCGGCCGACGCGGTGGAGAAGGTGGGGAACGGTCATCCCGGCACCGCGATGAGCCTGGCCCCCGCCGCGTACCTGCTCTTCCAGAAGGTGATGCGCCGCGACCCGCACGACCAGCACTGGCTCGGCCGCGACCGCTTCATCCTGTCCGCAGGCCACAGCTCGCTGACGCAGTACATCCAGCTGTACCTGGGCGGCTACGGCCTCGAGCTCGACGACCTCAAGGCGCTCCGCACCTGGGGCTCGCTCACCCCGGGCCACCCCGAGTACCGCCACACCGACGGCGTCGAGATCACCACCGGCCCGCTCGGCCAGGGCATCTCCTCCTCGGTCGGCTTCGCCTACGCGCAGCGCTTCGAGCGCGGCCTCTTCGACCCGGACGCCGCCGCGGGCACCAGCCCGTTCGACCACTTCGTCTACGTGATCGCCAGCGACGGCGACCTCGAGGAGGGCATCAGCTCCGAGGCGTCGAGCCTCGCCGGCCACCAGCAGCTCGGCAACCTGATCGCCATCTACGACGCCAACCAGATCTCGATCGAGGACGACACGAACATCGCGTTCACCGAGGACGTCAAGGCGCGCTATGAGGCCTACCACTGGCACGTCCAGGTCGTGGACTGGAAGAAGACCGGCGTCTACGAGGAGGACGTGCAGGAGCTGCACCAGGCCATCGTCAACGCCCAGGAGGTCACCGACAAGCCGTCGCTGATCGTCCTGAAGACGATCATCGGCTGGCCGGCCCCCAAGAAGCAGAACACGGGCAAGATCCACGGCTCGGCGCTCGGCGCCGACGAGCTGCGCGCCGTCAAGGAGGTGCTCGGCTTCGACCCCGACCAGACCTTCGAGGTCGCCGAGGACGTCATCGACCACACCCGCAAGGCCGTCGAGCGCGGCGCGCAGGAGCACGCCGAATGGCAGAAGGGCTTCGACGCCTGGGCCGCGGCCAACCCGGAGCGCAAGGAGCTCCTCGACCGCCTGCTCTCCGGCGACGTGCCCGCGGGCTTCGAGGAGGCCCTCCCGGTCTTCGAGGCGGGCAAGGACGTCTCGACCCGCGCCGCCAGCGGCAAGGTCATCAACGCGATCGCCGGCGTCATGCCCGAGCTGTGGGGCGGCTCGGCCGACCTCGCCGAGTCGAACAACACCACGATCGAGGGCGCCGCGTCGTTCGTGCCCACCGAGCACTCGACCCACGAGTGGACCGGCAACCCGTACGGCCGCGTGCTGCACTTCGGCATCCGCGAGCACGCGATGGCCGCGATCCTCAACGGCATCGTGCTGCACGGCCCGACCCGCCCGTTCGGCGGCACGTTCCTGATCTTCAGCGACTACCAGCGCCCGGCCATCCGCCTGGCCGCCCTGATGCAGGTGCCGTCGATCTTCGTCTGGACGCACGACTCCGTCGCCCTCGGTGAGGACGGCCCGACGCACCAGCCGATCGAGCAGCTCTCGACGCTCCGCGCCATCCCGCACCTGGACGTCGTCCGCCCGGGCGACGCCAACGAGGTCGCCTACGCCTGGAAGACCATCCTGGAGCGCCGCGGCGGCCCCGCCGGCATCGCGCTCACCCGCCAGAACATACCGGTGTTCGAGCGCGGCGAAGGCGAGGCCACCGGCGACACGCTCGCTTCGGCGGCCAACGTCGCCAAGGGCGCGTACATCCTGGCCGAGGCGCCGGGCGGCACCCCTGACGTGCTGTTCATCGCCACCGGATCCGAGGTCCAGATCGCGCTCGAGGCCCGCGAGGTGCTGCGCGGCGAGGGCATCAACGCCCGCGTCGTCTCCGCGCCGTGCCTCGAGTGGTTCCACGAGCAGGACGCCGCCTACCAGGAGAAGGTCCTCCCCGCCGGCCTCAAGGCCCGCGTCTCGATCGAGGCCGGCCTGGCGCTCGCCTGGGACAAGATCGTCGGCGACCACGGCCGCAGCGTCTCCATCGAGCACTTCGGCGCCTCGGCGGACTACAAGACGCTGTTCCGCGAGTTCGGCATGACCACCGAGCACGCCGTCGCCGCAGCCAAGGAATCGCTCGCGTCGCTCTGAGCGCGGGCACGGAAGAAGAGAAGAAGAAACCACGATGACCGACACCACTTCCACCACCGCCTCCCCCACGGCCGCGCTGTCCGCCGCCGGAGTCAGCATCTGGCTGGACGACCTGTCCCGTGAGCGGATCGCCACGGGCGGCCTCCAGAAGCTGATCGCCGAGCGCAACGTCGTCGGCGTGACCACCAACCCGACGATCTTCGCCACCGCCCTCTCCAAGGGCGAGGCCTACGACGCCCAGGTGAAGGAGCTCGCCGCCGCGGGCGCGAGCGTCGAGGACGCGATCTTCGAGATCACGACCGACGACGTCGCCGACGCCAGCGACATCTTCCATGCGGTCTACGAGGCCTCCGACGGCGTCGACGGCCGCGTCTCCATCGAGGTGGAGCCGGGCCTCGCGCATGACGCGCACGCCACCGTCGAGCAGGCCAAGAAGCTCGCCGCCAAGGTGAACAAGCCCAACGTGCTGATCAAGATCCCCGCGACGGTCGAGGGCTTGGAGGCCATCACCGAGACCATCGCGGCCGGCATCAGCGTCAACGTCACGCTGATCTTCAGCCTCGAGCGCTACCGCCAGGTCATCGACGCGTACCTGACCGGGCTCGAGAAGGCGAAGGCCGCCGGCATCGACCTCTCCGGCATCCAGTCGGTCGCGTCGTTCTTCGTGTCCCGCGTGGACACCGAGGTCGACAAGCGCCTGACCGCGATCGGCACCGACGAGGCCCACGCGCTCAAGAGCAAGGCCGGCATCGCGAACGCCCGCCTCGCCTACGAGCTCTACGAGCAGGAGTTCGCCACCGACCGCGCCAAGGCCCTGGTCGCGGCCGGCGCGAACGAGCAGCGCCCGCTCTGGGCCTCCACCGGCGTGAAGGACCCGAGCCTGCCCGACACCCTCTACGTCACCGAGCTGGTCGCGCCGAACACGGTCAACACCATGCCGGAGAAGACCCTGGAGGCCACCTTCGACCACGGCGAGATCGCCGGCGACACCGTCACCGGCAACTACGCCGACGCGAAGGGCGTCCTTGACGCACTCGCCGGCCTCGGCGTCGACTACGACGACGTGACCGCCACCCTCGAGCGCGAGGGCGTCGACAAGTTCAACGTGTCGTGGGGCGAGCTCGTGGAGACCGTCAGCAACGCGCTGGAGGCCGCCAAGTGACCTTCCGCATCCATGTCACCGGCGCGGCGGCCCAGGCCGTCGCGTCGGTGGTGCCGCAGCTCGTCGCCGACCGCGTCGGCTCCGGCATCACCGCGCAGGACCCGGCTCTCTGGGGCCCGGCCGCCGAGCCGGAGGCCGCCAAGCGACTCGGCTGGACCGAGGCCGTCGCGATCTCCCGCCCGCTGGTCGCCGAGATCGTCGCACTGCGCGAGCAGCTGCACGCCAAGGGCGTCAACCACATCGTCCTCGGCGGCATGGGCGGCTCCTCGCTCGCTCCCGAGGTCATCACGCGCACCGCGGAGGCCGAGCTCACGGTCCTCGACTCGACCGACCCCGGCCAGGTGCTCTCGGCGCTGCACGACCGCCTGCAGGCGACCGCCGTCGTCATCTCCTCCAAGTCGGGCTCGACCCTGGAGACCGACAGCCAGAAGCGCATCTACGAGAAGTGGTTCCGCGACGCCGGCATCGACCCGGTCGAGCGCATCGTCATCGTCACCGACCCTGGCTCGCCGCTCGACCAGTCGGCGCGCGAGGCGGGCTACCGCGTCTTCAACGCCGACCCCAACGTGGGAGGACGCTACTCCGCGCTCACCGCGTTCGGGCTGGTCCCGTCCGGCCTCGCCGGCGTGGACATCTCGGAGCTCCTCGACGAGGCGGAGGCGACGCTCATCGAGCTCGCCGTCGACAACGACGCGAACCCCGGCCTCGTGCTGGGCGCCGCGATCGCCGGCACCAACCCGCTCAAGGACAAGCTGGGCATCGTCTCGGACGGCACCCACATCGTCGGGTTCGCCGACTGGGCCGAGCAGCTGATCGCGGAGTCCACCGGCAAGGAGGGCACCGGCCTTCTCCCCGTCGTGCTCGACACGCTCTCCCCCGAGCTGTCGTCGAAGCCCGCCGACCTCCAGGTCGTCCGGCTCGTCGCCAACGCGGAGGCCCACCACCTGTTCCCGGCCGACCGCCACGAGGGCGAGATCCTCGTCTCCGGCAGCCTGGGCGCGCAGCTCATCGTCTGGGAGTACGCCACCGCGGTCGCCGGCCGCCTGCTCGGCATCAACCCGTTCGACCAGCCCGACGTGGAGGCCGCCAAGGTCGCCGCCCGCGCCCTGCTCGAGAACCGTCCGGAGCCTGTCGCGCCCGCGTTCACCGCTGGCGGCGTCGAGGTGCGCACCACCGGGTCGTTCCTCGGCGACGCGTCGACGCTCGATGGCGCAGTCGACGCCCTGCTGGCGCAGCTCGGACCGGACGGCTACGTCTCCGTGCAGGCCTACGTCGACCGGCTCGCGCTGCCGCAGCTCGCGGGCATCCGCGACCTGCTCGCCGCCAAGGCCGGGCGCCCCGTCACCTTCGGCTGGGGCCCGCGCTTCCTGCATTCGACCGGCCAGTTCCACAAGGGCGGCCCCGCCGTCGGCGTGTTCCTGCAGATCACCGCGGCGGCTCCGGAGGACCTCGAGATCCCGGACCGTCCGTTCACCTTCGGCCAGCTCATCCAGGCTCAGGCCGCCGGCGACGCCAGCGTGCTCGGCGAGCACGGCCGTCCCGTGCTGACCCTGACCCTCACGAACCCCGAGGCCGACGTCGTCTCGCTGTTCGAGGCCGTCAACTAGAGGAGCCAGATGTCACCGGTGGAAGTCACCCCGGAGTTCAATCCCCTGCGGTTGCCCTCCGACCGTCGTCTCAACCGCATCGCCGGCCCGAGCAGCCTCATCATCTTCGGAGTGACGGGAGACCTCTCCCGCAAGAAGCTGATGCCGGCCGTCTACGACCTGGCGAACCGCGGCCTGCTGCCGCCCGGATTCTCGCTCGTCGGGTTCGCCCGGCGCGACTGGGAGGACCAGGACTTCGAGAAGGTCGTCTACGACGCGGTCAAGCAGTACGCGCGCACCCCGTTCGAGGACGACGTCTGGAAGCAGCTCGCCCAGGGCATCCGCTTCGTCTCCGGCGAGTTCGACGACGAGGCGGCGTTCCTGCGCCTCAAGGACACCGTCCAGAAGCTGGACGTCGAGCGCGGCACGATGGGGAACCACGCGTTCTACCTGTCGATCCCGCCGAAGGCGTTCCCGCTGGTCACGGAGCAGCTCAAGAAGTCCGGGCTGGCCGACCAGTCCGGGACCGGCTGGCGTCGCGTGGTCATCGAGAAGCCGTTCGGCAGCGACCTGAAGACCGCGCGCGAGCTCAACCAGGTCGTCGAGTCGGTCTTCCCGCCCGACTCGGTGTTCCGCATCGACCACTACCTCGGCAAGGAGACGGTCCAGAACATCCTGGCGCTGCGCTTCGCCAACGAGCTGTACGAGCCGATCTGGAACGCCAACTACGTCGACCACGTGCAGATCACGATGGCCGAGGACATCGGCGTGGGCGGCCGGGCCGGCTACTACGACGGCATCGGCGCGGCCCGCGACGTCATCCAGAACCACCTCCTGCAGCTCCTCGCCCTCACGGCGATGGAGGAGCCGATCTCGTTCGACGCCGCCGACCTGCGCGCCGAGAAGGAGAAGGTGCTCGCGGCCGTCCGGCTGCCGAAGGACCTGGCCAAGTCGACCGCGCGCGGACAGTACTCGAGCGGCTGGCAGGGCGGCGAGAAGGTCGTCGGCTTCCTGGAGGAGGACGGGATGAACCCCGAGTCCACCACGGAGACCTACGCCGCGATCAAGCTGGAGATCGGCACCCGGCGCTGGGCCGGCGTCCCGTTCTACCTGCGCGCGGGCAAGCGCCTGGGCCGCAGGGTCACGGAGATCGCGGTCGTGTTCAAGCGCGCGCCGCAGCAGCTCTTCGCGGAGTCGCAGACCAGCGCGCTCGGTCAGAACGCGCTCGTGATCCGGGTCCAGCCCGACGAGGGCGTGACGATCCGTTTCGGCTCCAAGGTGCCGGGCGCCGGCATGCAGGTGCGCGACGTCAGCATGGACTTCGGCTACGGCCACGCCTTCACCGAGGCAAGCCCGGAGGCCTACGAGCGACTCATCCTCGACGTCCTGCTGGGCGACCCGCCGCTGTTCCCGCGGCACGAGGAGGTCGAGCTGTCCTGGAAGATCCTCGACCCGATCGAGGAGTTCTGGACCACGCAGGGCCAGCCCGAGCAGTACCGCCCCGGAACCTGGGGCCCCACTTCCGCCGACGAGCTCCTCGCCCGCGACGGCCGCGTCTGGAGGCGTCCATGATCGTCGATCTGCCCGACACCACGACGAGCAACATCTCGAAAGCGCTCGTCAAGATCCGCGAGGAGGGCGGCGCCGTCGCCCTCGGCCGCGTGCTCACCCTGGTGATCGCGACCCACCTCGGCCAGGAGGAGGAGGCCATCGAGGCCGCGAACGACGCCTCCCGCGAGCACCCGATGCGCGTCATCGTGGTCTCCACCGAGGAGGAGCGCAGCCACACGGACTCGGGGCGCCTCGACGCCCAGATCCGCGTCGGCGGCGACGCGGGCGCGAGCGAGGTCATCGTCCTCCGCGCCTACGGCGAGACCGCGAGCGATGAGGAGGGGCTGGTCACCGGCCTCCTGCTGCCGGACGCGCCCGTCGTGGTCTGGTGGCCCGGCATCGCTCCGGCGAAGGCCTCCACCTCCCCGCTCGGCCGCATCGCCACGATCCGCATCACCGACGCGTCGGCCCAGCCGAACCCGCAGGAGGCGCTCTTCCACCTGGCCGAGACGTATGCCCCCGGCGACACCGACTTCGCCTGGACGCGACTGACCCTGTGGCGCGCGCAGCTCGCCGCCGTGCTCGACCAGCCGCCGTACGAGCCGATCACCTCGGTGGAGGTCGCCGGCGCCGCCAACTCGCCCTCCACCCTGCTGCTCGCCGCCTGGCTGCGCCTGCAGCTCCAGGTTCCGGTGCAGTACGACCTCGCGTCGCGCGCGATCGGCTCGGGCGGCATCCACGGCGTCTCGATGGAGCGGGCGTCCGGCACGATCGAGCTCGAGCGCGAGATCCCGAACGTCGCGCGGCTGTCCCAGCCGGGACAGCCGACGCACGATCTGTCGCTGCCGCGCCGCAGCCTCCGCGACTGCCTCGCCGAAGAACTGCGTAGGCTGGACCCGGACGACCTGTACGGCGAGGTCATCACGAAGGGTCTCGGGCTGCTCGAGGCCTCCGATCAAGGAGTGGGCGCGACAGCATGACGAACGAACGGCGGGTGCTTGTCCACCCCGACAAGGAAGCACTCGCCGCGTCGGTGGCCGCGCGCTTCCTCACCAAGACGATCGACATCCTCGACGACCTGGGCGCGGCCAACATCGCGCTGACGGGCGGCACGATGGGCAACGCCGTGCTGGAGGCCGTCAACTCCTCCCCCGCGCGCGACACCATCGACTGGTCGAAGGTGCACTTCTGGTGGGGTGACGAGCGGTTCGTGGAGAAGTCGAGCGAGGATCGCAACGAGCGCCAGGCGCGCGAGGCGCTCCTCGACCACCTCCCGGTCCCGCCGGAGAACGTCCACCCGTTCCCGGCATCCGACGAGATCGCCGACATCGACGAGGCGGCGCGCCTCTACGCCGCGGAGCTCGAGGCGTTCGCCCCGGAGGGCCAGAGCTTCCCGAAGTTCGACATCACCTTCCTCGGCGTCGGCCCCGACGGGCACATCGCGTCGCTGTTCCCCGATCGCGCCGGCATCCGGGAGACGGAGGCCACCGTGATCGCCGAGCGCGAGTCGCCCAAGCCGCCGCCGCAGCGCCTCAGCCTCACCCGCCCGGTGCTCAACGCGTCCGACCGGATCTGGCTGGTGCTCTCCGGCACCGACAAGGCGAGCGCCCTGGGCCTCGCGCTGGCCGGTGCGAGCTATACAGAGGTCCCGGTCGCCGGCGCCAAGGGCCGCAAGCGCACCGTGTTCTTCGTGGACAAGGACGCGGCAGTCGACGTTCCGGAGAACCTCATTGCACCCAGCTACTGAGCGCAAACCCACGCAACGAAGAAGCCCCGCCGGTCATCGACCGGCGGGGCTTCTTCGTACGCTCTAGTTGCTCGTGGGCTTGCCGCGGCGGGCGCGGAGCTGGTTGAGGGCGTCTTCGAGCAGCTGCTCCGCCTCCTCCTCCGAGCGGCGCTCCTTCACGTAGGCCAGGTGCGTCTTGTAGGGCTCGGCCTTCGCGACCGACGGCGGGTTCTCCTTGTCGCGCCCGGCCGGGAGGCCGGTGGACGGCGAGTCGATCACATCGGGGATCTCCTCGTCGGGGAGGTTCGCCGCGAAATAGCGGACCGTCTCATTGCCGACGGCGTCCCAGTACGAGACCGCCACGCGCTCGGCGTGGAAACCCCGGTCCTGCTCCCCCATCGGGCCGGCGCCGACGCGCGAGCCGCGGATTGCGCTTCCTCCGGATGCCATGATTCTCCTCTGGTGAAGGGGCGCCGGTCAGGCGCTGAACTTGGTGATGAGCCCGAGGACGACGATGCAGGTGATCCAGATGAGCCCGAGAATGACGGTGATCCTGTTGAGGTTGCGCTCCGCGACGCCGGACGCACCCAGGTTGGAGGTGACGCCGCCGCCGAACATGTCGGAGAGGCCGCCGCCCCGACCCTTGTGCAACAGGATGAGGAGGGTCAGCAGGAGGCTGGTGATCCCCAGCAGGACCTGGAGGATGACCGTGAGAATCTGCACGCTTGACCTTTCGATGCGACCGGGCCTGCGCCCGACAAAACCAACAGCCAGTATAACCGCCGGAAGGCGCGGCAGCTCACCCGACGTGCGGGGAGCCGCCGCGCGCTCTCAGAGTCCGACGTGCTTCTGGTAGCGGATGATGGCCGAGAACTCCGCCACGTCGAGGCTCGCGCCGCCGACGAGCGCGCCGTCGACGTTCGGCTCGCGCATGAAACCGGCGATGTTGCCCGACTTGACCGAGCCGCCGTAGAGGATGCGGGTCTTCGCCGCGACGTCCTCGCCGAGAAGCTCCACGATGACCGCGCGCAGTGCCGCTGCGACCTGCTCGGCCTGCTCCGGCGTCGCCGCCTGCCCGGACCCGATGGCCCAGACCGGCTCGTACGCCACGACGAAGTCGGCGGCCGAGTCGACGGACGCCAGGGCGGCGCGCAGCTGCGCGACCGGGACGGCGCTCGCACCGTGCTCCTCCAGGTCCTCCGCCGTCTCGCCGACGCAGATGATCGGTGCGATGTTGTTCTTGACCGCCTGCGCGACCTTGGCCGCGACCTGCTCGTCGGTCTCATTGTGCAGCGTCCGCCGCTCCGAGTGACCGATGATCACGTAGCGCGACTCGAGCGCCGCGAGGAACGACGCGGCGATCTCGCCGGTGTATGCGCCGGAGTCGTGCTCGGACACGTCCTGGCCGCCGAAGGCGATCGGGAGCTTGTCGGCCGAGATGAGCGTCTGCACGCTGCGCAGGTCGGTGAAGGGCGGGAAGACGGCGACCTCTACGGCCGAGTAGTCGTGCCCGGCGTCCTTCAGCGTCCACGCCAGCTTCTGGACGACCGCGATCGCCTGCAGGTGGTCGAGGTTCATCTTCCAGTTGCCCGCGATCAGCGGGACGCGCCGCACGGAACCGTTCACTGCTGCCATCCCAGGACCTCCAGACCCGGCAGGTGCTTGCCCTCGAGGAACTCGAGGCTCGCGCCGCCACCGGTAGAAATGTGACCGAACTGATCGTCGGCGAAGCCGAGCGCGCGCACCGCGGCCGCGGAGTCGCCGCCGCCTACCACGGCGAGGCCGTCGACCTCGGTCAGCGCCTGCGCGATCGCCTTCGTCCCCGCCGCGAACGGCGCCAGCTCGAAGACGCCCATCGGGCCGTTCCAGAACACCGTGCGGGCGCCGCGGATGTACTCCGAGAACAGCTCGCCGGTCTCCGGGCCGATGTCGAGGCCGAGCCCGGAGGCGCCCCAGTCGGTGTCCTCGATGCCGTCGATCGGGCGCACGATGTGCTCCGCGTCCGCACCGAACTTCGAGGCCACGACGACGTCGCGCGGCAGGACGATCTGGACACCGAGCTCCTCGGCCTTGGCCAGGTAGCCCTTCACCGTGTCGATCTGGTCGGCCTCCAGCAGGCTCGAGCCGACCGGGTGGCCGAGCGCGGCGAGGAAGGTGAACAGCATGCCGCCGCCGATGAGCAGTGAGTCCACTCGCGGGAGCAGGTGCCCGATCACGCCGAGCTTGTCCGACACCTTGGAGCCGCCGAGCACGACCGCGTAGGGGCGCTCGGGGTTCTCGGTGAGCCGGTCGAGCACGTCGAGCTCGGTCGCGATGAGCGTGCCGGCGGCGCTCGGGAGCGCCTTCGCGAGCTCGTACACGCTGGCCTGCTTGCGGTGGACCACACCGAAGCCGTCCGACACGAACGCGTCGCCGAACGCGGCGAGCTTGGCGGCGAACGCCGTGCGCTCCGCCTCGTCCTTGGCGGTCTCCCCCGGGTTGAACCGGAGGTTCTCCAGCAGGGCGACATCGCCGTCCTGCAGGCCGGCGACGGCGGACTCGGCGCCCGCCCCCACGGTGTCCCGCGCGAACGTCACCGGCGTGCCCAGCAGCTCCGAGAGCCGCTGGGCGACCGGCGCCAGGCTGTACTTCGAGTCGGGCGCGCCCTCCGGGCGGCCCAGGTGGGAGATCACGACCACCTTGGCGCCCTGATTGATCAGGGCGTCGAGGGTGGGAATCGACGCTCGCACGCGGCCGTCGTCCGTGATCTTCCCGTCCTGCAGAGGGACGTTCAGATCACAGCGGACGACGACGCGTTTTCCCGCGAGCGAACCGAGTGAGTCGAGAGTGCGGAGCGTCACGTCGGTTCCCGGCGCTCAGAGACGCTCGGCGACGTACTCGGTCAGGTCGACCAGACGGTTGGAGTAGCCCCACTCGTTGTCGTACCAGCTCGAGAGCTTGACCTGGTCGCCGATGACGCGCAGCAGACCGGAGTCGAAGATCGACGAGTGCGGGTCGGACACGATGTCGGAGGAGACGATCTCGTCCTCGGTGTACTTGAGGATGCCCTTGAGCGGCCCCTCGGCGGCCTTCTTGTACGCGGCCTTGACCTCGTCGATGGTGACGGGGCGCGAGGCGGTGACCGTGAGGTCGGTGATCGAGCCGGTGGGCACCGGGACGCGCAGCGCGAAGCCGTCGAGCTTGCCCTTCAGCTCCGGGAGGACCAGGCCGATCGCCTTGGCGGCGCCCGTGGAGGTCGGGACGATGTTGATCGCGGCGGCGCGGGCGCGACGGAGGTCGCTGTGCGGGCCGTCCTGCAGGTTCTGGTCGGCCGTGTAGGCGTGGACCGTGGTCATCAGGCCGCGCTCGATGCCGAACTCGTCGTTGAAGACCTTGGCCAGCGGCGCGAGGCAGTTGGTGGTGCACGACGCGTTGGAGATGATGTGGTGGTTCTCCGGGTCGTACAGGTGCTCGTTGACGCCGATGACGAACGTGGCGTCCTCGTCCGTGGCCGGAGCGGAGATGATGACCTTCTTGGCGCCCGCCTCGATGTGCTTCTTGGCGTCGGCGGCCTTGGTGAAGCGGCCGGTCGACTCGATGACGATGTCGACGCCCAGCTCGCCCCAGGGCAGGTTGGCCGGGTCGCGCTCCTCGAGGACCTTGATCGGCTTGCCGTTGACGACGATGCTGTCGCCCTCCAGCTCCACGGTCGCGTCGAGGCGGCCCGTGATGGAGTCGTACTTGAGCAGGTGCGCGAGCGTCTTGTTGTCGGTGAGGTCGTTCACCGCGACGATCTCGAGGTCGCTGCCCTTGGCGAGGGCCGCGCGCAGGTAGTTGCGACCAATGCGACCGAATCCGTTGATTCCGATCTTTACGGACACAGGTGTCTCCCGTTGCTTGCTGGGGCGCCGCGAAGCGCCATGTGGGTGTTTTCAGCGGACGGCGGCGTCCCGGGACGGCTCCCGTCCCGGGACGCCGTACCCGCTACGACAGTAGCAGCAGACCCGAAGTCTTCTCGCGCGCCGTGGTGAACCGGTCGTTGACGTCCGCCCAGTTGGTGATGTTCCAGAACGCCTTGACGTAATCCGCCTTCACATTCACGTAATCGAGGTAGAACGCGTGCTCCCACATGTCGAGGAGCAGCAGCGGGACGGTGGCCGCGGCGAGGTTGCCCTGGTGGTCGTAGAGCTGCTCGATGATCAGCTTCTGGCCGAGCGAGTCCCACGCGAGGATCGACCAGCCGGAGCCCTGGATCCCGAGCGCCGACGCCGTGAAGTGGGCGCGGAACTTGTCGAACGAGCCGAAGAACTCGTCGACGGCCGCGGCGAGCTCGCCGGTCGGCTTGTCGCCGCCGTCCGGAGACAGGTTGTTCCAGAACACGGTGTGGTTGACGTGGCCGGCGAGGTTGAACGCCAGGTCCTTCTGGAGCTTGTTGACGTAGGTCAGGTCGTCGGCGTCGCGCGCCTCGGCCAGCTTGGCGAGGGCGGTGTTGGCGCCGTCGACATAGGCCTTGTGGTGCTTGTCGTGGTGCAGCTCCATGATCCGGCCGCTGATGTTCGGCTCCAGGGCCGAGTAGTCGTACGGAAGGTCGGCGAGCGTGTAGTCAGCCATTACTCATCTCCACAGTTGTTCTTCTTCGAGACCCTGATTCGGGCGACTTCTCCAGTCTAGTGAGGGCAACCCGGCCGGCTTCGGGTTCCTTCCCCGGCCGTGCGCCCAACCCGGAAACTACACCTCATCCAGGTCGGCCGGGAGGTTCGCGTCGGTGCCGGGGATGTCCAGCTCGGAGGCCTTCTTGTCGGCCATCGCCAGGAGGCGGCGGATGCGGCCGGCGACCGCGTCCTTCGTCATGGGCGGGTCGGCGTGGTGGCCGAGCTCGTCCAGGCTCGCGTCGCGGTGCGCCAGACGCAGCGCTCCGGCGTAGCGCAGGTGCTCCGGCACGTCCGGTCCGAGGATCTCGAGGGCGCGCTCGACGCGGGAGCAGGCGGCGACGGCGGCCTGCGCGGAGCGGCGCAGGTTGGCGTCGTCGAAGTTGACCAGCCGGTTCGCCGTCGCGCGCACCTCGCGGCGCTGGCGCAGCTCCTCCCAGTTGGCGACGGTGTCGGTCGCGCCCATCTGCACGAGCATGGCGCTGATCGCCTCGCCGTCGCGGATGACCACGCGGTGCACGCCGCGCACCTCGCGCGCCTTGGCGGACACGCCCAGCCGGCCCGCGGCGCCGACGAGGGCCATCGCGGCCTCGTTGCCGGGGCAGGTGACCTCCAGCGCCGCGGAGCGACCCGGGTCGGTCAGTGAGCCGTGCGCGAGGAACGCGCCGCGCCAGACGGCGGCCAGCTCCTCGCGGGAGCCGGTGGTGAGCCGGTTCGGGAGGCCGCGGATGGGGCGGCGGCGGGCGTCCAGGAGGCCGGTCTGGCGGGCGAGCGTCTCGCCGCCCTCCAGCACCCGGACCAGGTACTGGCTGCTGCGACGGACGCCGGACGCGGAGATGACGGACACGTCGCTGCGGACGCCGTAGAGCTCGGCCAGGTCTTTGCGGACGCGGCGCGCGAGCTCGGGCGTGTCCAGCTCGCTCTCGACCGCGATCCTCCCGCCGATCAGATGCAGGCCGCCCGAGAACCGCAGGATGGTCGCGAGCTCCGCAGCTCGGACGGTCGTCTTGCTGGCTTCGACCTTCGTGAGTTCGTCTTTGACGTCGGCGGTGAGGGCCAATCGGATTCCTAACTGTGAAAGACGGCGCGGGTCACGCCGTGAAGTGAGCGGCCGGCGTCATTCACGGCCGAGGTCGCGGTGCTTGGTGTTGACCGCGACGCCGGGGAAGCCCCTCAACCGGGCCGCGAGCTCTTCGGCTATCGCGACGGACCGGTGCTTCCCTCCCGTGCAGCCTATCGCGATCATCGCGTGCCGCTTGTTCTCGCGCTGGTAGCCGGCGAAGATCGGGCGCATCGCGGCCACGTAGCCGGCGATGAACTCCTCGGCGCCGTCCTGTTCGAGCACGTACTCGCGCACGACCTCGTCGAGCCCGGTGTGCGGGCGCAGCTCGGGGTTCCAGAACGGGTTGGGGAGGAACCGCGCGTCGGCGACCAGGTCGGCGTCCGGCGGGAGGCCGTACTTGAAGCCGAAGGACATCACGGTCACCTGCACGCCGGCGGTGTCCTCCGCCGCGAACGTCTCGGTGATGTTGGTGGCGAGCTGGTGGATGTTCAGATCCGTGGTGTCCACGATGATGTCGCTCGCCTCGCGGATCTCGCGCAGCCGCGCGCGCTCGGCGTCGATCCCGTCGAGGATGGTGCCGTTGCCCTGCAGCGGGTGCGGCCGGCGCACCTGCTCGAAGCGCCGCACCAGGACGGCGTCGGAGGCCTCCAGGAAGAGCACGCGCACCTTGGTGCCCTCGCGCAGGCTCTGGATCATCGACTGCAGGTCTTCGAAGAAGTTGCGCCCGCGCACGTCGACGACCGCGGCGATCCGCGGCAGCCCGGACTCGGCCCGGTTCGCCAGTTCGATCAACGGCCGCAGCATCTGCGGCGGCAGGTTGTCGACCACGTACCAGTCGAGGTCTTCGAGGGCGTTGGCGACCGTCGACCGGCCCGCGCCCGACATCCCTGTCACGATCAGCACTTCTTGCTGCTCGGCGTTCGTGTCGATGTCGGTCGCCACGTGCTCTCCTTCTCTGAACGAGTGCGACCAGCCTACCGACTGGCGGGCCGGGCCGAGACGGTTTCCCGGCGGGATGCGCGTCTGCGCGGGTGGTTCAGCCCGCGGCGAGGCGCTCGTGGACGGCGGCGGCGATGGTCGGGCCGACCCCGCGCACCTCCGCGATCTGCTCGGGCGTCGCCTGGCGCAGCTGCGCGACGGAGCCGAAATGCTTGAGCAGCTCCTTCACGCGGGCGGGGCCGAGGCCGGGGATCTCACCGAGCACGGTCGAGATGTCGCGCTTGCGCCGCGCCCGCTGGTAGGTGATCGCGAACCGGTGCGCCTCGTCGCGGATGCGCTGCACCAGGAACAGCGCGTCGCTGTTGCGGGGCAGGATCACCGGGAAGTCGGAGCCGGGCAGCCAGAGCTCCTCCAGCCGCTTGGCGATCCCGGCGAGCTGGATGCCGGTGACGCCGGACTCGTCCAGCGCCCGCTGCGCGGCGGCGACCTGCGGCTGGCCGCCGTCGACGATGAGCAGGTTCGGCGGGTACGAGAACTTGCGCCGGCGACGCTCCGCGGCCTCCGCGATCTCGGCGTCGACGTCGATCTCGGGATCGTCGCCGTCGCGCCCGGCGGTGAGGTCCTGGTCGGCGGCGTCCTGCTCCGCGGCGTCCTGCTGCTCCGCGTCCTCGTCTGCGCCCGCGTCGTCCCTCAGGTACGCCAGCCGGCGCGAGATGACCTGGTAGATCGACTCGGTGTCGTCGGTCGACTCCGGGATGCTGAAGCGGCGGTACTGGTCTTTGCGGGGCAGCCCGTCCTCGAAGACGACCATCGAGGCGACGATGTTGGTGCCGCTCAGGTGCGACACGTCGAAGCATTCCATCCGGAGCGGCGCGTCGGTCATGCCGAGCGCGTCCTGGATGTCGTTGAGCGCCTTCGAGCGCGCCACGAAGTCGGAGCTGCGCCGGGTCTTGTAGAGGATGAGCGCGTTCTTCGCGTTCATCTCGGCCGTCTGAGCCAGCGCCGCCTTGTCGCCGCGCTGGGCGACGCGCAGCTCCACCCGGCCGGTCGATTTCGGGCCGCGGCGCACGGGGCCGGCCTCGTCGGCCTCCACCCGGCGCGCCATCAGCCACTGCTCCAGCTCGGTGGCGTCCTCCGGAAGCTCCGGCACGATGATCTCGCGCGGCGGCGCGTCCGCGCCGTCGTAGGCGTTCTGCAGCACCGTCTCCACCAGCTCGCCGAGCGAGATGTCGAGCTCCTTGTCGACCACCCACGAGCGGACACCGCGGATGCGCCCGCCGCGGACGATGAACTGCTGCACCGCGGCCGCGAGCTCGTCCTGGGCGATGCCGAAGGCGTCGAGGTCGACGTTGTCCTGCAGCACGACGGCGCTCTTGCCCATGGCCGCCTCGAGCGCGCCGATGGCGTCGCGGTGCCGCGCCGCGGCCTCGTAGTCGAGGGTGCTCGCCGCCTGCTTCATCCGCTCCGTCAGGTCGCGGATGTACTTGGTGTCGTTGCCCGCCATGAAGGACACGAAGTCCTCGGCGAGGCCGCGGTGGTCCTCCGGACTGATCCGGCCGACGCAGGGCGCTGCGCACTTGCCGATATCGCCGAGCAGGCAGGGCCTCCCGGTCAGCTCGGCGCGCCGGTAGACGCCGTCGGAGCAGCTGCGCACAGGGAAGGCCTTCAGCATCAGGTCGACCGTGTCGCGGATCGCCCAGACCTTCGTGTACGGGCCGAAGTAGCGCGCGTCCTTGAGGTTGCGGTTGCGGGTCACCATCACGCGCGGCACGCGCTCCCCGAGCGTCACCGCGAGGTACGGGTACGACTTGTCGTCCCGGAACTGCACGTTGAACGGCGGGTTGAACTCCTTGATCCAGGTGTACTCGAGCTGCAACGCCTCGAACTCGCTGGCGACGACCGTCCACTCGACGCTCGACGCCGTCGTCACCATCCGGCGGGTGCGCTCGTGGAGGCTGCGGAGGGGCTGGAAGTAGTTGCTCAGCCGCGCCCGCAGGTTCTTCGCCTTGCCGACGTAGAGCACCCTCCGGTTCTTGTCGCGGAACCGGTAGACGCCCGGCTGCGTGGGGATCTCGCCGGCCTTGGGGCGGTAGCCGACCGTGTCCGTACTCTGCACAGCGCGATCCTACGCGGCGCCGCGGACACGCTCGGTGCCGAGCGCGCCCTCCCCCTGCAGGATCTCCTTCAGGAAGTAGCCCGTGTGGCTCCCCGGCGTCTCCGCCACCTGCTCCGGCGTGCCCGTCGCGATGACCATGCCGCCGCCCGCGCCGCCCTCCGGTCCCATGTCGATGATCCAGTCGGCCGACTTGATGACGTCGAGGTTGTGCTCGATGACGATGACCGTGTTGCCCTTGTCGAGCAGGCCGTTGAGCACGAGGAGGAGCTTGCGGACGTCCTCGAAGTGCAGGCCGGTGGTCGGCTCGTCGAGCACGTAGACGCTGCGGCCGTTCGACCGGCGCTGCAGCTCGGTCGCCAGCTTGACGCGCTGCGCCTCGCCGCCGGACAGCGTCGTGGCGCTCTGGCCGAGCCGCACGTAGCCGAGACCGACGTCCACGAGGGTCTGCAGGTAGCGGTGGATCGCCGAGATCGGCCGGAAGAACTCGGCCGCCTCGCTGATCGGCATGTCGAGGACCTCGGCGATGTTCTTGCCCTTGTAGTGCACGGTCAGGGTGTCGCGGTTGTAGCGCGCTCCCCCGCAGACCTCGCACGCGACGTACACGTCGGGCAGGAAGTTCATCTCGATCTTGATCGTGCCGTCGCCCGAGCACGCCTCGCAGCGGCCGCCCTTGACGTTGAAGCTGAACCGGCCGGGCAGGTAGCCGCGGACCTTGGCCTCCGGCGTCTCGGAGAACAGTGTGCGGATGCGGTCGAACACCCCGGTGTAGGTCGCCGGGTTGGAGCGCGGCGTGCGCCCGATCGGCGCCTGGTCGACGTGCACGACCTTGTCGAGGTTCTCGAGGCCGGCCACCGTGCGGTGCTTGCCCGGCAGTTTGCGTGCGCCGTTGAGCTTGTTGGCGAGCACGCGGTACAGGATGTCGTTGACCAGCGACGACTTGCCCGACCCGGAGACGCCGGTGACCGCGACGAAGGCGCCGAGCGGGAAGTCCACCGAGACCTTCTTGAGGTTGTTGGCCTCCGCGTCGACCACCCGGATCACGCGCTTCTTGTCGATCTTGCGCCGCTTCTCGGGGATGGCGATCTCGCGGCGGCCGGCCAGATAGTCGCCGGTCAGCGAGTCGGTGTTGGCGAGCAGCTCGTCGTAGGACCCGGAGTGCACCACGTGGCCGCCGTTGACCCCGGCGCCCGGGCCGATGTCCACGATCCAGTCGGCCGTACGGATGGTGTCCTCGTCGTGCTCGACCACGATCAGCGTGTTGCCGAGGTCGCGCAGCGCCACCAGCGTGTCGATCAGGCGGCGGTTGTCGCGCTGGTGGAGGCCGATGCTCGGCTCGTCCAGCACGTACAGCACGCCGGTCAGCCCCGAACCGATCTGGGTCGCCAGCCGGATGCGCTGCGCCTCGCCGCCCGACAGCGTGGCCGCGGCGCGCGCGAGGTCGAGGTAGCTCAGGCCGACCTGGATGAGGAAGTCGAGCCGGATCTTGATCTCGCGCAGCACCTGCGCGCCGATCTTCTGCTCGCGCTCGGTCAGGTGCAGCTTCTCCATGAACGCGCGGGCGTCGGAGAGGCTGAGCAGCGATGCGTCGGCGATCGAGGCGCCGTGGACCAGCACCGAGAGCACCTCGGGCTTGAGCCGCTTGCCCTGGCAGACCGGGCAGGGCACCTCGCGGAGGTACTCGGCCCAGCGGGCACGCTGGGTGTCGGTCTCCGCCTGCATGTACTGGCGCTCGATGTAGGGCACGACGCCCTCGAAGCCGGACGTGTAGGACATCTCGCGGCCGTAGCGGTTCTTCCACCGCACCTTGACCTCGAAGTTGTCGCCGCGCAGGACGGCGTCCCGCACGTTCTCCGGGAGCTTCTTCCACGGAGTGTTCAGCGAGAAGCCGAGGTCGCGCGCGAGGCCGTCGAGCAGCTTCTCGTAGTAGTTGAAAAGGCCCTTGCCCTGCGTGGTCCACGGGACGATCACGCCCTCGGCGATGCTGAGCGAGTCGTCGCCGAGCAGGAGGTCGTCGTCCACCGACATGCGCGTGCCGAGGCCGGAGCACTCCGGGCAGGCGCCGAACGGCGCGTTGAACGAGAACGTGCGCGGCTCGATCTCGGTGAGCTGGATGGGGTGGCCGTTGGGGCAGGACAGCTTCTCGCTGAACGACTGCCACGCCGCAGGGCCCTCGCGGTCGACGAAGTTGACCTGCACCAGACCGTCGGTGAGCCGCAGCGCGGTCTCCAGCGAGTCGGTGAGCCGGCCGAGGATGTCGGGGCCCGCCACGAGACGGTCGACCACCACGGCGATGTCGTGCTTGTACTGCTTCTTGAGCGTGGGCGGCTCGCTGAGCTGGATCTGCTCGCCGTCCACCAGCGCGCGCGAGTAGCCGCTCGCGGCGAGCTCCTTGAAGAGGTCGACGAACTCGCCCTTCTTCTGCGAAATGACCGGGCTGACGACCAGGTAGCGCGTGCCCGGCTCCAGCTCCATGAGCTGGTCGGCGATCTGCTGCACCGTCTGACGCTGGATCTTCTCACCGCAGACCGGGCAGTGCGGCACGCCGATGCGCGCCCAGAGCAGGCGCATGTAGTCGTAGATCTCGGTGATCGTGCCGACCGTCGAGCGCGGGTTGCGGTTGGTCGACTTCTGGTCGATCGAGACCGCGGGACTCAGGCCCTCGATGAAGTCGACGTCGGGCCGGTCCACCTGGCCGAGGAACTGCCGCGCGTACGCGGACAGCGACTCCACGTACCGTCGCTGCCCCTCCGCGAAGATCGTGTCGAACGCGAGCGAGGACTTGCCCGACCCGGACAGTCCCGTGAAGACGACCAGCGAGTCGCGCGGGATCTCGAGGTCGACGTTGTGCAGATTGTGCACCCGTGCGCCGCGGACGCTGAGGTGCGAACCCACGACCTTGCTCGGACTGCTGCTTGCCGAACTCCTGCTGCTCAGAGTGCTCACTCGTTCCATTCTCCGCTATTCGCCGTCGCCCCACCTGCGAGTTCGCCCACCGCGCACGCGCGCGATGCCCCCGTCGGAGCGTTCGAAGCTTTGTTCGATTCTAACGCCTTGGACAGGGCATGTGCGACCACGCGCGAGCGTACGCCGGACCACCGACATTGGTGCCTGGGCCTGCCCCCGCGTGGCGGTCAGACCCGCGGTCAGGCCCGCGGTCTCGTCAGCAGCAGTGCCGCCAGGAGGGCGACGAGCCCGACGATCGCGGCGCCGGAGACGACGGCGAGCCAGGGCGCCGCCGACGCTCGGGCGACGAGCAGCAGCGCGATCGCGGCAGCCTGCACCGGCGCCTGGATCACAAGCAGCCGCCGGAGGGACGGCAGCAGCACGGCGGTCTGCAGCCGGGCACCGGCGGGGACGACGAGCATCCACGCGGCGAGCACGTGCAGCACGTGCACGGCGGCGATCAGCGCGAGCAGCCGGACGGTCAGCGTGCCCGGCTCCAGCAGCGTGGAAAACGCCAGCACCGCGATCAGCACCCACGCGACCCGCCAGCGCGGGACCGCGGCGGCGACGGCGGTCAGCAGCACCGCGAGCGCAGGCCACACTCCGCTCGGCGCGGTGGTGACGGCGAGCGGCACGGCGACGACCGCGAACGCGACGCGGAGGGACCAGCCGGGGACGGTGCGGCCCAGCTCCTGGGCCGGTCGGCCGGAGGCGGCGCCGGCTTCGGACTCCCGCCCGCCCGCGACACTCACGGCCGGCGCCTCGGCGTCGCCAGGCGCCGGAGCACCGCGTCCCGCTCCGGGGAGGACCACTCCAGCAGTTCCGCGCCCGCCGCTCGCAGCCGGTCCAGGCGAAGCGCGCGCTCCAGGTCGACGACGCGGAGGGCGAGGCGCTCCCGCGCCGGCAGTTCCGTCACGCTGCGCGGCGGCAGCACGTCCACCGCGATCACCCGGTGGCCGGCGGCGCGCCAGGTGAGCGCGAGCCGCGTGGCCTGGTCGTCCAGGAACGTCGACATCACGAACACGACCGCCCCCTGCGCGAGCCGGGGCGCCCTGGCCCGCTCGGTCGCCGAGCCGTGCGCGGTCGTCAGCTCCACGGCCCGCAGCACCCGGTGCAGGTGCCGCGACCCGGCGCGCGGCGGCAGCGCGCGACGCGCATCGGAGAGATCGTCGAAGCCTACCCGGTCGGAGGCGGCCGAGTACGCCCCGGCCAGCGACACCGCGGCCTCCCGCGCCAGATCCAGAGACGTCGCCCCCGGCCGCGGGTACGGCGCCGCCCAGCCGGCGACGGCGCCAGGGACGTCGTCGCGCGCGTCCAGCACGAGCTGGACCGCCGCATCGGAGGTCGCGGTCGTGCGGCGCACGTAGAGCTCGCCCGGGCGCTGGGCGAGGCGTGCGGTCGCCTTCCAGTCGATCCGGCGGAGCCGGTCCCCCGGGCGGAAGCGGTCGATGTCCCGGAACTCCCCGCCGTCGCCCGGGCGTGCGGACACATGGCCGCCGGTCAGCCCGAGCAGCCGCGCGGGCAGCGGGAGACTGCGCACCCGCTGCGACGCCGGCCGCACCACCCGCTCAGCGACGGCGGGCACGCCGGGATCGCCTGTCCACGCGGCGTCCGGGCCGATCCCCCGGGCGGCGATGGTCAGGATCCGCTGGGGCCCGGAGTGCGACACCGCGATGGCGAACCGCAGCCGGCGGGCGTTCCCCGGGGTGACGAACGCGTCCTCCGGCTCCCGGTCGGCGCGCCGGATCCGCAGCTGGACGCCGTCGACGCGTCCCTCCGCCTCCGCCACCGCGTCGACGCGCACCCGCCCGTCCGGGTCGTCGCCGCCGATGCCGACGCTCGTACGGGAGGCCGCGTCGCCGGGCCGCGACGACCAGCCGAGCACGGCGGCCAGCAGCAGCGGGGCCGCCACGAGCACCAGCTCCAACCGGGACATCACGAACGCGGCGACCAGGCACACCATCGCGACGATCGCGGCCGCGGTCACCGCAGGGCTCAGCGCCCACCCGGAGCCGCCCGCCGGAAGCTCCGGTTGTTCGCGCGGGCCGGGCATGCGCGCCCGCGACCAGAGCGACATCAGTCCACGGCCTCCCGCTCGCGCACGCCCACCGCCGGCGGCCCCGGCACCGAGGCGACGACCTCCTGCACCACCTGCGACGCGCTCACGCCGCTCGTCCAGGCCTGCACCGTCAGCGTCAGCCGGTGCGCGAGCACAGGCACTGCGACGCGCTTGACGTCGTCGGGGATGACGAAGTCGCGGCCGGCGAGCACCGCCAGTGCCCTGGCGACCAGCAGGAGGCCCTGCGACCCGCGCGGTGAGGCGCCGACCTCCACGGAACGGTGCCGCCGGGTGGCGGCGGCGAGCCGGACGCAGTACGCGGCGATGTCGGGGTCGACGTCCACCCTCTCGACGCCGGCCTGCATCGCCAGGAGGGTGCGGGCGTCTGTGACGGGCTCCACCGTCGCCACCTCGTGCCGGCGGGCGACGCGGGCGAGCAGCACCTGCGTCTCACCGTCCGCATCCGGGTAGCCGACGCCGAGCCGCACCATGAACCGGTCGAGCTGCGCCTCCGGCAGGGCGTACGTGCCCTCCGACTCGATCGGGTTCGCCGTCGCGACCACGTGGAAGGGCCGCGGCAACGCGAAGCTGCGTCCCTCGACCGACACCTGCCCCTCGGCCATCGCCTCCAGCAGCGCCGACTGCGTCTTCGGGGAGGTGCGGTTGATCTCGTCGGCGAGGAACAGCCCGGTGAACACGGGCCCGGGCCGGAACTCGAACTCCGCCGTCGACGGCACGTAGACGAATGAGCCGGTGATGTCGGAAGGCAGCAGGTCCGGGGTGCACTGCAGCCGCCGGAAATCCAGGCCGACCGCGCTCGCGATGCTCCGGGCGGCGAGCGTCTTGCCGAGCCCGGGGACATCCTCGAAGAGGACGTGCCCGCCCGCGAGGACCGTGGCGAGCGCGATGTGCAGGGGTTCGCGCATGCCGACCACTACCGACTCGACGCGGGCGAGGACCTCGGCGCCGAGACGGGCGACCTCGGGGATGGGGAGAGGGGTGGGGGCGGTTCCCTCGGAGTCGTTCACCGCGACGTCAGGAGAGACCGCGCCGTCGGTGGCCTCATCAGCGGCGCCGGCCACCCGCGTGGTATCGGCGGCGCCGGGAGCGCCGGACGAGGCGGAAGCGGCGGCGGTGGGCATGTCCGGGGTCATGCGGCTCCTGTCGTGTTTGCGGCGGGTGTCGCCGTGGGTTGCGCGGCCGGCGACTCGGCGACGGGTGAAGATGCGGTCGGGGCAAGTGGATCGTGCTCGCGAGGCTGTCCTCCAACCTCGCGCAGCGCCTCCAGCCGGGCGAGGGACGCGGCGAACTCCTTCGGGCGCGGGGCTGCGGCGCTCCCCTTGCGGAGCATCGCCGCGGTGTCGTTGCCCAGCAGGCGTGCCACCTCCGACGCGGCCGCCGGGTCGTCGAGCTGCACGCCGCGCCGGTCGAGCACTTCGGCGGCGAGTCCGCGCAGCCGGCGGACCGCCTCCGGCGACACCCGGCCGCCACGTGCGCCGAGCGACCAGCCGAGCTGTACGACGTCGCGCCGGGCGCCCGGGCGTGGCTGCGGCGGCGGCACCGGCCAGGCGACCTCGGCCTGATCCCCGAGCAGCGAGAGCACGGCCCCGAGCGCGAACACCACGAAGCCGAGGCCGAGGGCATGGGGCGCGTCCATGCCGAAGAACCACGCAGCGGCGCCGACGACGGCGGCGGCGAGCAGGCACCCGACGGCGCGGCGGATCATCCTGGAGCGGGTCATCCGAGCGGGCCTCCTGCTGCCGGATCGGAGGAGGCGCGCACGGTTTCGGTCGCGACGGAGGGCACGCACCGCATGGTGCGACCGCCCGCTCCGGGATGCTTCACCGGATCGTCCCTCCTGCCGCGGCCGTGCCCCACGATGCGCGCAGGGCTTCGATCGCCGCGCGCGCCGCGTCCACGTCAGCCACGGTCACGGCGGCGTCGCTGAACCGGGCGCGCAGATAGAGGTCGAGGAGGTCGCCCGCCGCGACCCGGTCGGACGCCACCCGGCCGAGGACCCGCCGGACGAACTCCCCCGGCGTCTCCGCGGGAAGCCGGTGGATACCGCTGTCCGCCGCGCCCTCTTCCAGGCCGAGCCAGGCACGCTCGATCGCGTCACGCGGTTCCCGGCCCTCGCCGAGCAGATCGAGGGCGCGGTCGAGGCCGCGCCGCACCGGCTCCGGCCGCGGCTGCTCGGGCGGCTCGGGGGTGACGCCGCCCTCGGTCGACCCCGCGACGTCGCCCCGATCACCGGGGAACTCGGGGCGCAGCCTGCGGCGCAGGTACCGCCAGAGCAGGGCGAGCACGAGAACGACCACCAGCGCGATGACGGCGTAGGTCACCCAGGTCAGGTCGATGCGCGTCTCGTGCGGGATGTCCTGCGGAGCCGGCGTGCCCGTCACCTGCTGCTCGCCGGGACGCGGCTGGAGGTCGGCGGTGGGCGGCGAGAACCGCAGGCCGGTGAAGACCGGCGCACCCTGGAACGCGAGCGCGACGCCGGACAGGGCGAGCAGCACCCCGGCGGCGGTGATGATCCCCCACCGCTGCCGCGTCCGCGCCGCCTTCGAGCCCACCCTGCCACCGTAGCGCGGTCGCAGCGAGATGGAGGCCGCCACTGACTCCAGCTAGCGGGCCTCAGCCCAGATGCCCGGCCTTCTCCATCTGCCGCAGGTCGCGCTTCAGGTCCGACAGCTCGTCGCGCAACCGCGCCGCCAGCTCGAACTTGAGCTCGCCCGCCGCCGCGAGCATCTGCTCGTTGAGGTCGGCGATCAGCGACTCCAGCTCTGCCGCGCCCTGGGCGGCGATGCCGCCGTTGCGCAGGTTCGGGGTGGGGCTCTTGCGGCGCTGCTCGCGGCCGGCGAGGATGCGGGCCGTGTCGGCCTCCTCGCGGGCCAGCACGTCGGTGATGTCGGCGATGCGCTTGCGGAGCGGCTGGGGGTCGATGCCGTTGGCGCGGTTGTACTCGATCTGGAGTTCGCGGCGGCGGTCGGTCTCCTCGATCGCGTTCTTCATCGAGTCGGTCAGCACGTCGGCGTACATGTGCACCTCGCCGGAGACGTTGCGCGCCGCACGGCCGATGGTCTGGATGAGCGACGTCGACGAGCGGAGGAAGCCCTCCTTGTCTGCGTCGAGGATCGCCACCAACGACACCTCGGGCAGGTCGAGGCCCTCGCGGAGGAGGTTGATGCCGACGAGGACGTCGTAGACACCGGCGCGCAGCTCGGTGAGCAGCTCGACGCGGCGCAGGGTGTCGACGTCGGAGTGCAGGTAGCGGACCTTCACGCCGGCCTCGGCGAGGAAGTCGGTGAGCTCCTCCGCCATCTTCTTGGTGAGCGTGGTGACGAGGATGCGCTCGTCGCGCTCGACGCGCACGCGGATCTCCTCGAGCAGGTCGTCGATCTGGCCCTTGGTCGGCTTGACGACGATCTGCGGGTCGACCAGGCCGGTCGGGCGGATGATCTGCTCGACCACGCCGTCCGCGATGTCCATCTCGTACTTGCCGGGCGTGGCCGACAGGTAGACCGTCTGGCCGACGCGGTCCTTGAACTCGTTCCAGCGCAGCGGGCGGTTGTCCATGGCGCTCGGGAGTCGGAAGCCGTGCTCCACCAGGGTGCGCTTGCGGGACGCGTCGCCCTCGTACATCGCGCCGATCTGCGGCACCGTCACGTGCGACTCGTCGATGACCACCAGGAAGTCGTCCGGGAAGTAGTCGAGCAGGCAGTTGGGCGCCTCGCCCGGCAGCCGGCCGTCGATGTGGCGCGAGTAGTTCTCGATGCCCGAGCAGAAGCCGATCTGCTCCATCATCTCCAGGTCGAACTGCGTGCGCATCCGGAGCCGCTGGGCCTCCAGCAGCTTGCCCTCGCGCTCCAGCTCCTGCAGCCGCTCGCGCAGCTCCTCCTGGATGGTGCCGATGGCGCGCTGCATCGTCGCCGGGCTGGCGGCGTAGTGCGTCGCCGGGAAGACCGACACCGCGTCCAACTTCTGCAGCACCTCGCCGGTGAGCGGGTGCAGCGAGTACAGCGCCTCGATCTCGTCCCCGAAGAGCTCGACACGGATCGCGTGCTCCTCGTACACCGGGATGATCTCGATGGTGTCGCCGCGCACGCGGAACTTGCCGCGCGAGAAGTCGACGTCGTTGCGCTCGTACTGCATGGCGACGAACCGGCGGATGAGCGCGTCGCGGCCGACATTCTGGCCGACCTGCAGCGCGACCATCGCCTCCAGGTACTCCTCGGCCGCGCCGAGGCCGTAGATGCAGGAGACCGTGGACACCACGACGACGTCGCGCCGGCTGAGCAGCGAGTTGGTGGTGGAGTGCCGCAGCCGCTCGACCTCGGCGTTGACCGAAGAGTCCTTCTCGATGAAGGTGTCCGTCTGCGGGACGTAGGCCTCGGGCTGGTAGTAGTCGTAGTACGAGACGAAGTACTCGACCGCGTTATTGGGCAGCAGCTCGCGGAACTCGTTGGCGAGCTGCGCCGCCAGGGTCTTGTTGTGCGCCAGGACGAGTGTGGGCCGCTGCACCTGCTCGACCAGCCAGGCCGTCGTCGCGGACTTGCCGGTGCCGGTCGCGCCGAGGAGCACCACGTCGGTCTCACCCGCGTTGATGCGCCCGGCGAGTTCGGCGATGGCCTTGGGCTGGTCGCCGCTGGGCGCGTATTCGCTGACGACCTCGAACGGACGGACGAGACGCGTGGCTTGCATGGTCCCAGTCTAGGAAGGTCCACCGACATCGCGGCCCGCTCTCGCTCAGAGCGAACCGCGCGGGCCTCAGGAGCGCAGGCTCTCCCAGAGCTCGTCCACCTGCTCGCGGGTCCGGTCGAGCGACCCGTCGGTGTCGATCACGACGTCCGCCACGGCCAGGCGCTCCGCATCGGAGGCCTGCGAGCCGATCCGGCGCTCCGCCTCCGCACGATCCATCCCGCGCAGCCGCACCAGCCGCTCGATCCGGGTCGCGGCGTCGGCATGTGCGACCACGACCAGGTCGAACGGGTACTCGTTGGCCGACTCGACCAGCAGCGGCACGTCGTACACGACGATGGCCGCGGGATCGGCGGCGGCCGCGGCCTCGAACCGCGCCGTCGACGCCGCGAGCACAGCCGGGTGGGTGATCCCGTTCAGCTTCTTGAGGGCGTCCGCGTCCCCGAAGACGATCGCGCCGAGCGCGGGCCGGTCGAGGCTGCCGTCCGCCGCGATCACGCCGGGCCCGAACGTCGCGGCGATCTCCGCCAGTGCGGGCGTCCCCGGCTCGACGACCTCCCGGGCGATGCGGTCGGCGTCCACGACCACGGCGCCGAGCTCGGCGAGACGGGAGGCGATGGTCGATTTTCCGGAGGCGATCCCGCCGGTCAGTCCGATGAGCTGCACGGCGTCCAGCCTATTGCGAGCGGCGGAACGCGCGTTAACGCCGGAACGGCCGGCCCCCCAAGGGACCGGCCGCTCACGGATGAGATGGGTCTCAGTTGTTGGAGCTCAGCTTCTCGCGCAGAGCGGCGAGGGACTCGTCGTCGGCGAGGGTTCCGCCGTTGCCGGTCTCGCTCGAGTAGGACGAGGAACCGCTGTCGGCGGCTGCCTCCTCGATGCCCTTCGCGACCTGGCGCTTGTGCGCCTCCCAACGGGCCTGGGCAGCGGCGTACTGCTGCTCCCACTCGTCGCGCTGGGTCTCGAAGCCTTCCTTCCACTCGTTGGTCTCCGGGTCGAAGCCCTCGGGGTACTTGTAGTTCCCCTGGTCGTCGTACTCGGTGACCATGCCGTAGAGGGCCGGGTCGAACTCGGTGCCTTCGGGGTCCACGCCCTCGTTCGCCTGCTTGAGCGACAGCGAGATGCGGCGGCGCTCCAGGTCGATGTCGATGACCTTGACGAAGACCTCTTCGCCGACGGACACGACCTGCTCGGCGAGCTCGACGTGCTTGCCGGAGAGCTCGGAGATGTGCACCAGGCCCTCGATGCCGTCCGCGACGCGCACGAACGCACCGAACGGAACCAGCTTCGTGACCTTGCCCGGCGCGACCTGACCGATCGCGTGGGTACGGGCGAACACCTGCCACGGGTCTTCCTGAGTCGCCTTGAGCGACAGCGAGACGCGCTCGCGGTCCAGGTCGACCTCGAGGATCTCGACGGTGACCTCCTGGCCGACCTCGACGACCTCGGAAGCGTGCTCGATGTGCTTCCACGAGAGCTCGGAGACGTGCACGAGGCCGTCCACGCCGCCCAGGTCGACGAACGCGCCGAAGTTGACGATCGAGGACACGACGCCCTTGCGGACCTGACCCTTGTGCAGGTTGTTGAGGAACGTGGTGCGGGACTCCGACTGGGTCTGCTCCAGCAGCGCGCGACGCGACAGGACCACGTTGTTGCGGTTCTTGTCGAGCTCGAGGATCTTGGCCTCGATCTCCTGGCCCAGGTACGGGGTCAGGTCGCGGACGCGGCGCAGCTCGATGAGCGACGCCGGCAGGAAGCCGCGGAGGCCGATGTCGACGATCAGGCCGCCCTTGACGACCTCGATCACCGTTCCGGTGACGACGCCGTCGGCTTCCTTGATCTTCTCCACGTCGCCCCACGCGCGCTCGTACTGCGCACGCTTCTTGGACAGGATGAGGCGGCCTTCCTTGTCCTCCTTCTGGAGAACGAGCGCCTCGACGGTGTCGCCGACCTCGACGACCTCGCTGGGGTCGACGTCGTGCTTGATGGAAAGCTCGCGCGAGGGGATGACACCCTCGGTCTTGTAGCCGACGTCGAGGAGGACCTCGTCGCGGTCGATCTTGACGACGGTGCCTTCGATCAGGTCTCCGTCGTTGAAGAACTTCAGCGTCTTTTCGACCGCGGCAAGAAAGTCTTCAGCAGAACCGATGTCGTTGACTGCGACCTGCTTCGGTGCCTTGTCGGTCGTTGCGGTTGTCATGTAGTGGATGCTCCGTTATGGACATAAATCAGGCCGAGCGCGAACCTCTGTGGGTGTCTTCCGCGAACGGCAGGCGGATGTGGATGTCACACAAGTGACGGTCTAGTCTACCGACTGGTCTGCGGAAGGGGCAACTCGCGTCCGGCGACGATGTCGCGCAGCGCCGGCTCCAGGTCCGGGAAGGCGAACGTGTAGCCCGCGCCGAGCAAGCGCTCCGGCACCACCCAGCGGCTCTTCAGCACCAGCTCGGTCTCGGTGCGGATGACGGCGGAGCCGAGCTCCAGCATCCAGCGGAACGCCGGGAGGCCGGCCGGCACGCCGAGCACGCGGCGCAGCGTCGCCATCACGGTGCGGTTGTCCGACGGGTGCGGCGCCGCGACGTTGACCACGCCGTCGAGGTCGGGACGCGCGCGGAGGAACTCGATCGAGCCGAGCACGTCGCGGATGTGCACCCAGCTGAACCGCTGCCGTCCACCGCGCGCACGGAACTCGTGGAAGGTGCCCGCGTTGCGGCGCGCGGTCGTCGCGAACCAGCGGCCGTCGAGCTGCGGCCCGCCGAGGCCGAACTGGGCGAGCCGGATCAGCGGGCTGAGCGCGGAGCCGTCGCCCAGCACGATGGCCATGCGCAGCGCCACCCGGCGTGTGCCCGGCAGCTCGCCCTCGAAGAACTCGGCCTCCCAGGCGCGTGCGACGTTCACCGAGAACCCGGTGCCGAGCTCGCCGGTCGACTCGGTCATCGGCCGATCCTCCGCGTGCCGGTAGATGGTCGCGGTGGACGCGTTGAACCAGACCGCGGGCGGCGCGTCGGACGCGGCGACAGCCTCCCGCAGCGCCCGGGTGGTCTCGAGCCGAGAGCGGAAGATCTCGGCGCGGTTCGCGTCGCCGTACCGGCAGTTCACGCTCTTGCCCGCCAGGTTGATGAGCACGTCCGCGCCGGTGACGACGCGACGCAGCGCCTCGGGGTCGCCCCAGCGCGCGTCGGCGCCGTCGCGCCCGACCAGCAGGACCGTCGCGCCCGCGGCGCGGTAGTGCCCCGCCAGGTAGCGTCCGATGAAGCCGGACGCGCCGGCGATGACGATGCGCTCGCTCACTCACTCCCCCGTACGGCCCGCTGGGCCGATGATCCCGTAGCGGAACGTCCCCGCGTACTGATAGACCCTACCGAGCAGCGGCATCCGCACGACGATGGAGACCGCCTGCGCGTCGCGCTCGTCGTCGTACCGCTCGGTGAGCGCGACGACCGGGGCGAGCACCCGCGGGATCCCGATGCGCAGCCTGCCGAGCCGCACGGCGACGCGACGGGAGATCAGCCGGAGCGCACCGTCCGTGACCTGCGCGGAGAACCACGCCTCGACCAGGGCCGGTGAGCCGAGCCGGTCGACGAGGAGTCCGCCGTCCACGCCGATTTCATCCCGCATCTCCCGCGCCCGCCCGCGAAGCTCGAACCGCCGCACCGCGCGCACCGCCGGGCTGCCGTCGGCCGACCGCACCGGAAAGTTCTCGACCGTGAACGGCACCCTGCGCTGCCACACCGGGAACATCACGTGCGCCCGGCCGAACGCCGCCAGCACCGGCCAGAGCCAGCGCCGGGGCGTGCCGACGGTGTCGAACACGCCCCGGCCGGCGCCGGACGAGCCGGCCGGGATGGCGTCGAAGTAGGCGCGCAGCCGCTGGTGGAGCTCGTCGAACGCCGGGCCGAGGACGGCCCGGTACGGGGAGGTCATCGCGGCTGCGCGCCTTCTGCGGAGGGCCGGACGCTCAGTCGAGCAGCGCCGACTTCAGCGTGTCGAGGCCGACGCCGCCGATGTCGAGCGCCTTCTTGTGGAACGCCTTGATGTCGAACGACGCGCCCTCCCGGCGGGTGTACTCGTCGCGGAGCTGCTCCCAGATCCGCTGGCCGATCTTGTACGACGGCGCCTGCCCCGGCCAGCCGAGGTAGCGGTTCACCTCGAACCGGACGAAGCCCTCGTTCATGTTGACGTTGTCGGCCAGGAAGCCGAACGCGTACTCGCCGGTCCACTGTCCCGAGCCGTCCGGGAGCTGCTTCTCCAGGTGCACGCCGATGTCGAGCACCACCCGGGCCGCGCGCATCCGCTGGCCGTCCAGCATCCCGAGCCGGTCGGCGGGGTCGTCGAGGTAGCCGAGCTGCTCCATCAGGCGCTCGGCGTACAGCGCCCAGCCCTCCGCGTGACCCGAGGTGCCCGCGATGCGGCGCCAGCTGTTGAGCTGCGCCTTGTTGTAGGTGGCCTGCGCGATCTGGAGGTGGTGGCCCGGGACGCCCTCGTGGTACACGGTCGTCAGCTCGCGCCAGGTGTCGAACTCGGTCACGCCCTCGGGGACGCTCCACCACATCCGGCCGGCGCGGGCGAAGTCGTCGCTCGGGCCGGTGTAGTAGATGCCGCCCTCCTGGGTCGGCGCGATCATGCACTCCAGACGGCGGATCTCGGCGGGGATGTCGAAGTGCGTCTTGCCGAGCTCCTCGATCGCCCGGTCGCTGGTCTCCTGCATCCAGCGCTGCAGCGCGTCGGTGCCGTGCAGCTTGCGGGAGGCGTCGCCGTCGAGGAACGCGATGGCCTCGTGGACCGTGGCGCCCGGCTTGATCTCGTTGGCGATCGACTCCTGCTCGGCGACCATGCGCGCCAGCTCCTCGATGCCCCACTCGTAGGTCTCGTCGAGGTCGACGGTCGCGCCGAGGAAGTCGCGCGAGGCGAGGGCGTACAGCTCGCGGCCCACGGCGTCCTTCTCCGGCGCGTGGGAGGCCAGCTCGTCCTGGAGGAACGCGGCCAGCGTGGCGTAGGCGGCGGCGGACTCCTTCGCCCCCGCGGCCAGGTCGGCCTTCAGCGAGGCCGGCAGCTCACCGGCCAGCGGCCGCGCCGAGCCCGTGAAGTCGAAGAAGAAGCCCGTGTCCGCGACCTGCTTGTTGGCCTGGGTGAGCACCTCGCGGACCTGGCGGATCGCGGGGACGTTGCCGGCCGCGATGCCGCTGCGCAGCGTCTCGATGTAGCCGTCCATCGCGGCGGGGAGGTTGTGCAGCCGCTTGGCGACGTTCGCCCAGTCCTCCTCCGTGTCGGTCGGGACGAGGTCGAAGATGTCGCGGAGCTCCTGCGCCGGGGAGGCGATCACGTTGAGGTCGCGCTGATCGAAGCCGGCCTCGTGCTTCTCGATGGTGAGCTCGAGCTCGCGGGAGAGGTCCATCTTGGTGACCCGGTCGATGTCGTCGACCGGTTCGGCCGCCTGGATCTTCGCCAGTGCTTCCCGCACCTTCCCGACGGCCTGCTGCGCGCCGGCCGGCGAGTAGTCCGAGTACTCGCCCTCACGGCCGGGGCGGCCGAGCCAGACGTGGTACTCGGGGTGGAGCTCCAACTGGGTGTCGACCCACTCGTCAGCGATCGTGTCGATCGGAGTCGGTTCGCGCTTCTCTGCGTTCGTCATGGTTCGACCCTATCGAGGGCTGCACGCCCGCAGAAAGACGCCGCCTGACTTCGGCGGTCCGCTGCGCGCGTTCCTCCCGACGGTCGAGCTCGTCCTCGAGTGCGAGGAAGAAGCGGTGGATCTCGCCGAGGCGCCGGGTGTAGAGCAACACGTCCGCGCCCGGCACCTTTCCGACCGCGTCGAACTCGATCCGCGTGCGCGTCGCGTCCACCGGCACGAACCGCAGCTTCGTGTCGAAGAGGAACCAGCCGGACGCGAGCTGCGCGAACGGGTCGCGGAGGCTCGTCCCCTGCAACGCCTCACGCACGAAGTCAGGGACGTCCTCGACCGGAACGGGGACCACCTTGCTCGGCATCCGGCGCGCCTGGACGGCCTTCTTCGGGCGCCGCCGTGGCTCCAACTCGCCCATGACATGAAGCGTAGTCCGGCGGGCTCCGACCGGTCAGTGCGCGGCGGCCTCCCAGTTGGGGCCGCGGCCGATCTGGACGTCGAGCGGCACGCGGAGGTCGGCGGCGCCGGCCATCCGGGTGCGCACGATCGCCTCCAGCGCGTCCCACTCGCCCGGGGCGACCTCGAAGATGAGCTCGTCGTGCACCTGCAGCAGCATGCGGGAGTTGAGCTTCCCGTCGATCAGGTCGCCGGCGATCCCGAGCATCGCGATCTTCATGATGTCGGCGGCCGAGCCCTGGATGGGCGCGTTCAGCGCCTGGCGCTCGGCGTTCTCGCGCAGCACCCGGTTGGTGGAGGTCAGGTCGGCGAACGGACGGCGGCGGCCGAAGATCGTCTCGGTGTAGCCGTCCACCCGCGCGATCTCCACGACGCTGCGCAGATAGTCGCGCACCGCGCCGAACCGCTCGAAGTAGCCGGCCATCAGGTCGCGCGCCTCTTTCGTCTCGATGCGCAACTGCTTGGACAGGCCGAACGGGCTGAGGCCGTAGGCGAGGCCGTACGACATCGCCTTGACCTTGGTGCGCATGAGCGGGGTGACGTCCTCCGGGGCCACGCCGAACACGCGCGCGCCGACGAAGCGGTGCAGGTCCTCCCCCGCGTTGAACGCCTCGATGAGCCCGGGGTCTTCGGAGAGGTGCGCCATGATGCGCATCTCGATCTGCGAGTAGTCGGCGGTCAGCAGCGTCTCGTACTCCTCGGCGCAGCGGAACGCCGAGCGGATCTCGCGGCCCTCCTCGGTGCGGATCGGGATGTTCTGGAGGTTCGGGTCGTTGGACGAGATGCGGCCCGTGCTGGTGCCGGTCTGGTCGTAGGTGGTGTGGATGCGGTCGTCGGTGCCGACCGAGCGCTCCAGGGTCTCCACGATCTGCTTGAGCTTGGTCGCGTCGCGGTGCTGCAGCAGCAGGTCGAGGAAGGGGTGCGGGTTGCTCTCCTGCAGGTCGGCCAGCGACTGGGCGTCCGTCGAGTAGCCGGTCTTCGTGGAGCGGGTCTTCGGCATCCCGAGCTCCTCGAACAGCACCTGCTGGAGCTGCTTGGGCGAGCCGAGGTTGAGCTCGTGGCCGACCTCCGCGTAGGCGCGCGCCGCGAAGTCGTTGGCCTTGTCGGTGAGCTGGCCGCGCAGCCGGCTCAGCACCTCGGTGTCGATCGAGACGCCGTCGAGCTCCATCTCGGCGAGGACGGCGACGAGCGGGAGCTCGATGTCGTCGAGCACGGCGCGCGTGCCCGCGTCCAGGGCGATCATCTGGCCCTCGGCGACCCGGCGGATGTACCAGGCCTCGGTCGCCGGGCTCACCGCGTCGTTGATCGGGACGAGCTGATTGGGGTCGGAGACCGGAAGGGTCTCGCCCAGCACCTCGTAGACCTGCTCGGCGAGCGACTGCGGCGCGGCGCCCGGATTGACCAGCCAGGACGCGACCCGGGTGTCGAAGGCGAGCCCGTCGACCACGAACCCGGAGCGGCTGAGCGCCTTGAACTGCGGCTTGGCGTGGAAGAAGTACTTGGGCGCGCTGCTCGCGAGCCATTCCTCCAGCGCGGTGTAGTCGGGGCGCCCGGCGACCCACGGCACGTACACGGTGTCGTCGGCGGCGGCGAGGCCGAAGCCCGTGATCCCCGCCGGCCCGGTCTCCAGCTGGACCGCGATCGCGGCGTCGTCGGCGGAGGCCTTCGCCAGCCAGTTGGCGAGCTCCTCGTCCACCAGCGTACGGACGACCGGCGCGCTCACCGCACCGGCGTCGCCCTCGGAGGGCGCGGCGCCGGCCGCGCCGGCCAGGGTGCCGTCCTCCGCCGCGGCCTTCATCAGCCGGTCGAGCAGCGTCTTGAACTGCAGCCGCGCGAAGATGTCGCGCACGGCGTTCTCGTTGAGCGGCTTGCGCTCCAGGTCGGCCGGGCCGACCTCCAGCTCCACGTCGTCCAGGAGCTTGTTGAGCCGGCGGTTGCGGAGGGCGTTCTCCTTCTGGTCGCGGAGGTTCTGACCCACGACGCCCTTGATCTCGTCGGCGTGCGCGACGATGTTCTCCACTGTGCCGTACTGCTGCACCCACTTGACCGCGGTCTTCTCGCCGACCTTGTCGATGCCGATCAGGTTGTCGCTGGTCTCGCCGACCAGCGCGGCGATCTCGGGGTACTGGTGCGGCTCGACCCCGTAACGCTCGCGCACGGCCGCGGGGTCGTAGACCTTGAGCTCGGAGACACCGCGGACGTTCGGGTAGAGCAGTGTGACGTCGTCGTTCACGAGCTGGATGGTGTCCCGGTCGCCGGACACCAGGAGCACCCGGTAGCCCTGCTCCCTGCCCTGGCGCGCGAGGGTGGCGAGGATGTCGTCCGCCTCGAAGTCCTCCTTGGCGATGGTCGTGACGTTCATCGCGTGGAGGGCCTCCTCCAGCAGCGGGATCTGGCCCACGAACTCCGACGGGGTCTCGTTGCGGGTGCCTTTGTACTCCGGGTACTCGCGGGTGCGGAACGAGTAGCGCGAGATGTCGAACGCGACCGCGATGTGCGTCGGGCGCTGCTGCTGGAGCAGGTTGATGAACATCGCGATGAAGCCGTGGATGCCGTTGGTGTGCTGCCCGTCACGGTTGACGAAACTGTCGACCGGGAGGGCGTAGAAAGCCCGGAATGCCAGCGAATGGCCGTCGATGATCAGAAGGGTAGGCTTTTCGGAGTCTGACACCAGGCAAGCCTACAAGCCGCCGGTGACACTCCCAGACGACCACCGACCACCCTGGAGAGGCCGAAGATGACCGAGGACGCGCTGGCGTACGTGAAGCAGCGGGGGCTCGGCGCCCTGGCCGACAAGATGGGCATCGAGATCGTGGAGTTCTCGATCGAGCGGGCGGTGGCGCGGATGCCCGTGCTGGGCAACACGCAGCCCGCCGACCTGCTGCACGGCGGCGCCTACGTCGTCCTCGGCGAGTCGCTCGGCTCGATGTCGGCGAACCTCTACGCCGGCGAGGGCCGCCTCGCGGTCGGCATCGAGATCAACGCCTCGCACACACGCGCGGCGATCGAAGGCTATGTGACCGGCGTCTGCACGCCCATCCACCTCGGCCGCACGCTGACGACGCACGAGATCGCGGTCACCGACGACCGCGGCCGCCGCTGCTCCACCATCCGCATCACGAACCTGATCAAGGATCTGTAGCGGGATGCTGCCCGGCCGGGCCGGGCGCGGCCTTACTTCTTGGGCGCCAGCTGCTCGATGATCGCCTGGGCGACGTCGTGCATGGTGAGGCGGCGGTCCATCGACGCCTTCTGGATCCAGCGGAACGCGTCCGGCTCGCTGAGGCCCATCTTCTCGTTGAGGAGGCCCTTGGCGCGGTCGACCAGCTTGCGGGTCTCGAAGCGCTGGACCATGTCGGAGACCTCGGCCTCCAGCGCGATGATCTGCTGGTAGCGGGCCAGTGCGATCTCGATCGCCGGCAGGAGGTCGTTCGGGGTGAACGGCTTGACCACGTAGGCGAGGGCGCCGGCCTCGGTCGCGCGCTCCACGAGCTCCTTCTGGCTGAATGCGGTCAGCAGCACGACGGGCGCGATGTGGTTCTTGGACAGGCGCTCGGCCGCGGAGATGCCGTCGAGCTGGGGCATCTTGACGTCCATGATGACCAGGTCGGGGCGCAGCTCGGTGGCCAGCGCGACCGCGGTCTCGCCGTCTCCGGCCTCGCCGACGACCTCGAACCCGTTGTCGCGCAGGGTCTCGACGATGTCGAGCCGGATCAGCGACTCGTCCTCCGCGACGACGACTCGGCGGGGTGCGGTGGGGGTGGTCTCCTGGTCAGTCACGGACAAAAGCCTACGGTATTGTTCAGGTGTTGTTGTGCGCCGCTGTGGCGGAATGGCAGACGCGGAGCACTCAAAATGCTTTGTCCGGAAGGGCGTGTGGGTTCGAGTCCCACCAGCGGCACAACTTGTCACGCGGTCCGGCGCAGCCGCGGGGCCGGCACCGGTCGCTACGGCCGGACGCCCACCACGGCTTGCGCGAAGCGCCTGACGCGCTCGCCGAGCCCGCTGATCTGATCCTCGACCACCCGCTCGGCGTCGAACCCGACGAACTGCGGCGGCGGCATGCGGCGCACGTTCTCGGTGCACTCGAACGACGCGCAGACCAGGGTGCCGACGGTGTCGCCCTTGCGCCCGGCGTCGCCCGCCCGGCGCGCCGACCAGAAGTAGACGTCGCGTCGGACGTGGACGTCCTGGCACCACCCGCAGATCGTGGGCGCGTGCGAGCGCATGGAGGCCTCCGACGCGCGCAGCACGATGCCGACCGGTCCGCTCGGGGTCGGGATGACGACGTAGCCGCGCTGCGGGAGGCGGGGGTCGCGCCAGCCGAGGTACTCGCGCCGCGCCCAGTCCACTTCGTGCATCCCGGGCGGCAGCGGCAGGTCGGCGGCGTCGGAGCGCGAGCAGTTCACGAACGAGTCGCGGAGCTCCTGCGGGGTCAGGCTGTCCATGTCCACCTCCTGCCTCCCATGCTCGCACAGGTCGCTCCGGGGCCGAACCCAGCGCGCCCGTGCGTGCGCTTGACCTTGCCCCCGGGGACACGGCTTAGCCTCCCGGCATGAGCACACTCGCCAGCGTCTCCGACGCCTCCTTCGCCTCCGACGTCCTCGCCGCACCCGGCACGACCCTCGTGGAGTTCTGGGCGCCCTGGTGCGGCCCGTGCCGCGCGCTCACGCCGATCCTGGAGCGCATCGCGGACGAGCATCCCGACGACCTGCGCATCGTTCGGATCAACGCGGACGAGAACCCGCGGTCGTCCGCCGAGTACGGAGCGCTGTCGCTGCCGGTGACGAAGGTGTTCCGGGACGGGGAGGTCGTCAAGACGATCGTGGGCGCCAAGCCGAAGCCCGCGCTGGAGTTCGAGCTCGCGGCCTACCTGGGCTGACGCCGGCGACGGCGTGCGGCTCAGGTCAGGTGGTCGTACGCCCCGCTCACCCAGCCGATGTACCGCTCGGCCGAGCGCAGCACAGCCGCGCGCGCGTCCACCGGGATCACGTTGCCCAGGTTTCCGTACATCCGGTCGAACGGGCGATCGCAGACCAGGTCGGCGACCCGGCGCACCACGGCCGCCGAGAGCGGGATGTCGTTGGGGAAGCTCCGCTGGAACGTCACCCACTTCTGCGACGGCCCGGGGAAGATCGTGTCGCCGCTGAGCACCACACCGCGGTCCCAGTGCACCACCGCGCTGCCGGGGAAGTGCCCGCCGACCGTGCGCAGCAGGACGCCGGGCAGCACCTCCTCCTCCCCGCTCCACTCCCGCAGGGCCGGGTCCTCGCGCTGCACCCAGTGCCGGTCGGCCGCGTTGACGAGCACCGGCACGCCGCCGAGCATCCGCGACCAGGAGGTCTGCGCCCCGAACATGTGCGGGTGGCTGGTCGCGATCACGGCTGCGCCGCCGAGGTCCTGCACCGCGGTCGCCGCGGCCTCGTCGACGTAGCCGGTGGGGTCCCAGAGTAGGTTGCCGTCCGGCGTGCACAGCAGCATGGCGCGCTGCCCGATGCCGACCCTGGGTTCGCTGCTCAGCCCGTAGAGGCCGGGCTCCAGCTCGGTGACCGTCACCCGCTCGCCCTCGCGCTGGAGGCGCTGCAGGGTGGTCCAGCGCTGCCCCGTCGGCGGGACGTACTGGCGCTCGTCCTCGCAGATCGGGCAGGAGGCCGGTGGCTCCTCCCCCGCAGCCGTCACGATCGGTGTCGTCTCCACCGCGCAGGTCGCGCACAACCAGTCCGCCATGCCGGCCAGATTACCCGGCGTCCCGACCTGCGGCAGGGTCTGGTCTCGCGGCCGCTCGCGCAATACTCTGTGCGGCATGGCGAATCAACCCGTGCTCTTCATCCACGGCCTCTGGCTCCACGCGAGCAGCTGGCAGCCCTGGATCGACCTCTTCACGGCGGAGGGCTACGCGCCCGTCGCAGCACCCTGGCCCGGCGAGAAGGACACCGTGGCGGACACCCGCGCGAACCCCGACGACGTGGCGAACTTCGGCATCGACGACGTCACCAAGCACTTCGCCGAGATCATCGAGGCGATGGACGTCCCGCCCGTCATCATCGGCCACTCGTTCGGCGGCCTGGTCACCGAGAAGCTGATCGGCCAGGGCTACGGCAACGCCGGCGTCGCGATCGACCCCGCGCAGATCAAGGGCGTGCTGCCGCTGCCGATCCGTCAGCTCAAGTCGGCGTTCCCCGTGCTCGACAACCCGGCGAACATCCACAAGGCGATCGCCCTCACCGAGGAGCACTTCAAGTACGGGTTCGCGAACCAGCTGACCGACGAGGAGGCGAAGGAGCTGTTCGACCGCTGGACGATCCCCTCGACCGTCCGCCCGATCTTCCAGGCCGCTGCGGCGAACTTCAGCGTCCACTCGCAGGCGGCCGTCGACACGAAGAACGAGGACCGCGGACCGCTGCTGCTCATCGCCGGCGGCGAGGACAACACCGCCCCGGAGGTGACTGTGGACGCGACGCTCAAGCTCTACCGCGACTCCAACGCCGTGACCGAGCTGATCACCTTCCGCGACCGCGGCCACTCGCTCGTGATCGACCACGGCTGGCGCGACGTCGCGACCGAGGTGCTGGTCTGGCTCGGGCAGCAGGGGCTGGAGGACTGAGCCGGCGCCGACGACCGGGCCTGCACGGAATACCCGGCCCGCTGCGCGCCTTCCTCTCATCGTGAAACGCATCGGCTTCCTCAGCTTCGGCCACTACCAGGCCGTGCCCGGCTCCGTCGTGCGGACGGCCGCCGACGCCCTCCTGCAGACGGTGGAGCTTGCGGTGGCGGCGGAGGAGGTGGGAGCGGACGGCGCGTTCGTCCGGGTGCACCACTTCGCCCCGCAACTCGCGTCCCCGTTCCCGCTGCTGGCGGCGATCGGCGCGCGCACCTCGCGCATCGAGATCGGCACCGGCGTGATCGACATGCGCTACGAACATCCGCTGTACATGGCGGAGTCGGCTGCCGCGGCCGACCTGATCAGCGGCGAGCGCCTCCAGCTCGGCGTCAGCCGCGGATCACCCGAGACCGCTCTCGCGGGCTACGAGTCGTTCGGCTACGTGCCGGGCGAGGGCGAGTCCGACGCCGACATGGCCCGTCGGCACACCGCGATCTTCCGCGCGGCGATCGCGGGCGAGGCGATGGCGAACGCCGACCCCCGGATGACGGGGACGAGCGGCGGTCTCGCCATCCAGCCGCTCTCGCCAACCCTCCCCGACCGGATCTGGTGGGGGGCGGGCACCCGGGCGACCGCCGAGTGGACGGCCGAGCAGGGGATGAACCTGATGTCCTCCACACTGCTCACCGAGGACACCGGCGAGGCGTTCGACAAGCTGCAGGCGGAACAGATCCAGCGCTTCCGCGACACCTGGGCCGAGATGGGCTGGGACCGCGAGCCGCGCGTGAGCGTCAGCCGCAGCATCATCCCGATCACCGACGACGAGTCGTACCGGTACTTCGGCGCGCGGGCGCAGGTGGAGGGCCGCGACCAGGTCGGCCACCTCGACGGCGGTATCGCGCGCTTCGGCCGCTCCTACATCGGCGAGCCGGACAAGCTCGTCGCCGAACTCGCCCAGGACGAGGCGGTGCGGATGGCGGACACGGTGCTCGTCACCGTCCCGAACCAGCTCGGCGTGGACTTCAACGCGCGGCTGCTGGAGGGTGTGGTGGCGGTGGGGCGCGAGTTGGGGTGGCGGGACTAGAACGGTCACGGCCGGCCAGAGCCTAGATCGACGGACACCAAGCGAGCTTCGACGGTGAGCTCTGTCCCCAATTGGTGAACGACCAGCACTGATCCGGAACCTTCCACCCACGATCGCCATTCAAGGGCGTCATGTTCGTTGTCGACGGCCCGGGGAGCGCGGGATCGAAGATGGTGCCCATGCAGTCCGTCGACGCCATGTGGGGAAAGAGAACACACCCGGCGTCACTCACGGCCTGATAGTTTCCGCTCACCGTCGCCGACGAGCGCGAGCCGAGCGGCGCCGTGATCTGAACCAGGACCGTCTGGTTTCCCTCGGCGATCTTCGCGAGCTTCTGCGGGTAGCGCATTCCGATCGCGATCGAGTTCTTGCCGCAGGGGTCCGACAGGTCGTTGTAATCCGCGTACGCACCGACTGCGCCGGCATCGGCTCCGAACGCTGTCATCAACGACCACGACCAGTTGTAGTTCACGGCCCAGTTGGCTTCTTTGTAGCCGCCGGCGCAGACGGGCCGGGATCCGCCCCCGTCTCCGTTCGAGATGTTGACCTCGATCTCCATGCCCCACCCTTTGGGCAGCGCGGTGGTCGAGTTGCCGAGCGGAGCGACCCACCACGCGCCCTGCACCACTTTCGCCTTCTTGCTGATGATGTCGGTGTAGGCCTGGATTTCCCCGCTGTACGGCGCCCAGAGTGGATCGCTTCCGCCACGGCTCATTCGAGGCGACACCGAGTTGCTGGCATCCGCCCTCGCCGCGAGCCGCGCCCGGCGTTCGACCATGGCGCCGTGCGCGGCGGGCTCGGGCGCCACTTCCGGAGCATCCGTATCGACGGTCGTGAGCTCGCGGGTTCGCGCCCGCGAATTCGTCTCTTCCGTCGACCGCTCGACGATCACCCCCGTGGCCGCAGGTCGTACACGTAGTCAGCCACGAAATCGCTGACGAATTCATCGACGGTCCGACCAGGATCCAGGTAATACTCTCCGACGACGTCCCCGTTGTCGAAGCGGTAGCCCTTGACGTCTTCGCGGAGCGCATCCCCCACCGCGATCGCGTCGGTGAGGTCGATGGCATGCTCCAACGGCAGGACGGTCGTCGTCCGGTCCGGAAGTTGCGGAACGGAGGACTCCGGCGTCTCATCCGCTAGCGCGGGGAGCTGTGCTCCCGTCAAGCAGATAGCGACGACGACGACGGGTATCCCGACGATTGCGCGTTTGTTCATGGTGCTGGTGTTACCTTTCTGGCCCTCCTGAGCCGGTGATCGCGAAGGAGCAAGACACATGCGACGACGAACGCCAGCACGGAGGCGAGTGCGATCCAGTTGAATTCCCACCCCTGGGTGGTGTTCCGCCACAAGCCCGTCTCGTCATCGAGATAGCTGCACTGGTAATAGAACGGAAACGAATGGACGCCTGGCCAGACGTGCGGCCCGAGTTCGACATCGGCGGGTGGAGCTTCGATGCACACGTCACTGGGCGCGTATCTCGCCCAGGTCACAGCCCGCCACGCCACGAGCAGGCCGCCGGAGGCCGCCAGGCACGCGAGCGACACCGAGCTCGCCCGCAATGACCAACGGCTCATCATCACCCCCGCGCACTCAGCCACAGACGCGTCAGCGCTCGAGTGAGCCGACACACGTCTTGCTCAACCTAATCGCAAACATGTACACGCAACAAATCTATTACTCACCGCGCAATATTTTCAGCTGAGCGCGTGTACCCCGAACGCGGCTCTATCCGCCCGCCACGCTTATGAGAGCATTGCTCTGCGGCACACCCGAAGTCCGCAGCACAGGCCGAGACGTCTCCGTCCGGTCCCATGGAAGGGGTGTGCTTTGCGAACTCGACGATCGGGTGCCGGCTTCATCGCGGCCGCAATGGCGGTCGCGCTCGGGGCCGCCGGGCTCGGCGCGGCCGGGCTCGCTTCGGCTCCGGCGAACGCCGTGACGCTGAGCGACGCGTCCACGCCGTCCGCCATCACGGGGATGTGGGCCTGGGGCAATCCGATCGACCCGGCCGTCGATCCGCGCGGCGACGGCGAGGCGGCGTTCTCACCCAAGGCCCTGGCCGCGTTCGCGTCGGCGCACAAGCTGCGGACGGTCTACCTGTCCGTGCCCTGGGCGGCCGACCAGGGACCGTTCTCCGCGTGGCTGCGCTCGGCGGTCACCGCGCTGCACCGCGCGGGCGTCACCACCGTCGCAGCGCTCGGCGGCGACCCTGAATGGGCGCAGCAGCCCGACCTCGCGGCGACGTGGACGACCGCAGCGCTCGCCGCCGCGCCCTTCGACGCGGTGCAGTTCGACGTCGAGCCGTGGGTGGGCGCCACAGAGGACCAGCTGCCGGGCATCGTCGGCCAGCTCGCGACCATGTACGACGCGGCTGCGCGGGCCGCCGGGCCGGCGCCGGTCGGCGCGGACCTCCCGTGGTGGCTGGAGGCCAAGCCTGCGGCGGGCGGCGGGACGCTGTTCCGGACGCTGCTCCCGCACATCCGCTCGGTCGCGATCGTCGCGTTCTCCGACCACGCCGCGGGCGACGACGGGATCGTAGCCCTGGCTCGTCCCGCCGCCACGGCCGCGGCGGCGGCCCGGGTGCCGTTCAGCGTGGGCGTCGAGACCGACTCGCCGGAGGTGGCGGGCGGTCCTGCGGCGACGTTCGGCGACGACACCGCGGCGGCGCTCGAGGCGCAGACGGCGCTGGTGCGTTCGGCGCTCGGCGGGCTGTCCGGCTACAAGGGCGTCACGGTCGAGCACCTGCTGGCCTGGCAGGCGCTGATCGCGCGCTGACGACCCGCTGACCGGGCTCGGGCCTCAGCCCACGGCGTCCGCAGCCGCGTATAGTGCGGCGACGTCGATCTTCCCCATCTGCATCATCGCCGCGTTCGCGCGACCGGCACGCTCCGGGTCCGGGTCCTGCTGCAGCTCCAGCAGCGCGCGCGGCACGATCTGCCAGCTCAGCCCCCAGCGGTCCTTCAGCCAGCCGCACGGGCCCGGCTCGCCACCCGCCGTGAGGCCGTCCCAGAGCCGGTCGACCTCCGCCTGGTCCTCGCAGACCACCATGACGGAGGCGGCCTCCGTGAAGGAGTACAGCGGGCCGCCGTCGAGTGCGAGGTATTCGATCCCGGCGAGCTCGAACGTCACGAGCACGGTGCGACCATCGTCGCCGAACCGGTCGACCCGGACGATCCGGGAGTCCGGGATGAGCGAGACGTAGAACTCCGTCGCCTCCTCGGCGCTGTCGTCGAACCAGAGGAATGTCCTGACCTTCTGCATGCCGGTCATGGTACGCGCGGGCGGTAGCGTAGCGGGATGGGCTACTCCAGTTTCATCGCGATCGGCGACAGCTTCACCGAGGGCGTCGGCGACGACCTCCCGGACGGCCGTCAGCGCGGCTGGGCCGACTTCGTCGCGCTCGGCCTCGCGCTCGCGTCGCCGGAGCCGGTGCACTACGCGAACCTCGCGATCCGCGGCCGGAAGCTCACCCCCATCCTCACCGAGCAGCTCGATCGGGCCATCGGGCAGCACCCCGAGCTCGTCAGCCTCAACGGCGGCGGCAACGACATCATGCGCCCGCGCGTCACGATCGCATCCGTGGCGGCGCAGCTCATCGACGCCGCGGACCGGGTGACCGGCGCCGGCAGCCGGATGCTGCTGCTCAGCGGCGCGAACCCGAGCCGGCACCTACCGATGGGAGGACTCCTGCGCAAGCGCGGCGACGAGCTGGCCGTGGCGGTGCGCGACCTGCTCCCCCGCGACGGCGTGCTGTTCGTCGACAACTGGGCGGACGAGTCGCTGGAGGACATCCGCTACTGGTCGGCCGACCGCCTGCACCTCAACGCGCTCGGCCACGCGAAGGTCGCGAGCAACGTACTGACAGCGCTCGATGTCCCGGTGCCGGCGGAGTGGGGCGTGGACGAAGTGGAGACCGCGGCTCCCGGCGAGCCCTCGCGCCGCACCGCCGACTACTACCGCCGGTACGTGCTGCCGTGGATCGGCCGCCGCCTCACCGGGCGCTCGTCCGGCGACGGCCGCGTCGCCAAGATCCCGGTGCTCACCCCCGTCGACCCGGCCTCCGCGCACCCGCTCTGACCCGCTCCGCGCGACACCGGGGTCGCAACACGCCGTCTCCCCCGAGGGGCAACGGCGTGTCGCGTCCCCTCAATCGTTGTCGCCGCCGGTGGTGTCGACGCGAGTGGACCGCGTCCCGCCGCCCCAGCGCCACTCCGCGACCTCCGGGATGTCCTCGCCGTGGTCGCGCGTGTACTGGCGCGCGCGCAGCCGCGCGTCCACCATCTCCTGGCGGAAGCCCGCCTCCCGCGCCGCGAGGCCCGGCACCCGGTCGAGCACGTCGATCACCAGGTGGTAGCGGTCGAGGTCGTTGAGCATGACCATGTCGAACGGCGTGGTCGTGGTGCCCTCCTCCTTGTAGCCGCGGACGTGCAGGTTGTCGTGGCCGGCCCGACGGTAGGTGAGCCGGTGGATCAGCCAGGGGTAGCCGTGGTACGCGAAGATCACGGGCTTGTCGGTCGTGAACAGCGCGTCGTACTCGCGGTCGCTCAGCCCGTGCGGGTGCTCGTCCTCGCTCTGCAGCCGCATCAGGTCGACCGCGTTCACCACGCGCACCGCCAGGTCCGGGAGGCGGCGGCGCAGGATGTCCGCCGCGGCGAGCACCTCCAGTGTCGGGATGTCGCCCGCGCATCCGAGCACGACATCCGGCTCCTCGCCCTCCCGCTCGGTGCCGGCCCAGTCGAACACGCCGATGCCGCGCGTGCAGTGCGCGATCGCGTCGGGCATGCTCAGCCAGTTCGGCGCCGGCTGCTTGCCCGCGACCACGACGTTCACGTAGTCGACCGAGCGCAGGCAGTGGTCGTAAGTGGAGAGCAGCGTGTTGGCGTCGAACGGCAGGTACACCCGCACGATGTCGGCCTTCTTGTTGACGACGTGGTCGATGAAGCCGGGGTCCTGGTGCGAGGCGCCGTTGTGGTCCTGCCGCCAGACGTGCGAGCTGAGCAGGTAGTTGAGCGACGCGACCGGGCGGCGCCACGGGATGGCCCGCGAGCCCTTCAGCCACTTCGCGTGCTGGTTGAACATCGAGTCGACGATGTGGATGAACGCCTCGTACGAGTTCAGCACGCCGTGCCGTCCGGTGAGCAGGTAGCCCTCCAGCCAGCCCTGACACTGGTGCTCGCTCAGCACCTCAATCACCCGGCCGCTCGGCGCCAGGTGGTTGTCGGAGTCGATCGGCCAGTACTCGGCGTTCCACTGCTTGCCGGTGACCTCGTACACGTCCTGCAGCCGGTTGGAGGCCGTCTCGTCGGGGCCGAACAGCCGGAAATCGTCGGGGTTCTCCGCCATCACGTCGCGCAGCCAGCCGCCCAGCACGCGCGTCGCCTCCGCCACGGTCTCCCCCGGCGCCGGCACGTCCACGGCGTAGTCGCGGAAGTCGGGCAGCCGCAGGTCCCGGCGGAGCAGACCGCCGTTCGCGACCGGGTTCGCGCTCATCCGCCGCTCGCCCTCCGGAGCGAGGGAGGCGACGAGCGGCACCGGCGCGCCCGCAGCGTCGAACAGCTCCTCCGGCCGGTACGAGAGCAGCCAGCTCTCCAGCAGCCGGGTGTGCGCCTCGGTGTCACGGGCGTCGGCGAGCGGCACCTGGTGCGACCGCCAGTTGTTCTCGGCGGGATGGCCGTCGATCTCCGCCGGGCAGGTCCAGCCCTTGGGCGTGCGCAGGATCAGCATCGGCCACGCGGGCCGGTCGACCAGGTCGCCCGACTCCGCCGCGGCCTTGATCTCGGCGATCCGGTCCAGGATGTCGTCCAGCGACGCCGCCATCCGCTTGTGCACCTCGCGCGGGTCCTCGCCGTCGAAGCCGCCGGAGACGAGGTAGGGCGCGTAGCCGTAGCCGCGCATCAGCTCCAGCAGCTCGGCCTCCGGGATGCGCGCGAGCACGGTGGGGTTGGCGATCTTGTAGCCGTTGAGGTGCAGGATCGGAAGAACGACGCCGTCGGCCTTCGGGTTCAGGAACTTGTTCGAGTGCCAGGCTGTCGCCAGCGGGCCGGTCTCGGCCTCACCGTCGCCCACCACGGCCGCGACGAGCAAGCGCGGGTTGTCGAACGCCGCCCCGTAGGCGTGCGACAGCGCGTAGCCGAGCTCGCCGCCCTCGTGCATGCTGCCGGGGGTCTCGGGCGCCGCGTGCGAGGGGATGCCGCCGGGGAACGAGAACTGCCGGAACAGCTTCCGCAGCCCGTCCTCGGTCCGGTCGATGCCGCTGTAGACCTCGCTGTAGGTGCCGTCGAGGTACGCGCCCGCGACGACGCCGGGGCCGCCGTGACCGGGACCGGCGACGAAGATCGTGTCGAGGTCGCGCTGCCGGATCGCGCGGTTCAGGTGCGCGTAGATGAAGTTCAGGCCAGGGGTGGTGCCCCAGTGCCCGAGCAGCCGCGGCTTGATGTCGTCCCGCGAGAGCGGACGGCGCAGCAGCGGGTTGTCGAGGAGGTAGATCTGGCCGACGGAGAGGTAGTTGGCGGCGCGCCACCAGGCGTCGAGCTGGTCGAGGTCTGCTTCGGAGAGGCGGGAGGGGTTCGATTGCGTCGTGGTCTCGCTCACGCGGGCATCCTATGAGCGGATCGCTCCGAACAACAGGTGTGGATACTTCGCTGATCGATACCGGCCTCGGACCCGTGGCCGTCCGGCACACGCGGGTCGTCTCGGGGACCGCCACCATCCTGCTGCACGGAGCGGCCGGGTCGTGGACCACCTGGCTGCCGGCGATCGAGGCGGCGGGCGGAGCGGAGGCGACCGACGACCTGGTGATGCCGGACCTCCCCGGCTGGGGCGAGTCGCCCGCCGATCCGTCCCGGCTGGACCCGGAGTCGTTGGCCCGGGCGGTCGCGGCCGTCGCGCGAGCGCTGGGCTATCGCCGCTGGCGCGTGCTGGGCCATTCGATGGGCGGCTTCGTCGCGCTGGAGCTCGCGGTGCTGGAGCCCGAGGCGACGGTGTCGGTGCTGCTCGTCTCCGCGACGACGCTCGGCGGTCGCGGCGACCGGCTGGGCCGCCTGGGGCTGGTCGGCGCGGCGCCTCCGCTGGCCCTCATGCTCGCCGGGATGCGGCTGCTGGCCGCCACCGGGGCTGCCGCAGCCCCGTTCGTCCGCTGGCTCGACCGGCGCGGACTGCTCGGGCTGCTGCTCGCACCGCTCTTCGACGGGCGGCAGCCGGCGGCGGTGCACGAGCTCGCCCGGGACCTGCGCCCGACGGCCTTCGTGCGCGCGGTGGCGTGCCTGCGCCGCTATCCCGCCGCCGAGCGCTGGTCGACGATCCGGTCCCCCGTCGTGGCGGTGCACGGCGATCACGACGTGTTCGCGCCGGCGGAGGACGACGTGCGCCTCGCCGGCATCATCCCGCGGTTCAGTGCGCTCGCCCTCCCGGCCACCGGTCACTTCGGCCACGTGGAGCGACCGGGCGTCCTCGCCGGTGTCCTCCGGTCGCGGTAGGTTCGAGGCATGACGGACGAGGTTGTCACGGAATCGGTCGACGCGTCGACGTGGGACGAGCTCCAGACGGTGTTCGGCACCAAGGGCGACCCGGCGGGATGCTGGTGCCAGTGGTTCAAGCTGAGCCGCTCCGACTGGGAGGCCGCCACGCGCGAGGACACCCGGGCGCTGCTGCACGCGCAGGTCGAGGCGGGATCGCCCGGCGTCATCGCGCGCATCGACGGCGAGCCGGTCGGCTGGGCCGCGGTGGAGCCGTTCTCGGCCTATCCCGCGCTCGGCCGCTCGCCGATCACGCGACGCAAGGAGGGCGATCCCGATGACGTCTGGGCCGTCACCTGCTTCGTGGTCCGGCTCGAGTACCGCAAGCGCGGCGTCGCCCGCGCCCTGCTCGCCGGCGCCGTCGAGCACGCGCGCGAGCGCGGCGCGACGGTCGTGGAAGGCTACCCGGTCGACCCCGAGGTGCGGCCGTCGCTCTCGGCCGCCGAGCGCTACCACGGCACGGTGTCGCTGTTCCGCGCCGGCGGCTTCGAGGAGGTCCGGCGGCCCAGCGCGACGCGCGCGATCATGCGGAGGACGCTGAGCGCCTGACGCGGCGCGGAACGGCGCTGAACGCCCCCGTCCGGTGACTAAGCTCGGTCGGGTGAGTTCGCAGCGCAACCGGGTCGTCGCCGGCGCAGGCACCCAGGTCGCCACCGAGGTCAGCATCAACTTCGGCTCCTCGGTCGCTGGGCTCCTCATCCCGATCGTCGGCTCGCTCGTGGTGGTCGCCGTGCGGCAGCTCGTCACCGCTGTCTGCGTGCTGCCGTTCTACCGGCCGAAACGCGCCGAGTTGACCTGGCGACGGCTGTGGCCGGCACTCGCCCTCGGCGTGGTGCTCGCCGCGATGAACCTCAGCTTCTACGAGGCCGTCGGCCGGCTCGGCCTCGGCATCGCGGCGACCATCGAGTTCCTCGGCCCGTTCGCGCTCGCGCTGACCGGCTCGCGCCGGCTGCTGGATGCCGGCTGCGCGGTCGCCGCGGCCGGCGGTGTGCTGCTGCTGACCGCGACGAACGGCTCCATAGACCCGCTCGGCGTGGTGCTCGCCCTGACGGCCGCGGCCTCGTGGGCGGCGTACATCCTCCTCACCCGCCGGGTGGCCACCCGGCTGCCCGGGCTGGAGGGCCTGAGCGTGGCGAGCGTGGTCGCGACGGTGCTCACCGTGCCGCTCGCGCTCGTCGTGGTCGACTACAGCCGCATCGACTGGCGGGTGGCCGGGCTCCTGCTGACGGCCGGAGTCCTCTCCTCCGCCGTGCCCTACAGCCTGGACACCTTCATCCTGCGACGGATCACGCCACGGCTCTACGCGGTGATCACCGCGTTCGGGCCGGTGATCGCGACGATCTTCGGCGTGATCGTGCTGGGTGAGCACTTCGAGTTCGTGCAGCTTGTCGGCATCGTCATCGTCTGCCTCGCCGCCGGTGTCACGATCGCGACCCAGCGCGAGCATCCCCGCTCCGAGCTCGAGTCCACCGCCGAGACCATCCCGTAGCCGTCCGCCGGCCGGATCGTCAGGACAGGACGTCCTTCGTGAGGAAGCGACCGACCGCGAGAGCGCCGAAGACCGCGACGTAGCCGGCCTGCAGCCACAGGTTGGCGACGAACGAGTCCCACACCAGCGGCGCCCGCAGGAAGTCCGCGAAGCCGAGCCAGTAGTGGCTGAACAGCCACGGGTGGATGGCGTCGAGCTGCGGCAGCTGGTCGAGCACCTGCGACACCACCGCGAGCACGGCGGTCGCGGCCATCGCCCCGACAGGGACGTCGGTCAGGGTCGAGAGGAACAGCCCGATCGCGCACATCCCGAGCAGCGACACGACGATGTACAGCCCGATCAGCAGCAGCCGGACCACGGCGTCGCCGATGCTCACCACCGTGCCGGAGAGCAGCGTCACCGGGCCGATCGGGAACAGCAGCGCACCGATCAGCGCACCGGCGATCGCGACCGTCAGAGCGGCGGCGACGCAGAACACCGCGCAGCCGGCGTACTTCACCGCCAGCAGCCGGAGCCGGCCGGCCGGAGCGATCACGAGGTAGCGGAGCGTGCCGTGACTCGCCTCGCCCGCGATCGTGTCGCCGGCGACGACGCCGATGGTGAGCGGCAGGAAGAGCGGAACGCACACCACGAGCGCGGTGAAGGCGACGAAGAGCCCGTTGCCGGTGATCTGGTCGAGGAAGGCCGGTCCCCTGCCGCGGCCGGTCAGCCGAACGGCGACCGCGATGAGGATGGGCACCGCCGCCAGCGCGCCGAGCATGGCCCAGGTGCGCCAGCGCCGGAACATCACCGAGACCTCGGAGCCCAGCAGCGCCCAGCCGGCGGCGGGACGTGCCCGCCGGGCGCCGACGGAGGCGACCGCGCGTTCGGCAGTCCGCGCCGGCGCCTCCGATCCCTCGACCGGGACGGCCTCACTGCTCGACATCGAAGCCCTGCCCCGTCAGCTCCACGAAGCGCTCCTCCAGGCTGGACGACCGCACGGCGAACCCGCGCAGCCGCACCCCGGCGCCGACCAGGCCGGCGGCGAGGTCCTCCACGGCCGGCGCATCCGCGGTGAGCGCGGCCTCCACCCCGTCGCCGCCGGTCTCCGGGGCGAGCCCGAACCGGGTGAGCACCTCCGCCGCGGCCGCGCGGTCGGGCGTCGTCACGGCGAGCCGCGGGCCGGACGCGCTGCGCAGCTCGTCGAGCGAGCCCTGCGCCACCAGCCGGCCGGTGCGCATGATCGCCGCATGCGTGCAGATCTGCTCGATCTCCGCGAGCAGGTGGCTGGAGACGAACACGGTCGTGCCCTCGTCCGCGAGCGAGCGGACCAGGTTGCGCACCTCGCGGGTCCCCTGCGGGTCGAGTCCGTTCGTCGGCTCGTCCAGCACGAGGAGGTCGCGGTCGGTGAGCAGGGCGCCGGCGATCCCGAGCCGCTGCTTCATGCCGAGCGAATACGTGCGCACGTGCTTGGCCGCCGCGTGCGTGAGGCCGACACGGTCGAGCGCTGCCGCCACCCGGGCGGACCGGGTCGCGCCGGGCGCGTACCGGTCGGCCGTGTCCCGGCGCACGAGGTTCGCTGTGCCGGACAGGTAGGGCGCGAAGGCCGGCCCCTCCACGAGCGCGCCCACCCGCGGCAGCACGGTCGCCCCGCGTCCGGGCATCGCCTCGCCGAGCAGGTCGATCGAACCGGCTGACGGCGAGATCAGCCCGAGCAGCATGCGGATGGTGGTGGTCTTGCCCGAGCCGTTCGGGCCCAGGAAGCCGAAGACGGAGCCGCGCGGCACCGCGAGGCTGAGCCCGTCGACGACGGCACGCCCGCGGAAGCGCTTGGTCAGTCCGCTCGTCGCGATCGCGGCGGCGTCGCTCACCGGCGGCCGCTCACTGGGCGGCGGTCTCGAGTGCGGAGACGGGGACAGCCCCCGCGAGCACCCGGCCGTCAGCGGTCACCAGCACCGACATCAGCGACGTCGACAGCGCCCGGCCGTCGCCGACCGGCTGCGTCAGCTGGGCGACCAGCGGATCCGTCAGGGCCTGCGCGGGGACGGTGCCGGCCGGGAGGCTGACGATCGTCGCCCAGCCGGTGCCCGTGACCGTCGGCTTCGGGTGGTCCGGCCCGGCCGCGTGCTCGCCCGCCTGCGGCGTCCGCTCCGTGACCGTCGCGCCCTTCGGCGGGGTGAACGAGAACACGCCGGCGTCCGGAGCGCCCGGCGTGAACGAGATGAACCCGGCCTGGAACGCCGGCGACGAGGCGCCGCGCGCCAGCACCTGAACCCGGAGCGGAAGCCCGGTCTGCCCGTCCACCGCGATGGACACGGAGCCCACAAGGGTGGCGTCGGTGCGCGGCGTCAGCACCAGGTCGTAGGCGTCGCGGCCGGCGACCTTCGTGTTCGGGCCCAGCGCGACCTTCGTGGACGGATCGACGGCGGCGAGGAACTTCTCGGCCAACGCCTGCGGCGTGGTCGCCGTCGCGTCCGGAGTCGGCGTCTCGCCGCTCTTCTCGTGCGCCGGTATGGTGGCGTGCGTCACCGACTCATCGCTCGACTGGTAGAGCCAGACGTCGGAGCCGTTGCGGATCGCGTCGCGCTCGGCGAGCTGGTCGAGCAGCTGGACGCGCACCTTCGTCGGGCCGTCGACATAGACCTTGGCCGTGTGGTCGCCCATCAGCAGCTCGAGCGTGCTCGCGACGGAGCTGTCCGCGCTCGACGACCCGCCGCCGGTCTTCGGCAGCGTCGGCAGCCCGAGGTCGGAACTCTGCTCGACGGTGCCCGAGAACGCCTTCGTATCGCTCGACGCGACCAGCCGGAGGACGTCCGCCGGGGACTTCACGGGGAGGTCGGCGGCGCCCGCGGCCAGCGGGATCGCGATCGCGCCGCCGACGATCGCGGCGGGGACGATGATGGCCGGGAGCCAGCGGACCAGGTGGTGCTTCATAGTCCAGAGGATACGCTCGGCACCCCGCCGCCGACCCTCCGGATTCCATGGGAGACGCGGAAATCATCCCCTGGTATGACACGCGCGCACGACACGCGCGAACGCGGAAGGCCCCGCCGGAGCGGGGCCTTCCTCATCCGCCCTAGAGGACGTCGCCGACTCGGTGGACGCGGATGTCGTTGGTGGTTCCGGGGATCCCGGGAGGGGAACCGGAGATGATGATGACCTTGTCGCCGTTCTCGGCCCGGCCGGTCGACTTGAGCGCCTCGTCCACCTGGGCGACCATCTGGTCGGTGTGGGTGACCCGGCCGACCACGAAGGACTCGACGCCCCAGAACAGCGACATCCGGCGGCGCACCGACTCCTCCGGCGTGAAGGCGAGGATCGGGATCTTGTTGCGCAGGCGGGCCATCCGGCGGGCGGACTCCCCCGACTCGGTGAAGACGCAGAGGAACTTCGCCTCGACGAAGTCCGCGACCTCGACGGCCGCGAGGGTGATCGCGCCCGACTGGGTGCGGGGACGTGTGCCGAGCGGCTGGATGCGGTCGAGCCCGTGCTCCTCGGTGGAGGTCACGATGCGCGCCATGGTCGCGACCGTGATCGCCGGGTACTCGCCGACGCTGGTCTCGCCCGAGAGCATGACCGCGTCAGCACCGTCGAGGACGGCATTGGCGACGTCGGAGGTCTCGGCGCGGGTCGGCACCGGGCTCGAGATCATCGACTCGAGCATCTGCGTCGCGACGATCACCGGCTTGGCGGCGCGGCGGGCGAGCTCGACCGCGCGCTTCTGCACGATCGGCACCGCCTCCAGAGGCAGCTCGACGCCGAGGTCGCCGCGGGCGACCATGATGGCGTCGAACGCCTCGATGATCTCCTCGAGCGCGTCGACGGCCTGCGGCTTCTCGATCTTGGCGACGACGGGGACCTTGCGGCCCTCCTCCGCCATGATCTCGTGCACGCGCTCGATGTCCTGGGCGTTGCGCACGAACGAGAGCGCGATGATGTCGGCGCCGAGCTTGAGGCCCCAGCGCAGATCGGCCTCGTCCTTCTCGGACAGCGCCGGGACGTTGACCGCCACGCCGGGGAGGTTGATGCCCTTGTTGTTGGAGACCGGACCGGCGACGATGACCTCGGTCGTGACGACGTTGCCCTCGACCTCGACGACGCGCACACGCACCTTGCCGTCGTCGATGAGCAGGAAGTCGCCCGCCTTGACGTCGTGGGGCAGACCCTTGAACGTCGTCGAGGAGATCTCCTTGGTGCCGATGATGTCGTCGGTCGTGATCTTGAAGATGTCGCCCTGGGCGAGATCGTACGGACCGGCCTCGAACTTGCCGAGACGGATTTTGGGACCCTGGAGGTCGACCAGGACCGCGACCGGCTTCCCCGCGTCCTCGGCGGCCTTGCGCACGTTCGCGTAGACCCCCTCGTGCACGTCGTAGCTGCCGTGGCTCAGATTCATCCGCGCGACGTCGACGCCCGCATCGATGATCGCGCGGATGTTGTCGTAGCTGGAGGTCGCCGGACCGAGGGTCGCGACGATTTTCGCCCTTCTCATGGGTTTTTCAGTGCTCCGTGATTCTCGCACCCCTGACGGCGCGTTCTCGTGGTGGAGGGGATCAGACAAGGATGCCGCGGTCAGTGGGACGGACCGGGGACGGCAACTCCGTCTCCCCTTCAAGATACCGGTCGACGGCGGCCGCCGCTGCCCGGCCCTCTGCGATAGCCCACACGATCAGCGACTGGCCGCGGCCCGCGTCGCCGGCGACGAACACGCCGGCCTCGCTGGTCTGGTAGTCGCCGTCGCGGGCCACGTTTCCGCGGTCGTCGAACGGGAGGCCGAGCTGGGCGCCCAGGTCCTCCTGCTCCGGACCGGTGAAGCCGAGCGCCAGGAGGACGAGGTCGGCGGGGATCTCGCGCTCCGTCCCGGCCTTCGGCACGCGACGGCCGTCGAGGTACTCGGTCTCCGCGACGCGGAGGGCCTTCACCTCGCCGAACTCGTTCGCGAGGAACTCGACGGTGGAGGCGAGGTACTCGCGCACACCGCCCTCCTCGTGGGCGCTCTGGACCTCGAACAGCGTCGGGGTCATCGGCCACGGCTGGTGCGCGGGGCGCTCCGACGGCGGCTGGGTGCCGATCGCGAGGTTGGTCACGCTGGCAGCGCCCTGACGGTGCGCGGTGCCGATGCAGTCAGCGCCGGTGTCGCCGCCGCCGAGCACGATGACATGCTTGCCGTCCGCCGTGATCTGGTCGGCGACCTGGTCGCCGGCGCCCGCGCGGTTCTGCTCGACGAGGTACTCCATCGCGAAGTGCACGCCTGCGAGGTCGCGGCCCGGGATCGGGAGGTCGCGCGGGACCATCGCGCCGGTGGCGACCACGACCGCGTCGTAGCGCGCGCGGAGGTCGTCCCAGGCGATGTCGACACCGATGTTCACTCCGGCGCGGAAGCGGGTGCCCTCGGCCATCATCTGGTTCAGTCGCGCCTCGAGGTGCTTCTTCTCCATCTTGAAGTCCGGGATGCCGTAGCGCAGCAGGCCGCCGATGCGGTCGTCGCGCTCGTAGACGGCGACCGTGTGGCCGGCGCGGGTGAGCTGCTGGGCGGCGGCGAGCCCGGCGGGGCCGGAGCCCACGACCGCGACCGTCTTGCCGGTGAGCCGCTCCGGCGGGTGCGGCTGCACCCAGCCGTTCTGCCAGGCCTGGTCGATGATCGACACCTCGACCTGCTTGATCGTGACGGCCGGCTGGTTGATGCCGAGCACGCACGACGACTCGCACGGGGCGGGGCAGAGCCGGCCGGTGAACTCCGGGAAGTTGTTGGTCGCGTGCAGGCGCTCGATGGCCTGGCGGCCCTCCCCGCGCCACATCAGGTCGTTCCACTCCGGGATGAGGTTGCCGAGCGGGCAGCCCTGGTGGCAGAACGGGATGCCGCAGTCCATGCAGCGCCCGGCCTGCCGGCGCAGCTGCGCCGGGTCGCCCGCCTCGTAGACCTCTTTCCAGTCCATGAGGCGCACGGACACGGGGCGGCGCTTCGGCAGCTCCCGCTCGGTCGTCTTCAGAAAGCCTTTGGGATCAGCCACCGGTCACCTCCAGAATACGGTTCCACACAATGTCGCCGTCGGGGTCGAGTCCCTCGTCGACGGCCTCCTGACGCATCTGCAGCACGGCCGCGTAGTCGCGCGGCAGCACCTTGACGAACTTCGCCACCGTGGCGTCGAAGTCGGCCAGCATCCGCTCCGCGAGCGCCGAGCCGGTCTCCGCGTGGTGCTTCTCGAGCAGGTCGCGGACGATCTCGATGTCGGCGCTGCCGAGCGGCAGCAGCTCCAGCTCGCCGCTGGCCAGCGCCTCGCGGTTGACCCGCTCGTGCTTCAGGTCGTACACGTACGCCGTGCCGCCGGACATGCCGGCGCCCAGGTTGCGGCCGGTGCCGCCCAGGATGACCGCGAGGCCTCCCGTCATGTACTCCAGCGCGTGGTCGCCCACGCCCTCCACGACCGCCGTCGCGCCCGAGTTGCGGACCAGGAACCGCTCGCCCACGATGCCGCGGATGAACATGCTGCCCTGCGTCGCGCCGTAGCCGATCACGTTGCCGGCGATGACGTTGCGCTCGGCCGCGAAGACGCTGCCCTGGGGCGGGCGCACGACGATCTGGCCGCCGGACAGGCCCTTGCCGACGTAGTCGTTGGAGTCGCCCTCCAGCCGCAGCGTGATGCCGGCCGGCAGGAACGCGCCGAGCGACTGGCCGGCCGAGCCGGTCAGCGTGATGTCGATCGTCCCCGTCGGGAGGCCGTTCTCGCCGTGCCGCACCGTAACCTCGTGGCCGAGCATGGTGCCGACCGCGCGCTCCGTGTTGCGGATCGGCAGCGAGAGCGACAGCGACGCGCCGTCCGTGCCCGGGTGGGCGGAGGCGAGCACGTCGTGCGCGGCCTGGATGAGCTGGTTGTCGAAGTGCTCGTCCAGCTCGTGGTCCTGGGCGCGGCCGTTCTTGCGCGGCGCGGAGTCCGGGAACTCCGGCCCGCGCAGGATCGGCGTGAGGTCGAGGCCCGACGCCTTCCAGTGCTGGATCGCGCGGTCGGCGTCCAGCAGCTCGGCGTGGCCGATCGCCTCGTCCAGGCTGCGGAAGCCGAGCTCGGCGAGGTACTCGCGCACCTCCTGGGCGATGAACTCGAAGAAGTTCACCACGAACTCCGGCTTGCCCGAGAACCGCGAGCGGAGCTCCGGGTTCTGGGTGGCGACGCCGACCGGGCAGGTGTCCAGGTGGCACACGCGCATCATGACGCAGCCCGACACCACCAGGGGCGCCGTCGCGAAGCCGAACTCCTCGGCCCCGAGCAGGGCGCCGACGATGACGTCGCGGCCGGTCTTGAGCTGGCCGTCGACCTGCACCACGACACGCTCGCGCATGCCGTTGAGCATCAGGGTCTGCTGGGTCTCGGCCAGGCCGAGCTCCCACGGCGTGCCCGCGTGCTTGAGCGAGTTGACCGGGGACGCGCCCGTGCCGCCGTCGTGGCCGGAGACCAGGATGACGTCGGCCAGCGCCTTCGCGGTGCCCGCGGCGACCGCGCCGATGCCGGACTCGCTCACCAGCTTGACGTGCACCCGCGCCTGCGGGTTCGCGCGCTTCAGGTCGAAGATCAGCTGCTTGAGGTCCTCGATCGAGTAGATGTCGTGGTGCGGGGGCGGCGAGATGAGCCCGACGCCCGCGGTCGCGTGCCGGGTGCGCGCCACCCACGGGTAGACCTTGGTCGGCGGCAGCTGGCCGCCCTCGCCGGGCTTGGCGCCCTGCGCGAGCTTGATCTGGATGTCCTCCGCGTGCGTCAGGTACATCGACGTGACGCCGAACCGGCCGGACGCGACCTGCTTGATCGCGCTGCGCCGCTCCGGGTCGAGCAGGCGGTCGAGGTCCTCGCCGCCCTCACCGGTGTTGGACTTGCCGCCGAGGCGGTTCATCGCGATGGCGAGGGTCTCGTGCGCCTCCTTGGAGATCGAGCCGTAGCTCATCGCCCCGGTGGAGAAGCGCTTGACGATGGACTCGACGGGCTCGACCTCGTCGATCGGGATCGCCGGGCGCGCGTCGGTGCGCAGCGCGAACATCCCGCGGAGGGTCATCAGCGACTCGGCCTGGTCGTCCACGAGCTTGGTGTACTCGCGGAAGACGTCGTACCGGCGCGTGCGGGTGGAGTGCTGCAGGCGGAACACCGTCTCCGGGTTGAAGAGGTGCGGGGCCCCGTCGCGGCGCCACTGGTACTCGCCGCCGGTCTGCAGCCGCTCGTGCGCGACGATCGCGCCCTCCGGCGGGTAGGCCGCGGTGTGCCGGGCCAGGTTCTCCGCCGCGATGACGTCGATGCCGACGCCGCCGAGCTTGCTCGTGGTCCCGGTGAAGTACTGGTCCACGAACGCCTGGCTGAGGCCGACGGCCTCGAACGCCTGGGCGCCCGCGTAGGACGACACCGTCGAGATGCCCATCTTGGACATGATCTTCAGCACGCCCTTGCCGAGCGCCTTGATGACGTTCTTGACGGCCTTCTCGGGCGTGACGCCGGTGATCATCCCGCTGCGGACGAGCTCCTCGCAGGTCTCCATCGCCAGGTACGGGTTGATGGCGGAGGCGCCGTAGCCGATCAGCAGCGCGACGTGGTGCACCTCGCGGACGTCGCCGGCCTCCACGATCAGACCGCACTTCATGCGGTTCTCCGCACGGATCAGGTGGTGGTGCACGGCCGCGAGCATCAGCAGCGACGGGATGGGCGCGAGGTCCTTGGTGGAGTCGCGGTCGCTCAGCACGATGAACTGGGCGCCGGCCTCGATGGCCTCGTCCACCTCGTCGCACAGCTCCGCGAGGCGCGCCTGCATGGCCCCGGGCCCGGCGTCCGCACGGTAGAGGCCGCGCAGGGTCGTCGTGAGCCGGCTACCCGGGCGCGGGTCGATGTGCTGGATCTTGGCGAGCTCGTCGTTGTCGATCACCGGGAAGTCGAGGACCACCTGGCGCGCGTGCTCCGGGCCGGCGCTCAGCAGGTTGCGCTCCGGACCGAGGCCGAGCGCCAGGGAGGTCACGACCTCCTCGCGGATCGAGTCGAGCGGCGGGTTGGTGACCTGCGCGAACTGCTGCGCGAAGTAGTCGAAGAGCAGGCGGGGGCGCTCGGAGAGCACGGCGACCGGGGTGTCGGACCCCATCGCGCCGAGCGGCTCGGCGCCCGTGGTCGCCATGGGCTTCAGGAGGACGCGCACCTCCTCCTCGGTGTAGCCGAAGGTGCGCTGGCGGCGGGTCACGGAGGCCGGGGTGTGCACGATGTGCTCGCGCTCCGGCAGGTCCTTGAGGTTGATCCGGCCGTCGGCCAGCCACTCGCCGTACGGCGCGCCGGCGGCCAGCTCCGACTTGATCTCGTCGTCCTCGATCAGGCGTCCGGCCACGGTGTCGACCAGGAACATCCGGCCGGGGCGCAGGCGCCCCTTGCGCACGACGCGGCTCGGCTCGATGTCGAGCACGCCGATCTCGGAGGCGAGCACCACCAGGCCGTCGTTGGTCACTACGTACCGGCCGGGGCGGAGGCCGTTGCGGTCGAGCGTCGCGCCGACGACCGAGCCGTCGGTGAACACGATCGCGGCAGGGCCGTCCCACGGCTCCATGAGCATCGAGTGGTACTCGTAGAAGTCGCGGCGGACCGGGTCGATCTCGGTCTGGTTCTCCCAGGCCTCCGGCACCATCATCATCACGGCGTGCGGTAGCGACCGGCCGGTGAGCGAGATGAGCTCCACGACCTCGTCGAACGACGCCGAGTCGGACGCGCCGGGCGTGACGATCGGCAGCACCGGCGACAGGTCGCCGAGCAGCTCGCTCTCGAGCTGCGACTGCCGGGCGCGCATCCAGTTGCGGTTGCCCTGCACCGTGTTGATCTCGCCGTTGTGCGCGATCATCCGGAACGGCTGGGCGAGCGGCCAGGACGGGAACGTGTTGGTCGAGTACCGCGAGTGCACCAGCGCGAGCTTGGAGGCGAACCGCTGGTCCGAGAGGTCCGGGTAGAACGGCTCCAGCTGGAGGGTCGTGACCATGCCCTTGTAGACCATGGTGCGGCTCGACAGCGACGAGAAGTACAGGTCGAGCTCGCGCTCGGCGCGCTTGCGCAGGAAGAAGGTCAGCCGGTCCAGCGCGATGCCGGCGACCGGCTCGCCGCTCTCGTCGGTGCGGGTGCTGGAGACGAAGAGCTGTTCGATGACCGGCATGGCGTCGCGCGCCAGCGTGCCGAGCTCCTCCGGGCGGACGGGGACCGGACGCCAGCCCAGAATCGTGAGGTCGTGCTCGGCCGCGATGGACTCGACCGCCGTCTTCACGGCCTCCCGTGTCGCGGCGTCGGTCGGCAGGAAGGCGTTGCCGACGGCGTAGCGGCCGGCGCCCGGGAGCTCCAGCCCGGACACGGCGCGCAGGAACGCGTCGGGGATCTGCGTGACGATGCCCGCGCCGTCGCCAGTGCCGGCGTCCGAGCCGACGGCGCCGCGGTGCTCGAGGTGGCGCAGCGCCTCGAGCGCCGCGTCGATGATGTCGTGACCGGCGGTGCCGCGGAGCGTCGCGACCATGGCGAGCCCGCACGCGTCCTTCTCGGCGGCGGGGTCGTAGAGACCCTGCTTGCCGGGGACCGTGCTGAACCGGGAGTGTGGAGGCGTGACCGCCATATTTCGACCGTCCTCACAGTGTCGTGGATGTGGGGATGTGGAGTGCGGGGACGCCTTCGGCCCGATGCTGGGAGGTTCCGCCGCAACTGCGCCGGGCTTGTGTGCGGCCCGGGGATCGGTGCGGTCAGTGGTGCTTACGGGATCGCCTGTACGGGTTGGGTTGTTCCGAGCCGACGGAGATCATCCGTTCGAGGGGCTTGTGGCCTTGGCTCCGGCGGACGCGGTGGGCTCCCCGTCGCCATCGACGAAGTCCTCGTCATCCGAGTCCGTGTCGTCAGAGTCTACCTCAGCATCGGGGCGAACCCATTCACGGCCCGGACGGTAGACGCTGGGCTCGAGTCCGGGGTGCCGTCGCGACTGCACGATGAAGATCACGATGCCGAGCACGACGGCGAGGTACGCGGCCCACACGTTGCTGGGGATGCCGAGGAACGAGAACTCGCTCGGGTCGATGCGGATCGACTCCAGGTAGGAGCGGCCGACGCCGTACCAGATCAGATAGACGGCGAGGGTCTTGCCCCACTGCAGGCGGAACTTGCGCTCCAGGAGGATGATGACGACCACGCCGATGACGTTCCAGATGATCTCGTAGAGGAACAGCGGCTGGAACAGCGTGTTGTCGGGCAGGCCGACCGGGATCGCCTTGTTGCCGGAGTCGATCTGCAGGCCCCACGGCAGGTTGGTCGGGAGGCCGAACAGCTCCTGGTTGAAGTAGTTGCCGAGGCGACCGATCGCCTGGGCGAGCAGCAGCGCGGGCGCGAGGGCGTCGGCGACGCTCCAGAACCGCAGGCCGCTGATGCGGCAGGCGATCCAGATGCCGACGGCGCCGCCGATGAGCGAGCCGAAGATGGCGTTGCCGCCCTCCCAGATCGCCCAGATGCTGCCCGGCTCGAACGGGTTCCAGGTGTTGTGTCCGGCTCCGAAGTAATCCGTGGGGTGAGTGACGACGTGGTACAGCCGCGCCCCGATGATGCCGAGGACGACCGCCCAGAGCAGGATGTCCAGGATGACGCCCGGCTCGGCCCCCCGCTTGGTGAGGCGGCGCGAGGTCCACAGGGCGGCGACCACGATGCCGATCAGGATCATGATCGCGTAGGTCTGGATGCGCCAGTGCAGACCGAAGATGTCGATCGGGATCTGCTGCCACTCGGGTCCAGGGCTCGGGATGCTGGCGACCCAGCTGCTCATCGTCGCGACCACGCGAAGACTACCTTTCGTATCCGATGGAGTCCGGCGCCGAGCGGCGCACGGCCTCCAGTCTAAGTGTTGGTCGGGGGTGCGCCCGACGCGCAGCGGTCAGGCGCTCGCGCCCTGCCGCGCCGTGCCGCGCGCGAGCTCCGCGGCGACCCGTCCGGCCTCCGCCACTCCCCCGTCGGCCAGGGCCTTCACGAGCGCGGAGCCGACGATCGCGCCGTCCGCGTACTCCAGCACCTCGGCGACCTGCGCCGCACTGGAGATGCCGAGGCCCACGCAGGCGCTGGTGGCGCCCGCGTCGCGCAGGCGGCCGACCAGGGTGCGCGCCGCCGCGTCGACGTCGGTGCGCGCGCCGGTGATGCCCATCGTGGAGACGGCGTAGACGAAGCCGCGGCTGTGTCCGACCGTCGAGCGCAGGCGCGCATCGGTGGACGACGGCGCCGCGAGGAAGACGCGGTCGAGCCCGGTGCGCTCGGAGGCGGCCAGCCAGGCGGCTCCCTCGTCGGGGATCAGGTCGGGCGTGATCAGGCCGGCCCCGCCCGCGGCGACCAGGTCGTCCGCGAACCGGTCGACGCCGTACTGCAGCACCGGGTTCCAGTAGGTCATGACGAGCACCGGCACGTCCACGCGCTGCGTGATCTCGCGCACGGCGGTGAAGCCGTCTCGCAGCCGGAAGCCGTTCGAGAGCGCCTGCTGCGTGGCCGCCTGGATGACCGCGCCGTCCATGACGGGGTCGGAGTACGGCAGGCCGAGCTCGATGACGTCGACGCCGTTCTCGGCCAGCGCCACGGCGGCGTCGATGCTGGTCTGCAGGTCGGGGAAGCCGGCCGGGAGGTAGCCGATCAGCGCGCCCGCTGCTTCGGCGTTGCGGCGGGCGATGGTGTCTGCCACGCGGCTCACGACTGCACGGCTCCTTCGTCGATCAGGCCGAAGTAGCGTCCGGCGGTCTCCATGTCCTTGTCGCCGCGCCCGCTGAGGTTCACCAGCAGGATCCCGTCCGGGCCGAGCTCCTTGCCGAGCTCCAGTGCTCCGGCCAGCGCGTGCGCGGACTCGATGGCGGGGATGATGCCCTCGGTGCGGCTGAGCAGGCGCAGCGCCTCCATCGCGTCCGCGTCGCTCACCGGGCGGTACTCGGCGCGGCCGATCGAGGCGAGCCAGGCGTGCTCGGGGCCGACGCCCGGGTAGTCCAGGCCTGCCGAGATGGAGTGCGACTCGATGGTCTGGCCGTCCTCGTCCTGCAGCAGCATGCTCCGCGCGCCGTGCAGGACGCCGGGGCGCCCCTTGGTGATGGTCGCGGCGTGCCGCGGGGTCTCCGCGCCCTCGCCGCCGGCCTCGAAGCCGATCAGGCGCACGTCCTCGTCGTCGAGGAAGGCGTGGAAGATCCCCATCGCGTTGGACCCGCCGCCGACGCAGGCCGCGACGGCGTCGGGCAGGCGGCCGGTCAGCGCGAGCACCTGCTCGCGGGCCTCCTCGCCGATGATCTTCTGGAGGTCGCGCACCATCTCGGGGAACGGGTGCGGTCCGGCCACCGTGCCGAAGATGTAGTTGGTGTTCTCGACGTTGGTCACCCAGTCGCGCATCGCGTCGTTGATCGCGTCCTTGAGCGTGCGCGAGCCGGTCTTCACCGCGATGACCTCGGCGCCGAGCAGGCGCATGCGGGCCACGTTCAGGGCCTGCCGCTCGGTGTCGACCTCGCCCATGTAGATGGTGCACTCGAGGCCGAACAGTGCGGCGGCGGTCGCTGTCGCGACGCCGTGCTGGCCCGCGCCCGTCTCTGCGATCACGCGGGTCTTGCCGATCCGCTTGGTCAGGATGGCCTGGCCCAGCACGTTGTTGATCTTGTGCGAACCGGTGTGGTTCAGGTCCTCGCGCTTGAGGACGACGCGCGCGCCGCCCGCGTGCTCCGCGAAGCGCGGCACCTCGGTGACGATGCTGGGCCGGCCGGTGTAGCTGCGGTGCAGCTCGTCGAGCTCGGCGTGGAACGCGGGATCGGCCTTCGCCGCCTCCCACGCCACGGTCAGCTCGTCCAGGGCGGCGACGAGGGACTCGGGCACGAAGCGCCCGCCGAACTCGCCGAAATAGGGTCCGTGTTCAGAACGAAGGGACATCAGGCTCCAAGGAACTGGCCGAGCGTGGCGACGGGGTCGCTCGTGACGAGCGCCTCGCCGACGAGCACGACATCCGCGCCCGCCGCCCGGTAGTGCGCGACGTCGGCGGCCGACTTCACGGCCGACTCCGCCACGCGGATGACGCCGGACGGGTACCGGTCGGCCAGGCGGCCGAACAGGTCGGGGTCCAGCTCGAACGTCGAGAGGTTGCGCGCGTTGACGCCCACCAGCTTCGCGCCGGTGTCGAACGCGCGGCTCAGCTCGTCCTCGGTGTGCGCCTCCACGAGCGCGGTCATGCCGAGGTCGGTGATGAGGTCGTGCAGCTCCACGAGCCGCTGCTGGTCGAGCGCGGCGACGATGAGGAGCACGAGGTCCGCTCCGGCGGCGCGCGCCTCGAGCACCTGGTAGGGCTCGGCGACGAACTCCTTGCGGAGCACCGGGAGGGACACGGCGGCGCGCACGGCCTCGAGGTCGGCGAGCGACCCCTTGAAGCGGCGCTCCTCCGTGAGGACGCTGATCGCGCTCGCTCCCCCGGCCTCGTAGAGGGAGGCGAGGGCGGCGGGGTCGGGGATCGCGGCGAGGTCGCCGCGCGACGGACTCGCGCGCTTGACCTCAGCGATGATCTTCACCCGCGCGGCGGGCGCGAGCGCCGCGAGCGCGTCGATCGCCGGCTCACGGTCGGCGGCCGCCGCCTCGACGACCGCGAACGGCCGGTCGGCACGTCGCCGCTCTGCATCCTCCAGCGCGCCGGCGACGAGGTCGGCGAGCACGGGTCAGTGGCCCTTCGGGGTGTACTTGGAGCCGCCCACTCCGTAGCCCGCGCGCTTCATGATCCAGCCCACGATCAGTCCGACGATCGCGAGTCCGGCGGAGGCCCACACCACGATCGGCGCGTCGTAGAAGAACGCGATGGCGCCGATGGTGAAGGCGATCAGCATGATGATCACGGCCGTCCACGCCGCCGGCGAATGACCGTGGCCTGGCTCGACTGACTCGCTGCTCATGGGACTCCTGCACGTCGGGTGCGCGCCGCTGAGCGACTGACGCCGCGTGAGGGTGCGCACGGATTGGTGGATCCGGACCAGTCTAGTGGCTCAGCGGGTGGGGTCGTCGCCGCGACTCAGCTCGTCCCAGCTGTCGATCGCGGCGTCCCGGTCGAGGGCCGTGGGCTCCTCGGGAGCGTCCGACTCCGCGGCCGCGCGCGCCTCGCGCTCGTCGCCAGCGGCCTCGTCGTCGGCCGTGCCCGCGGCAGCAGCCCCCGTCTCCGGGTCGGCGCCGTCCCGCTCGGCGAGGGTCTCCTCGGCGGTGCGGCCGTCCTCGCCCGCGAACCGCGCCTGGTACTTGCGCGACGGGCCGGGCCACGCCCGCAGGAAGACGATCGCGAGCGCGGAGGCGAGCACGACGAGCACGCCGCCGACCACGGCGAGCCACGGCCAGAACTCCGTCGTCGTGCTCTGCACGAGCTTGCGCAGCGACGCCTCGCCCGCGACACCGGTCGCGGACGTGATCGCACCGCCGGCGGCCCGCAGCGGGTCGCCGAGGACGGCGAGCGCCGAGTAGACGATCGAGGACCCGAGCAGGATGCCGAGCAGCGCCAGCACCACGCGGAAGGCGGGGCCGGCGATCGCCAGCGCCGCGGTCAGCGCGAGCCCGGCGAGCGAGAGCGCCGTGAGCGCAGGCGCCGCGGCCGAGCCCGCCACCGTGACCGTCCCGGCGTGGTTCGCGACGTCCGTGACCTGGATGGTGAACCAGGTCTGCGTCGCGGACAGCAGGCCGAGGCCGCTCCCCACGACCAGCGCGAGGAGGGTCAGGTACTTGACGCGGCGGTTCTCAGTCCGCACCCTGCACCCGTCTCATGCCGTTGGCCACCGCGACCGCGCGCAGCGGCGCCGCTGCCTTGTTCTGCGACTCCTCGAACTCCAGCCGCGGCACCGAGTCGGCCACCAGGCCGCCGCCGGCCTGCACGCGGGCGACGCCGCCGAGGATGGTCGCCGTGCGGATCGCGATGGCGAGGTCGGCGTCGCCGGCGAAGTCGAAGTAGCCGATCACTCCCCCGTACACGCCGCGCTGCGCGGGCTCCAGCTCGTCGATGATCCGCAGGGCCATCGGCTTGGGCGCCCCGGAGAGGGTGCCAGCCGGGAAGGTCGCCCGGAAGACGTCGATGGCGCCGGAGGTCGGCAGCAGGTCGCCCTCCACCGACGACACGATGTGCATGATGTGGCTGAACCGCTCCACCCGCATGAACTCGGTCACCTCGACGCTGCCGGCCGCGCACACCTTCAGCAGGTCGTTGCGGGCCAGGTCGACGAGCATCAGGTGCTCGGCGCGCTCCTTGTCGTCGGCGAGGAGGGAGGCTTCCAGGTCGAGGTCCTCCTCCGGGTTCGCGCCGCGCGGCCGGGAGCCGGCGATCGGGTGCGTGAAGGCCCGGCCGTCCTGCACCTTGACCAGCGCCTCGGGCGAGGAGCCGACGATCTGGTAGGGCTCGCCGTCCGGCCGCTCCAGCGACAGCAGGTACATGTACGGGCTCGGGTTGAGCGCGCGCAGCACGCGGTAGACGTCCAGCGCCGACGCGGTGCACTCCAGCTCGAAGCGCTGCGAGATGACGACCTGGAAGATGTCGCCGTCGACGATGCGCTCCTTGGCCGTCTCGACCGAGGCGAGGAAGTCCTCCTCGCGCGTGCGGGACACCGGGTGCGCCGGCGTGCCGAGGTCGACCTCGGCGAGCCAGGCCTCCGACGGCTCGGCGAGCTGCCGCTGCATGCGGTCGAGCCGCTGCTGCGCGTCGCTCCAGAGCGCGTCCGCGTCGAGCTCGCCGTCGGCGAGCGCGTTGGCGATGAGCTTGACGGTGCCGGAGCGGTGGTCGATCACGACGAGGTCGGCGACGAACGCCATTGCCTGGCCGGGCACGTCGACGTCCGCTGGGGGGCGCTGCGGCAGCCGCTCGAGCTGCCGCACGGCCTCCCAGCCGATGAAGCCGACCAGGCCGCCGGTGAGCGGAGGCAGGCCGGGGATGCGCGGCGTCCGCCAGCGCTCGTGCAGCGCCGCGAGGGCGTCGAGGGGTCCGCTCGGCACGGCGGCGCCCAGCGCGCGCTCCGCCGAGAGGCCGTAGTCGAGCCAGCGCACATCGTCGCCGTCCTGCGTCAGCATGCCGAACGAGGCGGCGCCGACGAACGAGAAGCGCGACCAGATGCCGCCCTGCTCCGCGGACTCCAGGAGGAATGTGCCGGGGCGTCCGGCGGCGAGCTTGCGGTAGATCCCGACGGGGGTCTCCCCGTCGGCGAACAGTTCGCGGACCACCGGCACCACACGGTGCTCGGCGGCCAGCGCGGCGAACTCGGCGCGCCCGGTGGTCCCGTCTGCCGTCGCGATCACAGGTCCGACCCCATCTCCGCGACCAGCTCGTCGGTCTCCACGCCGCCGACGACGGGCGAGAGCACGTCCGCGTCGAAGCAGGCGCGCGTGCCGGTGTGGCAGGCCGCACCGACCTGGTCGACGGTCACCAGCAGGGTGTCGCCGTCGCAGTCGAGCGCGGCCCCCTTCACGTACTGCACGTGACCGGAGGTGTCGCCCTTGCGCCAGTACTCCTGCCTGGAGCGCGACCAGAACGTCACGCGGCCCTCGGTGAGCGTGCGGCGCACGGCTTCGGCGTCCATCCAGCCCATCATGAGCACCTCGCGGGAGTCCCACTGCTGGATGATCGCGGGCACCAGCCCCGCGTCGGTGAAGCGGATCCGGCCGATCACCTCGTCCATCCCGGTCATGAGCGCACCTCCAAGCCTGCCCGCAGCAGTTCGTCCTTCACATCGCCGATGGTCATCTCGCCCGAATGGAACACGCTCGCGGCGAGCACGGCGTCGGCTCCGGCGTCGATCGCGGGGACGAAGTCGGTGACGGCGCCCGCGCCGCCGGACGCGATGACCGGCACCCGGCTGATCGCCCGCATCTCGCGGATGAGCTCCAGGTCGAAGCCCTCCTTGGTGCCGTCCGCGTCGATCGAGTTGACCAGCAGCTCGCCGGCGCCGAGCTCGATGGCCCGCTCCGCCCAATCGAGTGCGTCGATCCCGGTCTCGGTGCGGCCGCCGTGCGTCGTCACCACGAAGCCGGACGACGTCGCCGCCGAGCGCTTGACGTCGAGCGAGAGCACGAGCACCTGCGCACCGAAGCGCCGGGCGATCTCCGCCACCAGCTCGGGGCGCGCGATCGCGGCCGAGTTGACCCCGACCTTGTCGGCGCCGCTGCCCAGCAGCTTGGCCACGTCCTCGGTGCTCCGCACGCCGCCGCCGACGGTGAGCGGGATGAAGACCTGCTCGGCCGTCGCGCGCACCACGTCGTAGGTGGTCGCGCGGTCGTCGACGGTCGCCGTGACATCGAGGAAGGTCAGCTCGTCCGCGCCCTGCTCGAAGTAGCGGCGCGCCAGTTCGACGGGGTCGCCCTGGTCGCGCAGGTTCTGGAAGTTGACGCCCTTCACCACGCGTCCGGCGGCCACGTCGAGACAAGGGATGACCCGGACCGCGACGCTCATCAGATCCGCGCCGCGTGGATCGAGGTGACCAGGATCGCCCGGGCGCCCAGCTCGTAGAGGTCGTCCATGACGTGGTTGGTGCTGTCGCGCTTGATCATCACGCGCACCGCCACCCAGTCGGGCTCGCCGAGCGGCGAGACGGTGGGCGACTCGACGCCCGGAGTGAGCGCGACGGCCTGCTCCAGCAGGGCGACGGGGAGGTTGTAGTCGACCAGCACGTACTGGCGCGCGACCATGACGCCCTGCAGCCGGCGGAGCAGGGTGTCGACGCCGCTCGCGGGCGACGGCGAGGAGACCAGCACGGCCTCCGACTCCAGGATGACCGGGCCGAAGATCTCCAGGCCCTGCTTGCGCAGCGTCGAGCCGGTCTCCACCACGTCGGCCACGGCGTCCGCGACGCCGAGCCGCACAGCGGACTCCACCGCGCCGTCCAGCTTGATGAGCGAGGCGTCCACGCCGTTCTCGGCGAGGAAGCCGCCGACCAGGCCGGGGTAGCTCGTGGCGACGCGCTTGCCCTCCAGGTCGGTGAGGTCGCTGTAGGCGCCCGCCGGGCCGGCGAACCGGAAGGTCGACGCGGCGAAGTCGAGCGCTGCGATCTCGGCGGCGGGCGACTCGGAGTCGATGAGGAGGTCGCGGCCGGTGATGCCGACGTCGAGGGCGCCGGAGCCGACGTAGGTGGCGATGTCGCGCGGGCGCAGGTAGAAGAACTCCACGCCGTTGCGCGGGTCGGCGACGATCAGCTCCTTGGGGTCGCGGCGGCCGTTGTAACCGGCCTCGTGGAGCATCTGCGCCGCGGTCTCGGAGAGGGAGCCCTTGTTGGGGACGGCGATCTTCAGCATGTGATGTGGCTTTCGTGACGTGACGGACGGAGGCTGGGGGCGTTCGTCACAGATGTCGGTACACGTCGGCCGGCGTCAGGCCCTTGGCGAGCAGCAGCACCTGGAGGTGGTAGAGCAGCTGCGAGATCTCCTCGGCGGTCGCCTCGTCGGACTCGTACTCGGCGGCCATCCAGACCTCGGCGGCCTCCTCCACGATCTTCTTCCCGATGGCGTGCACGCCCGCGTCCAGCTCGCGAACCGTCCCAGAACCTTCCGGGCGGGCCTGGGCCTTCTCGCTGAGCTCGGCGAAGAGGTCGTCGAAGGTTTTCACCGTTACAGCGTACCGGTCGCGGGGCGCGGCTCGCTCCGCGTGACGCGGGAACGCGGCGGACTGCTGGCCGATGTGCTAATGTCGGCGGGTCTCATCTGACATATTCCATCTCGACGAGGAGATCCCCATGGTATCGACCGCCTCCCCGCCCCCCGCCGGCCGCCGCACGTTCTGGCCGCTGCTGCTCTGCTGGGTGATCGTCGCCCTCGACGGCTTCGACCTGGTGGTGCTCGGCACCGTGATCCCCACCCTGCTGAGCACCCGGGACCTCGGCTTCGACGCGGCGGCGGCCACAGCGGTCGCCACCGCCGGCCTGGTCGGCGTGGGCGTCGGCGCCCTCACGGTCGGCCCGTTGGCCGACCGCTTCGGCAGGAGGCTGTGCCTCGTCAGCTGCGTGACGGTGTTCTCGGTGCTCACGCTCGCGATCGTGATCGCGCCGAACGCCTTCGTCTTCGGCCTGCTCCGGGTGCTCGCCGGGTTCGCGCTCGGAGCCTGCCTCCCCGTCACGATCGCGTACGTCACCGACCTCATGCCGAGCGCACGCGCCGGCAAGGCGACCACGCTGACGATGACCGGCTACCACGCCGGCGCCGTCCTCACCGCGCTCCTCGCCATCGCCGTCATCCCGGACTGGCGCCTGCTGTTCGCGATCGGCGGCATCGCCGGACTGGTTGCCGTGCCGCTCATCCTGATCGCGCTGCCGGAGTCGCGCCCGGAGCGCACGGACGCCCCGCGCCCGACCGTGCGGCGACTGGTCGAGCCGCGCTACCTGACGATCAGCATCGGCGTCTGGGTCGCGTCCTTCATGGGGCTGCTGCTGGTCTACGGGCTCAACACCTGGCTGCCCCAGCTGATGCGCGACGCGGGCTACGGCTCGACCGACTCCCTCGGCCTGCTGCTCACCCTCAACGCGGGGGCCGTCACCGGGCTGGTCATCGCCGGGGTCGTGGCCGACCGGGCGGGCACCAAGCGGGTCGCCATGGCCTGGTTCGTGCTCGCCGGCGCCCTGCTGGCGATCCTCAGCATCCGGCTGGAGGACGTGACCATGGTGTACCTCACGGTCTTCGTCACGGGCGTGTTCGTGTTCTCGGCGCAGGTGCTCGTCTACGCGTTCATCACGCAGCTGTACCCGCAGGAGATCCGTGGCACGGCGCTGGGCTTCGCCGCGGGGATCGGCCGGCTGGGCGCGATCCTCGGGCCGGCGGTCACCGGGACGCTCGTCTCGCTGGGGATGGCCTACCCCGGCGGGTTCTACGTGTTCGCGGCGACGGCGCTGCTCGCGGTGGGGGCGCTCGCAGTCATCCCCACGCGGGCGCCGGCGCGGGTCGCGGAGTCGGAGACCGCCCGGGTCTGAGCAGTATCCGGGTCTGAGCTCTACCCGGTGGTGGCGCCGTCGTCAGTGGGCGTGCGCCGCCACCGCTGTCCGCAGGCCGGCGATCCGCTCGGCGGGCTCGCCGCGGAAGACGCTGGAGCCGGCCACGAACGTGTCCGCGCCGTTCTCGGCGGCGATCACGATGGTCTCCTCGGTGATCCCGCCGTCCACCTGCAGCCAGACGTCGAGGCCGCGGGCCGCGACGGCCTCCCGCAGCGAGCGCAGCTTGGGCATCGTCTCGACCATGAAGGACTGGCCGCCGAAGCCCGGCTCCACCGTCATGACGAGCACCTGGTCGAACTCCGGCAGGAGGTCGAGGTAGTCGTCGGCGGGCGTGCCGGGCTTGAGTGCGATCCCGGCGCGGGCGCCGATCGCGCGCAGCCGGCGGGCGAGCGCCACGGGGTCGGCGGCGGCCTCCGCGTGGAAGGTCACCGAGTAGGCGCCGAGCTCCGCGTAGCCGGGGGCCCAGCGGTCGGGGTCGTCGATCATCAGGTGCACGTCGAGCGGGATCGGGCTCACATCCTGGATGCGGCCCACCATCTGCGGGCCGAACGTCAGGTTCGGCACGAAGTGGTTGTCCATGATGTCCACGTGCACCAGATCGGCCGTGGCGATCCTGCCGAGGTCCCGCTCCAGGTTCACGAAGTCGGCCGCCAGGATGCTCGGGTTGATGCGCGTCGCCATGCTTCCAGCCTATTGGTCGGCGGACCCGGAACCGGTCACGCCGGCTTCTCCAGGAGGGCGATGAACATGGCGTCGGTCAGGTGGCGGTGCGGCCAGAGCTGGACGAAGTCGCCGTCCCCCGCGAGGTCGAGCCGCTCCTCGGCGACCGCCTGCACGATCTCTACGGTCTGCACCGGCCGGAGCGCGTCGCGGTGCCGGTCGAGGGCGTCCGCCACGACCGCGCGGGTCTCGGCGACGTGCGGGGAGCAGGTGACGTAGGCGAGGAGTCCGCCCGGCTTGAGCGCCGCCGCCGCGGAATCCAGCAGGCGCGCCTGCAGCGCGGTCAGCTCGGCCACATCGCGCGGGGTCTTCCGCCAGCGCGCCTCCGGACGCCGCCGGAGCGCGCCGAGCCCGGTGCACGGTGCGTCGAGCAGAATCCGGTCGAACGCCTCCGGCTCCTCCGCCCCGATGTCGACGCCGTCGCGCTCCCAGACCGGGACGTCGAGCGGCACGCCGGCGAGGGCGCGGCGGACCAGCTCCGCACGGGCGGGCACGAGCTCGTTCGCGACCAGGGTCGCCCCGCCCGCGAACGCCTCGGCGGCGAGCAGCGCGGCCTTGCCGCCCGGGCCGGCACACAGGTCGAGCCAGCGCTCCCCCGGCTCGATCGGCCGGGCACGCGTGAGCGCGAGCGCGGCGAGCTGCGAACCCTCGTCCTGGACGCGGAGACGGCCATCGGCGCCGGTGACGAGCCCCTGCGGGTCGCCGCCGCCCGCGGTGAACCCGACGGGCGAGAACCGGTCGGGACGCGCGCCCTCCGGCGGCTCGGCGAGGCCGGGCAGCGCGATCAGGTTGACCCGCGGGGCGGTGTTGTCGGCGTCCAGCAAGGCCTCCAGCTCGTCGCCGCGGCCCTCCGCCTCCAACGCGCGGTGGAACGCCCGCACGATCCAGGCCGGGTGCGACGTGAGCGCGGCGAAGCGCTCGTCGTCGTTGCCGGTGTCCGCGAGGACGCGCGCGCGCCACTCCTCGGGCGTCGACCGGCCGATCTCGCGGAGCACGCCGTTGACGAACCCGGTGCCGGAGCGGCTGCCGACCTGCCGGGCGAGGGCGACCGACTCGTTCACGGCCGCGTGCGAGGCCACCCGGGTCGAGAGGAGCTGGTGGGCGCCGAGCCGGAGGACGTCGAGCAGCGGCGGGTCGATCTTGTCGACGGTGCGGCCGGCGGCGCGCGCGATGACCCGGTCGTAGTAGCCCTGCATGCGCAGGGTGCCGTAGGTCAGCTCGGTGGCGAGGGCGGCGTCGGCGGGCGACAGGCCCGCCCGCGCGATCCTCCCCGGCAGCAGGAGGTTGGCGTAGGCGTCCGACTCGCGGACGGCCGAGATGACGTCGAGGGCGACCTTGCGGGACGGCTGGGCGCGGGCGCGCTCGGCGCCGCTGCGGCCGCGGCTGTGGTCGTTGTGCCTGCGGTCGTTGTGCCTGCGCTCGTTGTGCTTGTGGTCGCTCATGCCAGCACCGCCTCTCCGCCTGCGCCGCGCCACCAGTCGGCGGCGGCCATCGCGCGCTTGCCGGCCGGCTGCACCGTGATCAGTTCGAGTGGGGTGGTGCCCGTGCCCACCTGGATGCGTCCCTCGGTGTCGGCAACGACACCGGCCGGCAGCGAGAGCCCGGCCGCGGGTCGGGCGGCGTGGATCTTGAACCGCTCCCCGTCGAGCAGCGCCCAGGCGCCGGGTTCCGGCGTCACCCCGCGCAGCCGGGCGTAGACCTCCTCCACCGGCCGGTTCAGGTCGAGGTGGGCGTCGTCGATCGTCAGCTTGGGCGCGAGCACCGGCTCCCCCGACTGCGGCGTGGCCACCGCGCTGCCGTCCTCGAGGGCGGCGACGGTGTCCACCAGCAGCGACGTGCCCTCCTCGGCCAGCGAGTCGAGCAGCTCCCCCGCGGTCGCGTCGGCGGGGATCGGGCGGCGGAGCTCGGCGAACACGTCCCCGGCGTCGAGGCCTGGCACGAGCTGGAACACGGCGGCGCCGGTCTCGGCGTCGCCCGCCATCACGGCGCGCTGCACCGGCGCCGCTCCGCGCCAGCGCGGCAGCAGCGAGAAGTGCAGGTTGACCCAGCCGAGCCGTGGCGTGGAGAGCAGCGGCTCGCGGACCAGGCCGCCGTAGGCGACGATCACCCCGAGGTCGGGCTCGAGCCCCGCGACCTGGCGGGTGACGTCGTCATCGAGCCGGTTCGCCTTGATCACCGGGAGGTCGAGCTCGCTCGCGGCGTCCGCGACCGGCGACGGCGTCAGGATCCGCTTGCGCCCGAGCGGCGCATCCTCGCGGGTGATGACGGCGGCGATGTCGAAGCGTTCGGCGAGGGCGGTCAGGGAGGGGACGGCGACGGCGGGCGTGCCGGCGAAGACGAGGCGCATGTCAAGGTTCTTTCGGTCTGGTCCAGCCCCCGAGTCTACCCGCGCCACCCCCACCCCCACCCCCACCCCCACCCCCGCTCGCTGAGGGGCACGTTGTTGTCACTTCGGGGCGCCGAAAGTGACAACGACGTGCCCCTCGGCGGTGGAGACGAGGTCCGTCAGAGGATTTCGGGGTCGTCGAAGCGGACGCGTAGCGTCGGCGCCGGCCGGTAGCCGGGGCGGCCTCCCGGAGCCCGGCGGCGCTGTGTCGCGTTGCGGACGACCGTCGCGCGCACCGCAGCGGCCACTTCGGCGCCCTTCGCGTACTCGAACCGCAGGATGGCGCGTACCGTCTTCTCGTCGACCTCGGCCGGGCCGAGCACGTCGATCAGCAGCTCGGGATCGACCGCCTTCAGCACGCCGTCGACGGCATCGGGGGCGCCGGTGACGGACGCCAGGCGCACGGCCGGCGGGAAGCGCAGCTGGCGCCGGTCGGCGAGCTCCTCCCGGGCGAAGTCGACGAGGCGTCCGGTCGCGAAGTCGCGCGCGAGGTCGCCGGACACGCCGACGAGCACGGTCGGCGCACCCGCCGCGGCCAGGACTGCGGCGCTCGTCCACCAGCGCAGGCAGTCCTCCGCCACGTGCAGCGTCTCCCTGGCCAGCATCCGCTCACCGTCGAGCAGCAGCACGGCCTGGTAGCCGCCCTCGGCGATCGGCTCGGCGCCGCGGGTCGCCACCACGAGCGCAGGGGCGGACCCGACGCGCAGCACCGGGTGATCGCCGTCGGCGAGGATCACGCGCGTGCCGGGGAAGGCGCGGCCCAGCTCCTCGGCCGTCCGGCCAGAGCCCGGCGTCACCATCCGGAGCTTGGTCTGCTCGCAGCGCGAGCAGTGCCAGTCGATCGCCAGGGCGCCGCACCAGTCGCAGGACGGCGTCGCGCCGGCCCTGCGCTGCCCGAGCGGGCCGGTGCAGCGGGCGCAGCGCGCCGCCTGTCCGCAGTTCGCACAGCTCAGCACGGGCACGTAGCCGGGCCGGGCCACCTGCACGAGCACCGGGCCGGGCGGCCTCCCGCTCTCGCCGCTCAGCGCCTCCCGGGCCGCCCGCCACGCCGACGACGGGATGCGCGCCGCCCTGGCCGCCGGCTCGTCGGCGCTCTGGTTGGCGGTGAGCACGACCTTGGCCGTGTGCGACCGCTCCGGCCCGAGGTCGCGCAGCCAGCCGAGCTCGACGAGCCGCTGCGTCTCGACGCTTCGGACGAGGCCGCTCAGCACGAGCGCCCCGCCGTCCAGCTCCTGGCGCACCAGTGCGGCGTCGCGCGTGTGCACGTAGGGGCTCAGCTGCTCGGCGAGCAGCGGATCGGAGTCCTCCCAGACCGCGACGAGCCCGAGCCGGGCGGCCGGGGCGTAGACCACCGACCGGTTGCCGATCACGATGCGCGCGCCGGAGAGCGCGGCGAGGAAGCCCTTGTACCGTTCCGGGTTCGACTGCGACGCGTCCGCGCGGACCACGGCGGAGGCCGGAGCGATCGCCGCGAGCGCGGCCGCCAGCTGTTCGAGGTCGCGGTGGTCGGGCACGGCGAGGATGGCGGTGCGGCCGCCGCGCCAGGTGGCCGTCGCCAGCGCCGCGAGCGTGATGGCCCACTCCCCGACCCACGTGCCGTCCGGCAGCCTGCTCAGCCGTGGGATCGGCCGCAGGGCGATGCGCTCGCCGGCCAGGACGGCGGCCTCCACTACGCCGGCGCCGTACCCGCGCACGGGGAACGGCGCGGACTGCTCTGCAGCGACAACCCCCGCAGTCTCGGCGGGCCCAGCACCCGCGGCCTCCTGCGCCGCCAGCCACGCCTTCTCGACCCGCACCATCCGCGGCGGCACCGCCAAGCGGAGGATGTCGCTGGCCGTGCCCGCGCTGCGGTCGGCGAGCCGGCGGGCGAGCCGCCACACGGAGTCGGTGAGCACCGGAACCGGCGACACCACGGCCTCCAGCGGGCTCAGCGTGCCGGAGAACGCCTCGTCGGGCTCGGCGAGCTCCACCAGGTACCCGTCGGCGACGCGGCCGGCCGAGCGCAGCGGGACGCGCACCCGCACCCCCGGAACCGCCTGCGCGGCGAGCTCGTCCGGGACGCTGTAGTCGAACAGATGGTCGAGCTGCGGGAGCGGCGAGTCCAGGACCACACGGGCGACCGTCGCGGCCGCCGGCACCGCTACAGCCCCGCGGCGGAGCGCAGGTCGTCGACGCGGTCCAGCCGCTCCCAGGTGAAGTCGGGGAGTTCGCGGCCGAAGTGGCCGTAGGTCGCCGTCTGCGCGTAGATCGGCCGGAGCAGGTCCAGATCGCGCACGATCGCGGCCGGGCGCAGGTCGAACACCTCGCGGATGGCGCCGATGATGCGCTCGTCGGACACGGTGCCGGTGCCGAACGACTCCACGTAGAGCCCGACCGGGGCGGCCTTGCCGATCGCGTAGGCGATCTGCACCTCGAGCCGGTCGGCGAGGCCCGCCGCGACGGCGTTCTTCGCCACCCAGCGCATCGCGTACGCGGCCGAGCGGTCGACCTTCGACGGGTCCTTGCCCGAGAACGCGCCGCCGCCGTGCCGGCTCGCGCCGCCGTAGGTGTCGACGATGATCTTGCGCCCGGTGAGGCCGGCGTCGCCCTTCGGGCCGCCGATCTCGAACCGGCCGGTCGGGTTGATGAGGGTGCGGATGTGCTTGGTCTCCAGCCCAGCGGCGTGCATGACCGGGGCGATGACTTCTTCGATGACCTCGGCCTGGAGCTGCTCGCTGGAGACGTGCGGGGCGTGCTGCGTCGAGAGCACCACGGTCTCCACCGAGCGCGGCGTGTAGCCCTCGTAGCCGATGGTGACCTGCGTCTTGCCGTCCGGGCGGAGGTAGTCGAGCGTGCCGTCCTTGCGCACGGCGGCAAGACGCTCGGCGAGGCGGTGCGCCAGCCAGATCGGCAGCGGCATGTACTGCGGCGTCTCGGTGGTGGCGAACCCGAACATGATGCCCTGGTCGCCCGCGCCCTGGCGGTCGAGGTCGTCGGTGCTCTGCTCGGCGCGCGACTCGAACGCATTGTCTACGCCCTGGGCGATGTCGGGCGACTGCGCGCCGATCGAGACGGAGACGCCGCACTGTGTGCCGTCGAAGCTCACATCGGACGAGTCGTAGCCGATCTCCACGATCTTCTCGCGCACCAGGGCCGGGATCTCGACGTACCCCTTCGTCGTCACCTCACCGGCGACGTGGACCAGGCCGGTGGTGACCAGCGTCTCGACCGCGACGCGGCTGTGCGGGTCCACCGCGAGCAGGGCATCCAGGATGCTGTCGGAGATCTGGTCGCAGATCTTGTCGGGGTGTCCCTCCGTGACCGACTCTGACGTGAAGAGGCGCAGATCTGCCATTGTTCTCCCTGATCGTTGATCGCGGCGCGGAGGTTCGGGGCCAGGGATGCCGTGGCCCGGTCGAGGTCTAGACGACGACGTCCAAGATACGGTCGGCCACCGACAGCTTGCTCCCCGAGGCCTCCATCACTATATCGCCGCCCCTGCGGAGGACCACGACCTCGTTGCTCTCCGTTGCGAAGCCCTGCTCCCAGCCGACCTGGTTGAGGACGAGGAAGTCGCTGCCCTTCGCGGCGAGCTTGCTGCGGCCCAGCTCGATGAGGGTCGACGGGTCCGGCTCGGTCTCCGCGGCGAAGCCGACGACGACCTGGCCCTCGCGCTTGGCGGCGGAGAGCCCGGCGAGGATGTCCGGGTTCGCGACCAGCTCGATGGTCAGGCGGTCGCCCGCCTCGGACTTCTTGATCTTGGAGTCGCGCAGCTCGGCCGGCCGGTAGTCGGCCACGGCCGCGGTCATCACGATCAGGTCGGCCGACTGCGCCGCCGTGGTGACGGCCTCCTGCAGTTCGAGCGCGGTCTGCACCGTGACGAGCTCGACGCCCTCGGGCGGATCGACCTCCAGGTGCGCCGCGATGAGCACGACGTCGGCACCACGGGCCTGTGCGGCCGCTGCGACGGCGACGCCCTGGCGGCCGCTCGACCGGTTGCCGAGGAAGCGTACCGGGTCCAGCGGCTCGCGGGTGCCGCCCGCGGTCACGACCACGCGCTTGCCGGCGAGGTCGACTCCCCCGCGCGGTCGCCGGGAGGCCTCGTTCGCGCGGCGGCGCTCCGAGAGCACCACGACATCCGCGACGGGCTCGGGGACCGCGGAGACGGCCAGGCGCGGCGACAGGCCGGCGGCACGCAGCGCGGCGCGGACGATGACGTCGGGCTCCTCCATGCGGCCGGGCCCGGAGTCGGCGCCGGTGAGCTGGCCGGAGGCCGGGCCCACGACGGTGACGCCGCGGCTGCGCAGGGTGGCGACGTTGGCGACCGTGGCCGGGTTGCGCCACATCTCGGTGTGCATCGCCGGGGCGACGACCAGCGGGGCGGTGGAGGCCAGGACCGTGTTGCCGAGCAGGTCGTCGGCGATGCCGGCGGCGAGCTTCGCGAGCGTGTTCGCCGTCGCCGGTGCGATCACGATGAGGTCGGCGGACTGGCCGATGGCGACGTGCCGCACCTCGGCGACGCCCTCGTAGAGGTCGGTCGCCACCGGGTTGCGGCTGATCGCCTCGAGCGTCGGCCGGCCGACGAACCGCAGCGCGGCCTCCGTCGCCACCACGTGCACCGAGTGTCCTTCGAGGACCAGCGCGCGGATGACGCCGACGGCTTTGTACGCGGCGATGCCGCCGGTCACTCCGACGACGACGGTCAATCGTGGGCTCACGGCGGCATCTCCTCACACGCCGGGCGCACCCGGCTGCGGTCGTACGTTTCGCGCTGTGTCAGCGAATCTGTTGCGGCGGCTCTCTGTCTGCCGGGCGATCCGGGGAGGTTACTCCGCGGCGAGCGGCTTGATGACGAGCTTGTCCTCGTTGATCTCGTGCAGGGCGACCGAGAGCGGCTTGTCGTCGACGGACGAGTCGACCAGCGGGCCGACGTTGTCGAACAGGCTGCCCTCGTGCAGGTCGGCGTAGTAGTCGTTGATCTGGCGCGCGCGCTTGGACGCGAAGATGACCAGCGCGTACTTGGACTCGACGCGGGCCAGGAGTTCGTCGATGGGCGGGTCGATGATGCCGTTGTTGGTGGTTGCCATGCGGAAACCCTCTCTCTCATGCTCCCGGCTCGTGGTGCGAGGCGCGGAAATCTGCGGGTGGCGCCGGACGTGGCGCGACATGTCCTGTCAGAGACTGGCGGTCTACGGGCGCGACGGCGCCGCGCGGACCTTCATCAAGTCTACGACCTCCCGAGCGGCCTCAGCGACGGTGTGGTTGACCACACGGTAGTCGAACTCGTCCTGGGCTGCCAATTCCACCTTCGCGGTCTCGAGCCGGCGCTGCTGCTCCGCGGCCTCTTCGGTGCCGCGGCCGATCAGGCGGCGGACCAGCTCATCCCAGGTCGGCGGCAGCAGGAAGATCAGCCGCGCCTCCGGCATCGACTCGCGCACCTGGCGCGCGCCCTGGAGGTCGATCTCCAGCAGGACGCTCCTGCCCTGGTCGAGCGCTGCCTCGATCGGGGCGCGCGGCGTGCCGTAGCGGTAGGCGTTGTGCACCGTGGCGTGCTCCAGGAGCTCGCCTGCCTCGATCATCCGGTCGAACTCGGCGTCGTCGACGAAGTAGTAGTTGACGCCGTCCACCTCGCCGGGCCGCGGCGCACGCGTGGTCGCGGAGACCGACAGCAGCACGTCGGGGTAGTTCTCGCGGATGTAGGTGGAGACCGTTCCCTTGCCGACCGCGGTCGGGCCGGCGAGCACCACGAGCTGGTTGCGCCGGCGGCCGGCGCGGTTCTCGCGGTCGATCAGGAACTCGCGCAGCTTGAGCCGCTGGTGCCTGCCGAGCCCGCCGAGCCGTTTGGCCGGCGAGATGGCGAGCCGCTGCAGAGCCTCCTGCATCTTGGTGCTACCGATCGCGGGCACGCTCAGCAGGAACTCGGTGACGCGCAGCCGGCCTTCGACGCCGTCCGGCGCGGCGGTCGCGTGGTCGAGCACGACCAGCGGCGAGATCTCGCGTGCGGCGATGGCGTTCTTGACGGCGGCGCGCGCACGGCGGGCGGCGACGGCGGCCGCGGAGGCCGCGGTCCGGTCGACGTCGGGCGGCGCGGGGCGGCGCGAGGGCGTGGTGGTGTCGCTGGTCGGCTCAGCCATGGCTGGCGCGCACCTCCTCCGCGCGGCGCGCGACCGCACCGGCCAGACCGTCCGGGCCCGCGCTCAGCAGCCCGCGCGACTCGCTCACGATCACTCCGGGCGCGAACGCCCCGAAGATCCGCTCCACGTCGGCCACCCGGGCGCCCTGGTGGCCGAAGCCGGGCGCGAGCACCGGGGCGGCCGGCGCCACCGGGTCCGCCGTGTCGATCCCGTAGTCGCCCAGGGCGACCGTGGCGCCCAGCACCAGGCCGACGGTGCCGAAAGGATGCGGAGGCTGCTCCTGGTTGAACGCGTGCACGTCTTCGATGATCGCACGGGCGACCGTCATGCCGGCGCGCGGGCCGTCCGCGACGACCGCCTGCTGGATGGCGGCGGCCTCCGGGTTGGAGGTCGCCGCGAGCACGAACAGGCCCTTGCCCGTCGCCTCGGCCAGCCGCATCGGCTCGGCGATCGAGCCGACGCCCTGGAAGGCCGCGATGGTCATGGCGTCGGCCTCCAGCGGCGAGCCGGGGGTCAGCCACGCCTCGGCGTAGGCCGCGACGCTCGTGCCGATGTCGCCGCGCTTGGCGTCGGCGACGACCAGGAGGCCGGCGTCGCGCGCGGCTCGGATGACGTCCTCCAGAGCCGCGTAGCCCGCCGAGCCGTAGCGCTCGAAGAACGCGACCTGCGGCTTCACGATCCCGGCCCGGCCGGCGACGGCCTCCACCGCGCGCAAGCCGAACTCGCGCACGCCGTCGGCCGTCGCCGGCAGGCCCCAGTCCGCCAGCAGGTGCGCGTGCGGGTCGATGCCGACGCACAGGCGGCCGCGCGCGTCGAACGCGGCGGCCAGCCTGTCGCCGAACGACACGGCGCTCCCGCCCGTCACGCCCGCGCGGCCCTCTGCCGTGCGTACTCCTGCAACGACGTCACCTCGAAGCCCTCGCGCACCGCGTCGAGCGACGCGACGGCGGCGCTCAGCTCGGCGATCGTGGTGAACAGCGGCTTGTCGCCGGCCACCGCCGCGGCGCGGATCTCGTACCCGTCCGCACGGGCGGAGCGGCCGCTCGGCGTGTTGATGACGACGTCCACCTCGTTGCGGGTGATGAGCCCGACGACCGAGTCCTCCTCCGGCGCCTCGCTGAACTTGCGCACGATGCCGGCGGCGATGCCGTTGCGGTTGAGCACCTCCGCGGTGCCCTCCGTCGCGACGATGTCGTAGCCGAGCTGCTTCAGCCGGAGCACCGGGAGGACGATCGCGCGCTTGTCGCGGTCGGAGACCGAGACGAACACGGTGCCCTTCAGCGGCATCCCGCCGTAGGCCGCGGCCTGGCTCTTGGCGAACGCGGTCGGGAAGTCGCGGTCGATGCCCATTACCTCGCCGGTCGAGCGCATCTCCGGGCCGAGGACGGAGTCCACGATCTTGCCCTCGCGGGTGCGGAAGCGCTTGAACGGGAGCACGGCCTCCTTGACCGCGACCGGCGAGTCCATCGGGATGACCGAGCCGTCGGTCTCCGGCAGCAGGCCCTCCTCGATCAGCCCGGCGACGGTGTCGCCGACCATGATCCGCGACGCGGCCTTGGCGAGCGGGATGCCGAGCGCCTTCGAGACGAACGGCACGGTCCGCGACGCGCGCGGGTTGGCCTCCAGCACATAGAGCACACCCGCGCCGATGGCGAACTGCACGTTCAGCAGGCCGCGCACGCCGATGCCCTCGGCGATCTTCAGCGTGGCCTCGCGCACCCGGTCGATCTCGCGGCGGCCCAGCGTGATCGGCGGCAGGGTGCAGCTCGAGTCGCCGGAGTGGATGCCGGCCTCCTCGATGTGCTCCATCACGCCGCCGATGTAGAGCCGCTCGCCGTCGAACAGGGCGTCGACGTCGATCTCGATCGCGTCGTCCAGGAACCGGTCGACCAGCAGCGGGTGCGACGGGCCGACGATGCCCTGACCCGCGACGCGCTCGAAGTAGTCCGCGAGCGAGGCGGTGTCGTAGACGATCTCCATGCCGCGGCCGCCGAGCACGAAGCTGGGGCGCACCAGCACCGGGTAGCCGATCTGCTCCGCGGCGTGCGCGGCGCTCGGGAAGTCGATCGCGGTGCCGTTGCGCGGCGCCAGCAGGCCGGCGTTCTCCAGGATCTCGGCGAACAGGCCGCGCTCCTCCGCCAGGTCGATCGCCTCGGGCGTGGTGCCGAGAATCGGTACGCCCGCCGCCTCCAGCCCCTTGGCGAGGCCGAGGGCGGTCTGGCCGCCGAGCTGCACGACCACGCCGACCAGCTCGCCGGACTGCGACTCGGCGTGGATGACCTCCAGCACGTCCTCCAGCGTCAGCGGCTCGAAGTACAGGCGGTCGGAGGTGTCGTAGTCGGTCGAGACCGTCTCCGGGTTGCAGTTGATCATGATCGTCTCGAACCCGGCGTCGTGCAGCGCGAACGACGCGTGCACGCACGAGTAGTCGAACTCGACGCCCTGGCCGATGCGGTTCGGGCCGGAGCCGAGGATGACGACCTTGCGGCTGTCGCTCGGGGCGACCTCGGTCTCCTCGTCGTAGCTGGAGTAGTGGTACGGCGTGAGCGCCGGGAACTCGCCCGCGCAGGTGTCCACCGTCTTGTAGACCGGGCGCACGCCGAGGATGTGCCGCACCTCGCGCACGTCCGCCTCGCCGAAGCCGCGCAGCTCGCCGATCTGGGCGTCCGAGAAGCCGTGGTCCTTGGCGTAGCGGAGGGTGTCGGTGTCGAGCGTCTCGGCGTCGCGGAGCTGCTCGGCGACCTCGTTGATCAGCACGATCTGGTCGATGAACCAGGGGTCGATCTTGGTGGCCTCGAACACCTGCTCCGGCGTCGCGCCCAGGCGCAGCGCCTGCTGGACGTCCACGATCCGGCCGTCCGTCGGCGTCGCGATCGACTCCAGCAGCTGCTCCACGGTGCGGGACTCCTGGCCCCAGTGGAACGACGAGCCGCGCTTCTCCAGCGAGCGCAGCGCCTTCTGCAGCGCGCTCGTGAAGCTGCGGCCGATCGCCATCGCCTCGCCCACCGACTTCATGGTGGTGGTCAGCGTCGGGTCGGCGGCAGGGAACTTCTCGAACGCGAACCGCGGCACCTTGACCACGACGTAGTCGAGCGTCGGCTCGAAGCTCGCCGGGGTCACCCGGGTGATGTCGTTGGGGATCTCGTCGAGCCGGTAGCCGATCGCGAGCTTCGCGGCGATCTTCGCGATCGGGAAGCCGGTGGCCTTCGACGCCAGCGCCGACGACCGCGAGACGCGCGGGTTCATCTCGATGACGATGATCCGGCCGTTCTCCGGGTCCACCGCGAACTGGATGTTGCAGCCGCCGGTGTCGACGCCGACCGCGCGGATGATGTCGATGCCGATGTCGCGCAGCTTCTGGTACTCGCGGTCGGTCAGCGTCAGCGCGGGCGCGACGGTGATCGAGTCGCCGGTGTGCACGCCGACCGGGTCGACGTTCTCGATCGAGCAGACGACCACCGTGTTGTCGGAGGTGTCGCGCATCAGCTCGAGCTCGTACTCCTTCCAGCCGAGGATCGACTCCTCGAGCAGGACCTCGCTGGTCGGGCTCTGGTGGATGCCGTCGCCGGCGATGCGGCGCAGGTCATCCGGCGTGTAGGCGAAGCCCGAGCCGAGGCCGCCCATGGTGAACGACGGGCGGACGACCAGCGGGTAGCCGAGGTCCTCGGCGAACTCCAGGGCCTCCTCGACGGTGTGCGCGATGTGCGAGCGCGCCACCTCGGCGCCGGCGGCGATCACCAGGTCTTTGAAGATCTGGCGGTCCTCGCCCTTCTGGATGGCCTCGAACTTCGCGCCGATCAGCTCGACGCCGTACTTCTCCAGGATGCCGTGCTCGTGCAGCTGCATGGCCGCGTTGAGCGCGGTCTGGCCGCCCAGGGTCGGCAGGATCGCGTCCGGCTTCTCCTTGGCGATGATGGTCTCGATGACCTCCCAGGTGATCGGCTCGACGTAGGTGGCGTCGGCGAAGTCGGGGTCGGTCATGATGGTGGCCGGGTTGGAGTTGACCAGGATGACACGCACGCCTTCCTGCTTCAGCACCCGGCACGCCTGGGTGCCCGAGTAGTCGAACTCGCAGGCCTGGCCGATGACGATCGGGCCGGACCCGATGACCAGGACGGAGTGGATGTCGTCGCGCTTGGGCATCAGTCGGTGCCTTCCTGGGTCTGGTCGTCGTTCGAGCCGGCCTCACGTGCGTGAATCATTTCCAGGAACCGGTCGAAGAGGTAGTTGGCGTCGTGCGGGCCGGCCGCGGCCTCCGGGTGGTACTGCACGCTGAACGCGTCGATGTCGAGGCAGTTCAGGCCCTCCACGACGTTGTCGTTGAGGCTGAAGTGGCTGACCTCCACCTGGCCGAAGCCGGCCGGCGAGTCGAAGGTCGCGTCGATCGGCGCCTTGACCGCGAAGCCGTGGTTCTGGGCGGTGATCTCCACCCGGCCGGTGCGCTTGTCGAGCACGGGCTGGTTGATCCCGCGGTGGCCGAACGGCAGTTTGTAGGTCGTCAGGCCGAGCGCGCGGCCGAGGAGCTGGTTGCCGAAGCAGATGCCGAAGTACGGCAGCCCGGCGCGCAGCGTCTCCTGGAGCAGAGCGACATGCTTGTCGGAGGCCTGCGGGTCGCCGGGGCCGTTCGAGAAGAACAGCGCGGACGGCTTCAGGCTGAGCACGTGCTCGGCGGTCACCTGCTGCGGGAGGACGTGCACGTCCAGCCCGCGCGCGGCGAGGTTGTCGAGCGTGGACTTCTTGACGCCCAGGTCGAGCACCGCGACCGAGCCGACGCGCTCCCCGACCGCGGGGACCGTGTACGGCTCGACGGTGGAGACCTCGGCCGACAGGTTGCGGCCGGACATCTTCGCGCCGGAGAGCACCAGCTCGAGCTGCTCGGAGTCGCTCAGCCCGAAGTCGCCGCCGGAGAAGATCCCGGCGCGCATGGCGCCCGTCGAGCGGATGTGGCGGGTCACGGCGCGGGTGTCGATGCCGCTGATGCCGACGACGCCCTGCTCGACGAGGTCGTCGTCCAGGCTGCGCTGAGCGCGGAAGTTGGACACCACCCGGCTGGGCTCGCGGACGACGAAGCCGTCCACCCAGATCCGGCGGGACTCCATGTCCTCGTCGTTCGTGCCGGTATTGCCGATGTGCGGCGCCGTCATCAGGACGATCTGCCCCGCGTACGACGGGTCGGTCAGGGTCTCCTGGTAGCCGGTCATGCCGGTGGCGAAGACCGCCTCGCCGAGCGTCCGCCCGCGGGCGCCGTAGGCCCGGCCCACGTAGCGCTTCCCGTCTTCGAGGACGAGCACGGCAGGTTCTGCTGCAGCCACGTCACACCTCCCAATCTTCGGGGTTAGTACTGTCCGTTGTTGCCTCGGGCGTCGAACCGCCCGGGAGGATGTCTTCCACGGCCGCGGTCAGGAGGCCGCGGCCGGCCGGGTCCACGACCCGGAAGTAGCTGTCGGCGGCCGCGCCGCCGCTGGTGGTCCAGCCGAGCCGGAGCAGGCCGTCCCGCTCCACGACCCGGTCGATCGTGACCGTCGCCGCGCCGACGCCGGTGAGCGCCGACGCCGGGATGAAGACCGGCTGCTCCCCCGTCACGCGCAGCTGCACGCCGTCGGCGGAGACCTCGACGGTGCCCTTGCCGCGATACGACAACCCGGGCAGCGCCAGGCGCTCCAGGGACTCGCCGGCCTTGGTCGTCGCGACGTAGAGCACGTCGGAGGCCGCGGTCACCGCCGCCGCCGTCGCCGGCGCCGGGTAGCCGCCGCCCGCCGGGGCGTCGCGCCGCACGCGCCGGCGCCAGCCGACCAGCGCGAGCGCCAGCACGACGATGACGACGAGCAGGATGCCGATGGTGGGCAGGAGCTTATCCACGTGCGGCCTCCAGCTCCTCGACCACGGCACCGTCGAGCACGGTCGCGTAGCCGCGGTGGAAGGTCGCCAGCACCCGTCCGGGCAGCGTCATCGACAGGTAGGGCGAGTTGACGCCCTTGCCCGCGAGGTCGCCGGTCGTGAACTCCCGCGAGGCCGTCGGGTCGTAGAGGAACAGCTCGGCAGGCGAGCCGGTCTCCAGCGGGAGGCCGTGGCCGTCCAGGCGGCCGATGCGGGCCGGAGTCGCCGAGAGCACCCGGGCGATGTCCGTCCAGCCGAGCAGACCGTTGTCGACCACAGAGGCCTGCACGACCGAGAGTGCGGATTCCAGCCCCACCATCCCGAAGGCCGCAGCGTCCCACTCGCAGTCCTTGGACTCCACCGGGTGCGGCGCGTGGTCGGTGGCGACGATGTCGATCGTCCCGTCCGCGAGGCCGGCGCGCAGCGCCTCCACGTCCTCCGCGCGGCGCAGCGGAGGGTTCACCTTGTAGCGGGAGTCGTACCCGGAGGCGAGCTCCTCGGTCAGCAGCAGGTGGTGCGGCGTCACCTCGGCCGTGACGTCGACGCCGCGCGCCTTCGCCCAGCGGATGACGTCGACCGAGCCGGCCGTCGACACGTGGCAGACATGCAGGCGGGAGCCGACGTGCTCGGCGAGGAGCACATCACGGGCGATGATCGACTCCTCGGCCACGGCCGGCCAGCCGGTCAGGCCGAGCTCGCCGGACAGCGCGCCCTCGTTCATCTGGGCGCCCTCGGTGAGCCGCGGCTCCTGCGCGTGCTGCGCGATCACACCGCCGAACGCCTTGACGTACTCCAGGGCCCGGCGCATCAGCAGCGGGTCGGACACGCACTTTCCGTCGTCGGAGAAGACCCGCACCTTGGCGCGGGAGTCGGCCATCGCGCCGAGCTCGGCGAGCTGCTCGCCCGCGAGGCCGACGGTCACGGCGCCGATCGGCTGCACGGTCGCGTAGCCCGCGGCCTCACCGAGCCGGAGCACCTGCTCCACGACGCCGGCGGTGTCGGCGACCGGGGAGGTGTTCGCCATCGGGAAGACCGCGGTGAAGCCTCCCGCCGCCGCGGCGCGCGTGCCGGTGAGGACAGTCTCGCTCTGCTCGTAGCCGGGCTCGCGCAGGTGGGTGTGCAGGTCGACCAGGCCGGGGAGGGCGATCAGGCCGTCCGCGTCGATCACGGTCGCGCCCGCGTCGGACGCATCCCGGCCGGTGGCGGCGATCCGGCCGCCGGCGAGGAGCAGGTCGGTGCGGCTTCCGTCGGCCAGAGTCGCGCCGCGGATCAAGAACTTCTGCGTCGCACTCTCGCTCATCGCACACCACCATCGTTCATCGTCTGGGAACTGTTGTCGCCTCCGGACAGCAGCAGGTACAGCGCGGCCATTCGCACGGACACGCCGTTGGCGACCTGCTCCCGCACCGTCGACCGCGGCGAGTCGGCGGCGGCCGCCGAGATCTCCAGCCCGCGGTTCATCGGTCCCGGGTGCATCACAATGCTATCGGCCCCGAGACGCGCCAGCCGTTCGTCGTCGAGGCCCCAGCGCCGCGCGTACTCGCGCTCGGACGGGAAGTAGGCCGCGCGCATCCGCTCGCCCTGGATGCGGAGCATCATCACGACGTCGGGCCGGGCGTCGATCGCCGCGTCCAGGTCGTAGCCGATGGCGGCCGGCCAGCTCGACACGTCGACCGGCAGGAGCGTCGGCGGGGCGACCAGGTCCACTCGCGCGCCGAGCGTCTGCAGCAGCCACACGTTGGACCGGGCCACCCGCGAGTGCAGGATGTCGCCGACGATGGTCACCGTCACGCCGTCGAGGTCGCGGCCGCGGGAGGCGCGGCCGTGCAGCCGGCGCCGCATGGTGAAGGCGTCGAGCAGCGCCTGGGTCGGGTGCTCGTGGGTGCCGTCGCCGGCGTTGAGCACGCCCGCGTCGATCCAGCCGCTGGTCGCCAGGGTCAACGGCGCCCCGGAGGCGCTGTGCCGCACGACGACCGCGTCCGCGCCCATCGCCGCCAGCGTCTGCGCGGTGTCCTTCAGGCTCTCGCCCTTGGAGACGCTGGACCCCTTGGCGGAGAAGTTGATGACGTCCGCCGACAGCCGCTTCGCCGCCGCCTCGAACGAGATGCGCGTGCGGGTGGAGTCCTCGAAGAACAGGTTGACGACCGTCTTGCCGCGCAGCGTCGGGAGCTTCTTGACCTCGCGGTCCTGCACGTCCGCCATGTCCTCGGCGACGTCGAGCAGGGTGATCGCGTCGCCGCGCGACAGGGTCTTGGTGCTCAGCAGGTGCCTCATGCCGACGCCTCCTCGATCGTCACGGACTCCTCGCCGTCGACCTCGTCGAGCCGCACGAAGATCCGCTCGGACGCCGCCGACGGCAGGTTCTTGCCGACGAAGTCCGCGCGGATCGGCAGCTCGCGGTGGCCGCGGTCGACCAGCACGGCGAGCCGGACGGCCCGGGGCCTGCCCAGGTCGCTGAGCGCGTCGAGCGCGGCCCGGATGGTGCGGCCGGAGAACAGCACGTCGTCCACCAGGACCACGGTCCGCCCGTCGATCGGCCCCGGCAGCGAGGTCGGCTGCGGCGCCCGGGTGGGATGCCGCGACAGATCGTCGCGGTACATCGTCACGTCGAGCGAGCCGACGATGTCGTCGGGCGACGCGACCGAGTCCGGCTCGATCCGCTGGATGTTCTCGGCGATCCGCCGGGCGAGGACGACGCCGCGCGTCGGGATGCCCAGGATCACCAGGTCGTTCGTTCCCCGGTTGGACTCCAGGATCTCGTGGGAGATCCGAGTCAACGCCCGGGCGATGTCAGCCTGCTGCAGCACGGTACGCGCTGTCATGCCGACCTCCTTCCCCGCCTCGCAGGACGGCTGTTAAAGGATGCCAATTGGGTCGAGCCTAGCAGGGACTCCGGCGCTCACCGACCGAGGAAGCTCGCGAACTCCTTCTCGTCGCTGATCGACCCGGTGTACTGCTTGCCGTTCACGATGACCGTCGGCGTGCCCTGGATGTTGTCGAGCACCTTCGTGCCGTCGACCTCGATCGGACCGGTCTGGGAGTGGGCGGTGTTGGCCTGCGCCCACGCCTGGTACGGGCCGCTGCGGTCGATGCAGTCGCCGATGTCCGCGATGCCGAGGTCGGTCGCGAGCTTGGCGAGCTCCGTGTCGGTCAGTCCGCTGGAGTTCTCCTCGGGCTGGTTCGTGAACAGCGCCTGGTAGTAGTCGAGCGCCCGCTCCGGGTCGTGCACGGCCACGCAGACGAGCGCCGCGGCCGCGCGCGTGGAGTAGCCGGTGCCGTTCGAGGCCCGGTCCAGGAACGTCAGCGGGTGCAGCCGGAGGGTGATCGAATCGTCTGCGACGGCCTTCGCCAGCGTCTCGCCGTTCGTCTTCTCGAAGGCGCCGCACACCGGGCACATCGCGTCGAACCAGATGTCGACCTTCTTCGAGCCGGACCCCGCCGAGATGAAACCGCCGTCGAAGTTGGCGGCGCCGTCGGTCCCGGTGGCCGGCTTGGCGGTCGCGACCGGGACGTTCGAGTTGCCGCCGAGCAGCGAGCAGGAGGCGACGCCCGCGGTCACCGCGACCGCCAGGGCGACAGCGGCGACGATCCGGCGGAGCCGGCGCGTCGCACTCATGCGCGCTGCGGCCGGTTCTGCGCGATCTTCGCCAGCAGGCCGTTCACGAATCCGGCGGAGTCGTCCGTCGACAGCACGGTCGCGGCCTCCACGGCCTCCGAGATCGCCACGCCGTCCGGCACCTCGTCGTTGAACAGCAGCTCCCAGACGCCGATGCGCAGGATGGCGCGGTCGACGGCGGGCATGCGCGCCAGCGTCCAGCCCTGCGCGTACGTCTCGATCTGCTCGTCGATCTCGTCCTGGTGGTCGATCACGCCGTCCACGATCTCGCGCGCGTACAGCCAGGAGGCCTCACGAGTCGGCTCGTTGGCGGCGCGCTCCGCCTCGGTGGCCAGCGCCTGCGGCAGGGTCAGCTGGCGCAGGTCGGCGCTGAACAGCACATCGAGCGCGCGCTTGCGCGCCTTGGTCCGGGCGCTCACTAGTCGTTGACGCGGCCGAGGTAGTCGCCGGTGCGGGTGTCGACCTTGACCTTGGTGCCGGTCTCGAGGAACAGCGGGACCTGGATCTGGTAGCCGGTCTCCACGGTCGCCGGCTTGGTGCCGCCGGTGGAGCGGTCGCCCTGCAGGCCGGGCTCGGTGTAGGTGATCTCCAGGACGACCGAGGCGGGCAGCTCGACGTAGAGCGGCGAGCCCTCGTGCAGCGCGACCGTCACGTTCTGGTTCTCCAGCATGAAGTTGGCGGCGTCGGCGACGACCGTGCCGCTGATGGTGATCTGGTCGTAGTCGCTGGTGTCCATGAAGACGAAGTCGGCGCCGTCCTGGTACAGGTACTGGTACTCGCGGCGGTCGACGTTGGTGATGTCGATCTTCGCCCCGGCGTTGTAGGTGCGGTCGACGGTCTTGCCGGTCGTGACGTTCTTCAGCTTCGTGCGGACGAACGCTCCACCCTTGCCCGGCTTGACGTGCTGGAACTCGATGACGCTCCAGAGCTGTCCGTCGATGTTGAGGACGATGCCGTTCTTGATGTCAGCGGTCGATGCCATGCCAGAGTTCCATTCGGTTTGCGGAAGATTCGGGTGGATCCGGCGCCCCTCGCCGTCCACGACGGGCCCGGCGTACGGAGCCCCAGAAGATTCTAGACGTCAGCGCGCGTTTCGGCGAATGAACGCCAGAGCGAGCCGGTACGACTCGAACCCGAAACCGGCGATGACACCGGTCGAGACCGCGCTGATCACACTGGTGTGCCGGAACTCCTCGCGGGCGTGCGGGTTGGACAGGTGCACCTCGATGACGGTGCCGCCGGCCTTCGTCACGAGCGAGACCGCATCCCGCAGCGCGTAGGAGTAGTGGGTCCACGCGCCCGCGTTGAGGATGACCGGGGCGCCGGAGTCCGCGGCCTCGTGCAGCCAGCCGAGCAACTCCCCCTCGACGTCGGTCTGGCGGAGGTCGATCACCGCGTCGGGGGCGTCGCGCTGCAGTTCCGCGCGGAGGTCGTCGAGCGTTCCCGCGCCGTAGACGTCCGGCTCGCGGGTGCCGAGCCGGCCGAGGTTGGGACCGTTCAGGACGAGGACTGCACTCATGCCGCTCACCCTACCGGCGCTTCGCCGTCGGCGAGCGGACGGACGCGCACCGCCGACCAGACGTCGTCGACGGCGACATTGCTGATCGCGCGCCAGCCGAACGCTCCGGCCTCCCGGATGAAGGTGTCCCGATTGAAGTCGGCCTTGCCGCCCTTCGGGTAGAGGAACCAGACCGCGCGGGCGCCGGCGAGCGCGGGCAGTTCGGCCCCGAACCGCGCCAGGAGCTCGTCGCGGGTGCGCACGAACGTCACGGACACCACGGCCTCCCCCGGATCGACCTCCGTCACGCCGTCCGGCAGGGCGCCGAGCACGACGCGCTCGTCCTCTCCGGCCCCGACGAGGCTCAGGGCGTCGCCCGCCTTCAGGAGCAGCTTCTGCACGACGGTCTTGGCCATCAGGAGCCCACCTCCTGGTAGGCGGCGAACAGGAGGCTCTGGTCCGGCCCGGCGAGCACGGTCGGCCGCCCGATGTCGTCCAGCACGATGAACCGCAGCAGGCTGCCGCGCGCCTTCTTGTCGCGCTGCATGGTCGCCAGCAGGGTCTGCCAGCGGCCGAGCGGGTAACTGGTCGGCAGCGTGAGCGACTCCAGGATGCGCCGGTGCCGGTCCACGGCCTCGTCGCTCAGCCGGCCGCTCAGCCGGCCGAGCTCGGCGGCGTAGACCATCCCGACCGAGACCGCGGCGCCGTGCCGCCACTGGTAGCGCTCGGCGTGCTCGATCGCGTGGCCGAGGGTGTGGCCGTAGTTGAGGATCTCGCGGAGGCCCTGCTCGGTGAAGTCCTCCCCCACCACCCGGGCCTTGATCCCGACGGACAGCTCGACCAGGCGGCGGAACTCCGGCGACTCCGGGTCGGTCGCGACATCGACGTCCCGCTCGACGATGTCCAGGATCTCCGGTTCGGCGATGAAGCCGTACTTGACGACCTCGGCGAAGCCCGCGAGGAGCTCGTTGCGGCCGAGCGAGGTGAGCGTGTCCAGGTCGCAGATCACCGCGGCCGGCGCGTAGAAGACGCCGACCAGGTTCTTGCCCTCGGCGGTGTTGATGCCGGTCTTGCCTCCGACCGCCGCGTCCACCATCCCGAGCAGCGTCGTCGGCACCTGCACCAGGCGCACGCCGCGCAGCCAGGTGGCCGCGACGAAGCCCGCCAGGTCGGTTACCGCGCCACCGCCGAAGCCGACGACCGCGTCCGACCGGGTGAAGTCGGCCTGGCCCATGATCCCCCACAGGAACGACGCGACCTCCACGCGCTTCGCGGCCTCCGCGTCCGGGACCTCGGCGAGCAGCACCTCGTACTGGCCGACGAGCGACTCGCGCAGCTCCGCCGCGGCGGCGCCGAGGGTCGGCGGGTGCACGACGAGCACCTTGTTCACACCGCTGCCGAGGTGTGCGGCGAGGCCGAACCGGAGGCCGCGCCCGATGACGACCGGGTACTGGTTCGCGCCGGCGACGAGGATCTCGGTGGGCTGGTCGGTCATGACTCTCCTTGTTCGGTGCTGCGGCCGCCTTCCACCCAGCGCGCGATCTCCTCGACGATGGTCTCGATCGGCCGGGTCGAGGTGTCAGCGGTGTAGTCCGCGAGCGACTGGTACAGCGGGGTGCGCGCCTCCACGAGCCGCGTCCACGACTCCAGGTCGGTGACCAGCGGGCGCTTGCGGTTGGTGATCCGGGAGGCGATGGCCTCCGGCCGGACGGTGAGCAGGACGACCCGCGTCGCCGCGAGGTCCGCCTGCGTGTCCGGGTCGAGCACCGCTCCCCCGCCCAGCGAGACGATGCCGGGCCGGGCGACCGCCTCGGCGACCGCGGCCCGTTCGAGGGCGCGGAAGTAGGGCTCGCCGTGCTCCGCGAAGATGTCGGCGATGGCCCCGTGCCCGGCGACCACGACCGCGTCGGTGTCGACGAACGGGAGGCCGAGCCGCCGGGCGAGGCGCTTGCCCAGCCGCGTCTTGCCCGCTGCGGGTGGGCCGATCAGGACGATCGTCACCGGACTCAGGCGTACGGCGCGCTGACGCGCTCCGTCGCCAGATTCTGCGGGATGTTGTCGAGGTACCCGCGGAGGTTGCGCGCCGTCTCGGTGACGGAGTCGCCGCCGAACTTCTCCAGCACGGCGTTCGCGAGCACGAGCGCGACCATGGCCTCCGCGACCACGCCGGCCGCGGGGACCGCGCAGACGTCGGAGCGCTGGTGGTGCGCGGGCGCGGCCTCACTGGTCGCGACGTCGATGGTGCGCAGCGAGTGCGGGACCGTGGCGATCGGCTTCATGCCCGCGCGCACACGGAGCACACTGCCGGTGCTCATGCCGCCCTCCGTGCCGCCGGCACGATCGCTGGTGCGCTGGATGGCGCCCTCCTCGGTGACGAGCTCGTCATGCGCCTGCGAGCCGCGCCGGGTGGTGGTCAGGAAGCCGTCGCCGACCTCCACGCCCTTGATCGCCTGGATGCCCATCAGCGCGGCGGCGAGCTGCGCGTCGAGGCGGCGGTCCCAGTGCACGTGCGAGCCGAGCCCCGGCGGGAGGCCGTAGGCGAGCACCTCCACGACACCGCCGAGGGTGTCGCCCTCCTTGTGGGCGTCGTCCACCTCGGCGACCATCCGCTCGGAGGTGGCGGGGTCGAAGCAGCGCAGCGGGTCGGCGTCGAGCGCGGCGACATCGGCCGGCGTGGGCAGCGGGGCGTCCTCGGGCACGCGGACGGGTCCGATCGACAGCGTGTGGCTGACCAGCGTGATGCCGAGCTCGGCGAGGAACGAGCGCGCGACGGCGCCGAGCGCGACCCGGGCCGCGGTCTCCCGGGCGCTCGCGCGCTCCAGCACCGGACGGGCCTCGTCGAAACCGTACTTCTGCATGCCGACCAGGTCGGCGTGACCGGGGCGCGGGCGGGTCAGCGCGGCGCCGCGACCGCTGGCGAGCTTCTCCGGGTCGACCGGCTCGGCGCTCATCACGTCGACCCACTTGGGCCACTCGGTGTTGCCGATGCGCAGCGCGATCGGGCTGCCGAGGCTCAGGCCGTGCCGGACGCCGCCGGAGACCTCCAGCGCGTCCTGCTCGAACTTCATGCGCGCACCGCGGCCATAGCCCAGCTTGCGGCGGGCCAGATCGGCGCGGACGGCGTCCAGGGAGACGGGGACGCCCGCGGGGAGCCCCTCGAGGACGGCGATGAGTTCGGGACCGTGGGATTCCCCGGCCGTGAGCCAACGAAGCATGCTTCGATTCTGGCACAGCGACGGGGGCCCGCCTCCCGCCGTTACGCCGGAAGCGGCCGCTGCGGCAGTGGTCGGCCTATTCCGCTTCGCCCTCGACGGAGCCGTCGCCGACGGGCGCCCCCTCCGCGTCGATGCCGACCGCGGCGAGCATGGCCTCCAGCACGCCCTCCTCATCGGGCAGCGGCTGCAGCACGTCGCCGGACACGAAGATCCGCACCTGCAGCAGCGCCTGGTGCGCGAGCATCGCCAGCCCGGAGACCACCCGGCCGCCGACGGCCTGCCAGGTCGTCGCGAGCACGCTCGGCCACGGGTCGTACGCCACGTCGAGCAGCACCGCCTTGCGGCGGGTCGAGTCCGTGTAGAGCGCCTCCGTGGTGGCACCGCCGGGCAGGGCGCTGATCACGAGCTCCGGGACGTCGAGCGACCGGTCGGCCTGCGCGAACGACCGGATGCGGATCATCAGCCCGAGCTGGTGGGCGAGCGGCTCCAGCCAGACGCTCTTCTGCAGGTCGCGGACGTGCACGTCCACGCGCTCGGCCCCGAGCTCGGCCGCGGCGACCAGCGCGGACGCGGCGGTCGCACCCCCGCCGAGGACGTGCACGTAGCGTGCGCTCGCCAGCCCAGCGGCCGAGAGCGCGCGGACGATGCCGGCGACATCGGTGTTGAACCCGCGGAGGTCGTCCCCGTCGAGCAGCACGGTGTTGGCCGCGCCGGTCTGCTCCGCGACCCGGTCGGTCTCGGTCAGCAGCGGGATCACGGCCTGCTTGAGCGGCATCGTCAGCGACAGGCCGCGCCACTCCTCGCCCAGTCCGTCGATGAAGTCCGCGAGCCCGTCCTCCGCCACGTCGAGCTGGTCGTACGACCAGTCCAGCCCGAGGGCGTCGTAGGCGGCCCGGTGCAGAGCCGGCGACTTCGAGTGCCCGATCGGCGAGCCGAGCACGGCCAGCCGGCGGGAGGCGGTGGCCGGCGGCGCGACCTCGACGACGACCTCGTCGACCTCCTCGACCTCGATCACGCCATCCTCGTCTACGGTCTCGATGACCTGCTCGACCTCGACGACCTCGACGACCTCAGGCTCGGGCTCGACCTCGGGCTCGACCTCGTCGCGCGGCTCCTCGCTGTCGGCGGCCTCCTCGGCCTCCGCGATCGCGGCTTCTTCGGCCTCCGCCTCGCGCTCGGCCTCCACCAGCTCGGCGATCAGTCCTTCGGCCGACGCCTCGGAGACCCCGTTCTCCACGGAGGAGTCGAGCGCGTCCGCGGGCGCCCCCTTCGTCCCCTGCGCGCGGGGCTTACGGGGCTTCGCGGTGGGCCGGGACTTCGGTTCGTCACTCATAGCCGGGGTTGTCCTTCATCCATTGCTGCCACTTCTCGACCGCGGCGTCGTGCTCGGCCTGGGTGGTCGAGAAGATCGTCTCGCCGGTCTTGAGGTTCCAGGTCACGAAGTACATCCAGGTCCCGTCCGCCGGGTGCATCACCGCGTTGAACGCGAGGTCGCCGGGGTTCGAGATGGGCCCGACCGGGAGGCCGGGGTGGGCGTACGTGTTATACGGGTTCGACGCGTCCGCGCGCTCGGCGTCGGTGGTCGCGACGCGGTCGGTGTGGCCGGTCCCGTAGGCGACGGTCGCGTCCGACTGGAGGTCCCAGCCCTGGGCGAGGCGGTTGAGGAACACACGTGCGACCTTCGGGAAGTCGTCCTTGAGGCCGGCCTCGCGCTGCACGATCGAGGCGAGGACCACCGTGTTCCAGCGGTCGGCGACCGGCACGCCGGCCTCGTCGAGCGACTGGAAGGAACGGTCGACCATGGTCTTGATCGCGTCGTGCGCCGAGATGCCGGGCGGGAACGTGTACGTCGCAGGGAACAGGAAGCCCTCCAGGGTCTTCGCCTGCGCGGGCACCCCGAACTCGGCCGGGTTCGCCGCGGCCTGCTGCAGCTCGGCCAGCGGGATCTTCGTCGCGTCGGCGACCGTCTGCAGCGCGTCCTTCTCCGCCGTGCCCTCCGGGATCACCGCGGTGTTCTGCATCCGGGAGGCCGGGTCCTGCAGCGCGGTGAGCGCGGCCTTCGCACTCATCTGCTTGGCCAGCTTGAACACGCCGGGCTGCCAGACCACCTGCGGCTGCTGACGCAGCAGCAGCGAGTAGAAGGCGTCGTAGCTCTTCGTCACGCCGGCCTTCTGCAGGTTCGTGGCGATGGCGCTGCCGTCGTCACCCGACTTGATCGTGAACGTCACAGACCCGGTGCCGGTGCCCTGGTAGTCGTCGTCCTGGGGCATCACCTTCGCGACCAGCGCCGCGACCTGGGGCTGGAACGCCATGAAGCCACCCGCCGCAAGGCCGCCGAGGACGAGCACGACCACGAGGGTGATGACGAGCCGCTTCACCCAGCGCCGCTTGCGCTTGCGCGGCGGCTCGTGCGAGACGTAGTTCTGCTGGCGCCAGGCGAGCGGAGAGCCGTGGCCACCATCCGCACGGCGTGCGGCGTCGTCGGCGAGCGGCGCGAAGATCGCGTGCGCCGGGTCGTCGAACCGGTGCTGGTCACGCTTCTCGCCCCCGTGGGCGGCCTCGTGACGCGCGGCCACGGCGACGGTCTCGCGCTCATCGGCCTCGGTCGTGTCGACCGGCACGGGACCGGTCACCACGGAGTCGAAATCCAATCCGGCGAGGGTCTGCCGGTTCACCGGGGTCTCGGCGGGAGGCGGCGTCCACGGACCCGGGGTCTGCGGGTGACGGGCGTCGGCATCCCGTCCTTCCTGCGGCGCGGGAGCTTTCTGCCCCGCCAGAGCTTCCTGCGCCTCCCGTGCCTCCCTGGCCTCACGCGCCTCGCGCCTGGTCAGCGGCTGCTGCCGGTTCACGGCGGGGAAGACGGGCGGCTCCGGCTTCTCCTGCGGGTTCTGCGACAAACTAGTGTCCAATGCTCGGTTCGACGGGTTGGCCCGGCGGACGGCCTGAAGCGCGCTCCGCGTCGAGGGCGTGCTGCAAAATTATCGTGGCGGCTACCTGATCCACCACCGGACGCGCGCTTTTCGAGTTCTTGCCCGACGCCCGGAGCGCCGAATGGGCCGAGACGGTCGAGAGCCGTTCGTCCACCAACCGCACCGGGACGTCCACCTCGGCGTCGAGCGCTTCCGCGAAGGCGACGGCATCCGCCGTCGACGCGGTGTGCGCGCCCGAGAGCGCCAGAGGCAACCCGACGATAATCTCGAAAACTCCGAGTTCGGTCACAATCTCCGCGATCCTGCGCCGATCCGCAGCATCCTCGGAGCGTGCGACCGTCTCCACCGGAGTCGCCAGGACGCCATGGAGGTCGGACCGGCTCACGCCGATGCGCACCTTCCCGACGTCGATGCCGAGCCGCACTCCGCTCCGCACGTGTCAGCCGATCGCCGCGACCACCGCGGAGAGCGCCGCCGGGATGGCTTCGGCGTCCGTGCCGCCGCCCTGCGCGAGGTCCGCCTTGCCGCCGCCGCCGCCGCCCAGCACGCCGGACGCCGTCTTCGCGAGCGCGCCCGCGTTCACGCCGGCGTCACGGGCGGCCTGGTTGGTCGCCACGATCACGACGGGCTTGCCCGCCGCGCGCGCCGCGAGCGCGACGGCCGCCGCGTCCGAGCCCAGTCGCTCGCGCACGGTCGTCACCAGCAGCCTCAGGTCGTCCGCGGAGTTCAGCGCGCCGGCGTCCTCCGCCACAACGGTGACCGCACCCCGGCGGGAGGCGGACTCCAGCAGAGCGGGCACCTTGTCGAGCACCGCGCGGGCCTCGAACGCCTGGATGCGCTTCTCCGCCGCCTTGAGGCTCGCCATCAGGTCGGCGATCTTCTCGGGCAGCTGCTCGCGCGGCGTCTTGAGCGCGCCGGAGAGCTGGGACACGATCGTGCGCTCGACCGCGAGGTCCTGGAAGGCCTCCAGGCCGACCAGCGACTCCACGCGCCGGTTGGTTGAGCCGACCGACGACTCGCTGACCAGGTTGATCATCCCGATCTCCGAGCTGGTCGTCACGTGCGTGCCAGCGCAGAGCTCGCGCGACCACGGTCCGCCGATGTCGACGACGCGCACGACGTCCCCATACTTCTCGCCGAACAACGCCATCGCGCCGAGCGCCTTGGCCTCGGCGAGCGGCAGCTCGCGCGTCGTCACCTGGAGGTTGTCGCGGATCGCGTTGTTGGAGATCTCCTCGATCTCGCTGCGGGTCTCCGGCGACAGCGCCTGGTTCCAGGAGAAGTCGAGCCGGAGGTAGCCGGCCTTGTTGAACGAGCCGGACTGGTGGGCGTTCGGGCCCAGCACCTGGCGCAGCGCCGCGTGGATGATGTGCGTGCCCGAATGCGCCTGCTTGGCTCCGCGGCGGTACTCCGCGTCCACGAGGCTCGTCGCCGGGGAGCCGACGCCGACCTCGCCGCTGCGCACGAGCACCTTGTGGCTGATCAGGCCCTTCACCGGCTTCTGCACGTCGAGTACGTCGAGCTCGTAGCCCGGGCCCACGATCGTGCCCGCGTCGGCGTCCTGGCCGCCGGACTCCGCGTAGAGGGAGGTCGCGCCGAGGATGATCTCCGCGACCTGACCCTCGCGCGCGACGTTCACGGACCGGCCGTCCACGATCAGGCCGAGCACGCTCGACTCCGTCTCGAGGTCGGTGTAGCCGGTGAAGACCGTCTCGCCCTGCGCGCGGAACGCGCTGTAGACCGACAGGTCCGCCAGAGCGGTCTTCTTCGCCTTGGCGTCGGCCTTCGCGCGGGCGCGCTGGTCGGCCATGAGCGTGTCGAACGCGGCGCGGTCCACGCTGAGGCCGGCCTCCTCCGCCATCTCCAAGGTCAGGTCGATCGGGAAGCCGTAGGTGTCGTGCAGCAGGAACGCCGTGTCACCGGCCAGCTCGTCCTTGCCCGCGCCCTTGGTGTTCGCGACCGCCGTGTCGAGGATGCTCGTGCCGGACGCGAGAGTGCGCAGGAAGGTCTCCTCCTCCGCGTACGCGAGCTGCGAGGTGCGGCTGAACTCGGCCTCCACCTCGGGGTACGCCGCCTTCATGGCGTCGCGGGAGGCCGGGAACAGCTGCGGGAAAGTCGCCGTCTCGACGCCGAGCAGGCGCATCGCGCGCACCGTCCGGCGCAGCAGCCGGCGCAGCACGTAGCCGCGGCCCTCGTTGGACGGCGTGACGCCGTCTGTCATCAGCATCAGGGCGCTGCGGACGTGGTCGGCGACCACGCGCAGGCGGACGTCGTCCTCGTGCGCCTCGTTGCCGTACGGCTTGCCCGCCAGCTCCGCAGCGCGATCGAGCACCGGACGCACCTGGTCGATCTCGTACATGTTGTCGACGCCCTGCTTGATGAACGCGACGCGCTCCAGCCCGAGGCCGGTGTCGATGTTCTTCTTCGGCAGGTCGCCGAGGATGTCGAAGTCCTTCTTGCCGGTGCCCTCGCCGCGCAGATACTGCATGAAGACGAGGTTCCAGATTTCGACGTAGCGGTCGTCGTCGGTCGCCGGGCCGCCGTCGATGCCGTACGCCGGGCCACGGTCGAAGAAGATCTCCGAGCACGGGCCGGCCGGGCCGGGCTGACCGGTCGACCAGTAGTTGGTGTCCTTGCCGAGGCCCTGGATGCGCTCGGCCGGGAGGCCGGCGACGCGGGTCCAGATCTCGCGGGCCTCGTCGTCCTCCTCGTACACCGTGACCCAGAGGTCCTTCGGGTCGAAGCCGAGGCCGCCCTCGTCCTCCGCCGTGGTGAGGAGGTCCCAGGCGAACGTGATCGCCTGCTCCTTGAAGTAGTCGCCGAAGGAGAAGTTGCCGCACATCTGGAAGAAGGTGCCGTGCCGCGGGGTCTTGCCGACCTCCTCGATGTCCAGCGTGCGGATGCACTTCTGGACGCTGGTCGCGCGCGGGAACGGCGCGGGGACGACACCGGTCAGATACGGGACGAAGGGCACCATCCCGGCCACCGTGAACAGCAGCGACGGGTCGTCGCTGACGAGCGAGGCGGACGGAACGACGGTGTGACCGCGCGTGGCGAAGAAGTCGAGCCAGCGGCGGTGGATTTCAGCAGTCTGCATGGTTTCCGGTCGATCGAGGGTGAAGCGAGGAGGCGAGGTCGGAAGAGGGGACGGGCGCTCAGTCGCCGTCGATGGCGGACCGCAGCTCGGCCTCGCGCTGGCGGTACCCGTCGGAGACGGCCTCGCCGAAGTCGCGCGCCTTCTTGTCGAGCGTGCCGAAGAAGTCGCGACCCCTCGGGGTCTCGTTGACCTTGTGGGCGACGACGAAGCCGAGAGCCACGCCGATCAGGAGCCACAGGAAACTCTTCATTGCCGGATCTTCCCTCCCTGGATGCGTGCGTTCAGCGCACTCGCGCAAGTCTAGTCCGCCTTGCGGCGCGAACGCCGGGAGGCCCCGGGCACGCGGAGGGCGGCGCGCACGGCCGCGCTGAAGCCCGCGAGCTTGATCAGCGGGCCGCCGACGGTCGCGGCGAAGAGCGCGACGAGCGCGGACACGTTGCCGGTCACATCGGCGACGTTCTTGGTGATGGTGTCGACCCTGGCGAGCTGCTTGTTCGTCTCCTGCAGGGTGGTCGCGGTCTCCTCCAGGATCGGCGTGATGCCGTCGCTGGTCTCCTTGATCGCGTCGCGCGTGGAGTCGAGCACCCGCCCGAGCTTCAGCAGCGGGACCGCGATGAATCCGACGAGGACGGCGAACACGCCCGCCGCGATCAGTCCCGCGATGTCGCCTCCGGACATGTCGGCCCCCTCCATTCCGTGACGGGCATACGACCCCCAGCGTACGGGAAACCGGCCCGGAATGGACCGGGGAACGCGAGAACGGGGCCGCGGCCGAAGCCGCGACCCCGTTCCACGGGAGTCTCGCTCGCCTTAGCGGGCGGCGTAGTACTCGACGACGAGCTGCACGTCACAGGTGATGGGGACCTCGGCGCGCTTCGGGCGGCGCACGAGGCGGGCCTGGAGCTTGTCGATCTCGACCTCGAGGTAGGCCGGGACCTTCGGGAGGACGTCGACGTGACCGCCGGCGGCCGCGACCTGGAAGGGCTCGGTGCCCTCGGAGCGGGCCTTGACGTGGATGAGCTGACCCGGCTTCACGCGGAAGGACGGGCGGTCGACGATCTTGCCGTCGACGAGGATGTGGCGGTGCACCACGAACTGACGGGCCTGGGAGATGGTGCGGGCGAAGCCGGCACGCAGGACCAGGGCGTCGAGGCGCATCTCGAGGAGCTCGACCAGGTTCTCACCGGTCAGGCCGGCGGTGCGGCGCGCCTCTTCGAAGGCGATGCGGACCTGCTTCTCGAGGATGCCGTACTGGGCGCGCAGACGCTGCTTCTCACGCAGACGAACGGCGTAGTCGGAGTCGGCCTTGCGCTTGGTGCGGCCGTGCTCACCCGGTGCGTACGGGCGCTTCTCCATGTAGCGGGCCGCCTTCGGGGTGAGGGCGATGCCCAGGGCGCGCGACTCGCGGGTCTTGCTGCGGGAACGTGAAGACACGGTTTCCTTTCGGTTTTCTCTCTACGAATGTTGGTCGCAGGGCGCACAGGGGCGCACTGCGCAGGGTTTTTCACCTGCAAGAGAGAGGGATTCACGCCAGGGACGCCCGGCTACAGGGCCTGTCCCGTCGAAAGCGTGTCCCGGGCAGCCGCACCCTGAACACGCTTCTAGGCCCGTCGATTCTAGCAGACCGCGGTCAGCGTCCGCGCACGATGCGGCGCAGCTTCGCCAGGCGTGCGGCGACCTCGCGCTCGTTGCCGTGCTCGGTCGGCGCGTAGTAGGTGGTGTCGGCCAGCTCGTCGGGCAGGTACTGCTGCTCCAGCACGCCGAGCGCGTCGTCGTGCGGATACTTGTAGCCCTTGCCGTGGCCGAGCCGCTTGGCCCCGGGATAGTGCGCGTCGCGCAGGTGCTTGGGCACCCTCCCGATCTTGCCGGCGCGCACGTCGGCGATCGCCGCGTCCAGCGCCATGTGCGCCGCGTTCGACTTGGGTGCGGTGGCCAGGTGGACGACCGCCTGGGCGAGCGGGATGCGTCCCTCCGGCATCCCGATGTACTGCACGGCGTCGGCGGCGGCGATCGCGACCACCAGGGCCTGCGGGTCGGCCATCCCGATGTCCTCCGACGCCGAGACGATGATTCTGCGGGCGATGAATCGCGGATCCTCCCCCGCCTCGATCATCCGCGCCAGGTAGTGCAGCGCCGCGTCGACGTCCGAGCCGCGGACGGACTTGATGAACGCGCTGATGACGTCGTAATGCTCGTCGCCGTTGCGGTCGTAGCGCAGCAGGGCGCGGTCGACGGCCTGCGCCACGAGCTCGGCCGTGATGACCGGCTTCTTCTTGGCGGTCGCGGGCGTCAGTGACGCAGCGGTCACCGACGCGGCCTCCAGCGCGGTGAGGGCGCGCCGGGCGTCGCCGGAGGCCAGCCGGACGAGCGCCGCGCGGGCCTCGTCCTCCAGGGTGTACTGGCCGCCCAGACCCCGGTCGTCGGACACCGCGCGGTCGATGACCACGCCGAGGTCCTCGTCGCTCAGCGTCTCCAGCGTGAGCAGGAGCGACCGCGACAGCAGCGGCGAGATCACGGAGAACGACGGGTTCTCGGTGGTCGCGGCGACGAGGATGACCCAGCCGTTCTCGACGCCGGGCAGGAGCGCGTCCTGCTGCGCCTTGGTGAACCGGTGGATCTCGTCCAGGAACAGCACGGTGGAGACGCCGTACAGGTCGCGCGTGGAGAGCGCCTCGTCCATCACCAGCCGGACGTCCTTCACACCGGCCGTCACCGCGGACAGCTCCACGAACCGCCGGCCGGATGAGTGCGCGATGGCCTGCGCCAGCGTGGTCTTGCCGGTGCCGGGCGGGCCCCACAGGATGACCGAGACCGAGCCGGACTGGCCATCTTTGTCGGAGGCCAGCGCGACCAGCGGGGAACCCGGCCGCAGCAGGTGGCGCTGTCCCGCGACCTCCTCGAGGGACTTCGGCCGCATGCGCACGGCGAGAGGCGTCGCTCCCGTCCGGAGCCCAGGTTGCACGTCGACCACTCGACAAGCGTAGTCGCCGCCACCGACATCGCTGTCTCGCCGGTCGGGCGCAGGACGGCGCGCGGGTTTGGGCGCTCATAGCCGCGACGGATAAGGTTCGTGCAGCATCCATCCCGCGCGACCCGACCGTCGGAGCGGAATGGCACCCATCCCCCGCTCGACGGCGCCCCCGGAGGACAGACGTGGCACCCAGCAAGCAGAACGACCGCGACGCGCGACAGGCTCGCGAGCGTCTCCGGGCCTATCAGGCGCGGCAGACGGTGCACGAGGAGAAGGCCAGGCGCCGCCGCCGCGACAACTGGGTGGCCGGGATCGCCGTCCTCGTGATCGTCGCGCTCGCGATCGGCACGCAGCTGCTCTTCTTCGCCAAGCCGGCCGCCACCAGCGCGTCCGCCTCGCCGTCGCCCTCCCCCTCCTCGTCGGCGGCGGCCGGGGTGCCGTCCAAGAGCATCGCAGAGGGCCGCACCTGGACCGGCGACCTCACCATCAACGGGATCAAGCTCGGCGTCTCGCTCGACGGCGCCGCCGCGCCGCAGGCGGTCTCCTCGACCATCGCGCTGACGCAGAAGAAGTTCTACGACGGCCTGACCTGCCACCGCCTCACCAACGGCGGCTTCTACGTGCTCCAGTGCGGCGACCCGAACGGCGACGGCAGCGGTGGCCCCGGCTACTCCTACGGCCCCATCGAGAACGCGCCGAAGGACGACAAGTACCCGGCGGGCACCCTCGCCATGGCACGCCAGAGCGGCAACGCGAACAGCCAGGGCAGCCAGTTCTTCATCGTCTACAAGGACACCACCATCCCGTCCGACTCGGCCGGCGGCTACACCGTCATCGGCACGATCACGAGCGGCCTCGACACCCTGGTGACCGACGTCGCCGACAAGGGCGTCCAGGGCGGCGGCACGGACGGCAAGCCCGCCGTCGCGACGAAGATCGACAGCTTCACGCTGCAGTGATCCCGGCGCGTGCAATAGGCTGATTCTCAACGTGGCACCGCAAGCAAGGTGAGGCTCTTGGCTACTTCTGAACAGCACCCCTGGGGTCGCGTCGACGAGACCGGCACCGTGTACGTCCGTGAGGGCGACGGCGAGCGCGCCGTCGGCGAGTACCCGGACGGCACTCCGGAGGAGGCGATCTCCTACTTCGAGCGCAAGTACACCGACCTCGCCGGCCAGGTCGGCCTCCTGGAGCAGCGCGCCCGCCGCGGCGCCCCGGCGGCCGATGTCGCCAAGTCCGTGGCGAGCCTGCGCAGCTCGGTGGAGGGCGCCAACGCCGTGGGCGACCTTGCGTCGCTGATCACGCGGCTCGACGCGCTCGGCGGCACCGTCGAGGAGCTCACCGAGCAGCAGAGCGCCGAGGCCAAGGCCGCACTGGAGCAGGCCATCGCCGACCGCACCGCGATCGTGGAGCAGGCCGAGGCCCTCGCCGCGCAGGACCCGGGCCGCACGCAGTGGAAGCAGACCACCGCGGAGCTCGACGCGCTCTTCGCGAGCTGGCAGGCGCACCAGCACGACGGCCCGCGCCTCCCCAAGAACGAGGCGAACGAGCTCTGGAAGCGGTTCCGCGCCGCGCGCTCGACCATCGAGCACAACCGCAAGGCGTTCTTCGCCGAGCTCGACAACCAGCACCGCGACGTGCGCTCCCGCAAGAACGCGCTGATCGAGCAGGCCGAGGGCCTCGTGCCGCTCGGCGCCGACGGGGTGCCGGAGTACCGGCGCCTGCTCGACCAGTGGAAGCTGGCCGGGCGCGCGGGCAAGAAGAACGACGACGCGCTGTGGGCACGGTTCAAGGCGGCGGGCGACGCGATCTACTCGGCGAAGGCCGAGGTCGACGCGCGCGACAACGTCGAGTACGAGGAGAACCTCACGCTCAAGCTCGCGCTGCTCGACGAGGCGGAGCCGCTCCTCACGGAGAAGGACCGCGAGACCGCGCGCACCAAGCTGCTCTCCATCCAGGAGCGCTGGGACGCGATAGGACGCGTGCCGCGCGACCAGGTGCGCCCCATCGAGGACCGGCTGCGCAAGGTCGAGGCGTCCGTCCGCCGGTTGGACGAAGAGCACTGGGAGCGCAACAACCCCGAGAAGAAGGCGCGCTCCGAGGGGCTCGCCAGCCAGCTGAATGCGGCGATCGCCAAGCTGGAGCAGGAGCTGGAGGAGGCCAAGGCCAGCGGCGACTCCGCCAAGGTCAAGGCGGCTCAGGAGGCGCTGGACGCCCGCAAGGTGTGGCTGGACGCGCTGGGCTGAGTTGCAGCACACCGGGCTGAGCTGTGCGCTGGGCTGAGCTGTCCTCCACAGCCGTTCACGGCGTCGAGTAGTCCACTGATCCGGCGACGGCGGCCCACGGCGGCCGCGGTCGGCGGAGGCTGGACGCATGACGACAGCAACTCCTCTCCTCTTCGACCGTGACGTCCTCCCGCTGGCCGAGCTCTTCGCGCTCGTGCTCGACGGCGAGCTCTACCGCGTCGGCGACGCGTTCGCCTCGCCGGACACCCCCGACACCCCCTCCTTGCGCGCAGCGGCGTTCGCGGCGCTACGGCCTGGGCGCACGGTCGCCGATCGCGGCACCGCGGCGTGGATCCACGGCACCCGGTCCGTGCCTCCGCTCCGGCCGCAGGTCTGCGTGGACGGCGGTCGACGTGGGCGGGTGCCTCCCGACTTCGACGCGCACCAGCACACGCTCGCGGCGGGCGAGGCGGTGAAGCTGAGTGGCGTCCGCGTGACCGTGCCCCTGCGCACCGCGGCCGATCTCATGCTGACGCTCCCCCGGTTCGGGCCAGCCGAGGCGCTCGAAGTGCGCCACCTGCTGCAACTCGGCCGCGAGGGGCCGGACGAGTTGGGCGCCTCCCTGGCCTGTTCGCGCAGGCAGGGAGTGCCCAGGGCGCTCACCCGGATGTCGCTGGTGGAGCGGACCCGGCTTCCGGCGCCGGTCAGCCCGCGCTGACCCGGTACACGTCGTAGACGCCGTCGATCCGGCGCACGGCGTTGAGCACGCGGTCGAGGTGGGTGGTGTCGCCCATCTCGAACACGAAGCGGCTCAGCGCCAGCCGGTTGCTCGACGTCGTCACCGTCGCAGAGAGGATGTTGACATGGTGCTCGGACAGCACCCGCGTGACGTCGGAGAGCAGCCCGGAGCGGTCGAGGGCCTCCACCTGGATCTGCACCAGGAAGACGCTCTTCGAGCTCGGCGCCCACTCCACGTCGATCATGCGGTCGGGCTCCTGCAGCAGGGACTGCACGTTGTGGCAGTTCGCCTGGTGCACGGAGACGCCCTGACCGCGCGTCACGAAGCCGACGATGGGATCACCGGGGACGGGCGTGCAGCACTTCGCGAGCTTCACCAGGATGTCGGGCGCGCCGCGCACGAGCACCCCGGAGTCGCTGTTGCGCAGCTGCTTGGGCCGGCCCTTGACCGGGATGTCCATCTCGCCGTCGGACTCGACCTCGCTCTGCAGCGAGGAGACGATCTTCTCGATCACCGACTGGGTCGAGATGTGGCCCTCGCCGACGGACGCGTACAGGGACGAGACGTCGGGGTGCTTGAGCGACGACGCGACCTCGACCAGGGCGTCCTGCGTCATCAGCTTCTGCAGCGGCAGGTTCTGCTTGCGCATCGCGCGTGCGATCGCGTCCTTGCCCTGCTCGATCGCCTCGTCGCGGCGCTCCTTGGTGAACCACTGCCGGATCTTGTTGCGCGCCCGCGGGCTCTTGACGAAGTTCAGCCAGTCCTGGCTCGGGCCGGAGTCCGGGTTCTTGGAGGTGAAGATCTCGACGACGTCACCGGTGGAGAGCGTGCTCTCCAGCGGCACCAGCCGTCCGTTCACCTTCGCGCCCATCGTGCGGTGGCCGACCTCCGTGTGCACGGCATACGCGAAGTCGACCGGCGTCGCGCCGGCGGGCAGGCCGATCACGCGGCCCTTCGGGGTGAAGACGTAGACCTCTTTCGCGCCGATCTCGAACCGGAGCGAGTCCAGGAACTCCGACGGGTCGGCCGTCTCGGCCTGCCAGTCGGAGATGTGCGCGAGCCACGCCAGGTCGGTGTCCACCTTGCCCGGGCCGCCGGTGCTCTTGCCGGTGGTCGTCTCCTTGTACTTCCAGTGCGCCGCCACACCGAACTCGGCGCGCTGGTGCATCTCCTCGGTGCGGATCTGGATCTCGACCGGACGGCCCTGCGGACCGATCACGGTCGTATGCAGGGACTGGTACAGGTTGAACTTCGGGGTGGCGATGTAGTCCTTGAACCGGCCGGGCATCGGCGTCCAGCGCGCGTGGATCGAACCGAGCACGGCGTAGCAGTCGCGCACCGTGTTGACCAGCACGCGGATGCCGACCAGGTCGTAGATGTCGTCGAACTCGCGGCCCCGCACGACCATCTTCTGGTAGATCGAGTAGTACTGCTTCGGGCGGCCGACCACCTTGCCGCGGATCTTCGCGGTCTTGAGGTCGTCGTTGATCGCGTCGATCACCTGCTGCACGAGCCGCTCGCGCTCCGGGGTGCGCTGCTTCACCAGGCTCTCGATCTCCGCGTAGAGCTTGGGATAGAGCACGGCGAACGACAGATCCTCGAGCTCCCACTTGATCGCCTGGATGCCGAGCCGGTGTGCCAGCGGCGCGTAGATCTCGAGCGTCTCCGTCGCCTTGCGGGTGGCGCTGGCCGCCGGGACGAAGCCCCAGGTGCGCGCGTTGTGCAGCCGGTCCGCCAGCTTGATGATCAACACACGGATGTCCTTGGACATCGCGACGATCATCTTGCGGACGGTCTCGGCTTGGGCGCTGTCCCCGTACTTGACCTTGTCGAGCTTGGTGACGCCGTCGACCAGCATGGCGATCTCGTCGCCGAACTGGTCGCGCAGCTCGTCGAGCGTGTAGGCGGTGTCCTCCACCGTGTCGTGCAGCAGCGCGGCGGCGATCGTCTTGGCGCCGATGCCGAGGTCCGCGATGATCTGGGCGACCGCGACCGGGTGCGTGATGTACGGCTCGCCGGACCGGCGCTTCTGGCCGTCGTGGGCGCGCTCCGCCACGGTGTACGCCCGCTCGATCAGCGAGAGGTCGGCCTTCGGATGGTGCATGCGCACGGTGCGGATCAGCGTGTCGACCGCGCCGGCGGGCTGCGCGCGGGAGAAGATCCGCGGGACGAGACGGCGCAGCGAGGCGGACTGCGGTGTCGTCGTGTCAACCATCTGCTCGCCTCCTGTCGTCCATTATCGTCGCTGTTCGCGCCTTCCCGTTCACCGGGCGGGCGCGAGCGGCGCTCAGGCGGACGCTCCCGGCGGCCGGCCGGGCTGGGCGATCGGTCCCCCGGGAGGGAGCGGGTCGGAGACCGGGCCGCCGGACGCCTGCCAGGCGAGCATCCCGCCGGCCACGTTCGCAGCGGGATAGTCGGCCTGCAGCAGCGCGTCCGTCACCATCCGCGATCGGCCGCCGACGGCGCAGATCACCAGGATCTGCTCGTCCTCCGGCAGCTCGTCCTGGCGCAGTCCGAGTTCCCCCATCGGGATGTGATGGGCGGCCGGAGCATGGCCGGACTCCCACTCGTGGTCCTCGCGGACGTCCAGCAGCCAGGCCGCTCCGGCGTCCACCAGCTCGCGCGCACGCGCGGCAGTCACCTCGTCCTCCGACAGGTAGCTTCCGCTCATGCGCCGACGCTACTCCGCCGGGACGGGCTCGGTCGCGGCGACCTGGGCCTTGGGCCGGATGGAGCGGACCTTCTGGTCGTGCTTCTTGATCCCGGCCTCGCCCTCGCGGAACTGCGAGTACATCGGGGCCGCCAGGAAGATGGTCGAATACGTGCCCACGATGATGCCGATCAGCAGCGCGAGCGAGATGTCGCGCAGCGTGGCGGCGCCGAAGGCATACGCACCGATGAAGAGGATCGACGCGACCGGCAGCACCGCCACGACGGCGGTGTTGATCGACCGGACCAGCGTCTGGTTCACCGCCAGATTCACCGCCTCCGGGAACGTCCGCCGGCTGAGCTCCATCTCCTCGCGCGTATTCTCGCGGATCTTGTCGAACACCACGACGGTGTCGTACAGCGAGTAGCCGAGGATCGTCAGGAAGCCGATCATCGTCGCGGGCGACACCTCGAAGCCGACGAGGGCGTAGATCCCAGCGGTGATGATGAGGTCGTGGAAGAGCGAGATGATCGCCGACGCCGACATCTTCCAGGTCCGGAAGTACAGCGCCATGGCGATGAACGCCAGCAGCAGGAAGACCACCAGGCCCTGGATGGACTGCTGCGTCACGTCCGCGCCCCACGAGGGGCCGATGAACGTCGACGAGACTTCGGACGACGGGACGCCGTACGCCTTGGCGAGCGCGTCGGCCACGGCCTTGGTCTCGGTGTCCGAGAGCTGGTCGGTCTGCACCTGGATGGCGTTGTTGCCCACCACGCTGACGTGGGAGACGGCGTTCGGCACGACGCCTGCGACGGCGCTCTGCGCCTTGCTGGTGTCCGTGCTCTGCACCTGGCTGATCTGGAACTGCGACCCGCCGCGGAACTCGATCGAGAAGTTGAACCCGCCCTTGACGACCGGGATCAGGATCGAGAGCACGACCATCACGATCGCGATGGAGTACCAGATCTTGCGCTTGCCGACGAAGTCGAACGAGCGCGCGCCGGTGTAGAGGTCGTTTCCGAACGTGGTGAGGCGGCTGGCCATCAGTTGTCCTTCCCCTCGGTCGATCGATCGGATGACGAGGAGGTCGAGGCGGAGGCGAGCTCGGCCGCCTTGCGCTCGGCGATCGTCTGGCGGCGGGCCGCCTCGCCGCTGCTGCGGGCGTTCTTGCCTGCGCCCACCAGCTCGGGCTGCGGCGCACGGAACCGGGCCGCGCCGCGGTACACCGCGCCGAGAGCCTCGGGATCGAGACCGGACAGCGGGTGGCCACTGCTGAAGAACCGGGTCTTCGCCAGGAGCTGGAGCGTCGGGTGCGTGAACAGCAGCACCACGATGACGTCGATGATGGTCGTCAGGCCGAGCGTGAACGCGAATCCGCGCACGTTCGCCGCGGCGAGCACGTACAGCACGACGGCCGCGAGGAGGTTGGTCGCCTTGGACGCATAGATCGTGCGGCGTGCACGGCCCCAGCCGGCCTCCACCGCGGATTCGAGACTGCGCCCGTCGCGCAACTCGTCTCGTATTCGCTCGAAGTAGACGATGAACGAGTCCGCTGTGAAGCCGATCGCGACGATCAGACCGGCGACGCCCGCGAGCGAGAGCCGGTAGTCGTAGTGCCAGGACATCAGCGAGATCGTCAGCCAGGTGAGCGTGCCGGCGACCACGAGCGAGAAGATCGTGACCAGGCCGAGCAGGCGGTACTGGAAGAAGGTGTAGATCGCGACCAGGATCAGACCGATCAGGCCGGCGATGAGACCGCTGATCAGCTGCGAGGTTCCCAGGGTGGCCGAGATGTCGTCCTGGCTCTGCACCTTGAAGCTGAACGGCAGGGCGCCGAACTTGAGCTGGTCGGCGAGCGTCTTGGCGCTCTGCTCGGTGAAGTTGCCCGAGATCTGCGGCTTGCCGTCGGTGATTACCGCGTTCGTCGTCGGCGCCGAGATGACCCGGCCGTCCAGGACGATCGCGAACTGGTTCTGCGCGCCCTGGAGGGCGTTCAGGCGCGTGGTCACGGCGGCGAACTGCTTCGTGCCCGTGGCGTCGAAGACGATGTTGACCGCCCACTGGCCGGTCGTGACGCCCTGCGAGCTCTGCATCAGGCCGGCGCTCGCGTCGGAGATGTTCTGGCCCTTCACCTCGACCGGGCCGAGCAGGTACTTGACCGTGTTGCCGTCGTCACAGGTGATCAGCGGCTTGTCGGTGGGCGCCGCGCTGAGGTCCTTGTTCTTGTTGTCGGCGCACGAGTACGCGTCGAACTGCGCCTGCAGCTCCGGGGTCACCCAGGCCAGGTCGCTGCCGTTCGTCGGCTTGGTCGACGGCGTGGACTGCAGGCCGGGCGCGGGGCTCGGCGCCGGGGTCGACTTGCCGTCGGCACCCACGACCTCGTTCGTCGGGCCGCTGGTCTGCAGGACCGGACGGAAGTCCAGTCGCGCGCTCGCCTTGACGCGGTCGAGCGTCTGCTGGTCGGGCTTGCCCGGCAGCGAAACCACGATGTTGCGCGAGCCCTCGGTGGAGATCTGCGCCTCGGACACACCCGACGCGTCGATGCGCTGCCGGATGATCGAGACCGCCTGGTCGAGCTGCTGCTGCTGCACCGACTGACCGTTCTCGACCTGCGGGGCGAGGATGATCTGGGTGCCGCCCTCGAGGTCGAGGGCGAGCTTGGGCAGCCACGTCGCGTTGCTGAACAGGACGCCGGCCGCGAGGGTCCCGAGCAGGACCACCACGATCACACCGAGCCACGTCAACGAACGCCAGGCCTTTTTGACCGGAGTCGACTTTGCCACCTAGGAACTCAGCTTTCTACGAGCGATCCGCGCACCCAGTCGGCACGCGGAGCACAGGGATGCTATCAGTCGTCGCTCTTCGCGCCGGGCTTCTTCGGCGCGTCGTCGATCCGCTCGCCGAATTCCGGAGACGAAGGCTCGGCCGGGATCGCGTGGTCCTCGTTGAGCTCAGCCGCGGCGACCTCGGTGTCGTCGGTCTCGGCGGTCTTCGGCTCCACGACGCGCGCGAGCACCTGGCGGTGCACCTTCACGACGTGGCCCGGGCTGGTCTCGATGACAGCGGTGTTGTCGTCCTCGTCGACGGACAGCAGGGTGCCGTAGAGGCCGAAGTTGGTCATCACCTCGGCGCCGGGCACCATCTTCGAACGCGTCTCATCCTGCTCCCGACGCCGCTTGCGGCTGTTGCGGAACATGAAGAAGACGAGGGCCGCCAAGATGACGACCATCACAATGGTCAACGGATCCATGAAGAAAGCCGAACCTTCCGGTGAAGTCAAGGGGGTATGGCGAATAGCCAGCTTGAATTATAGGTCATCCATCAGGGACGGTTGCTGTGAGAGGCCTTGTCGTTCGCCCCCAGGTCGAGGGCTGGACAGTCCGAAGTGCCGCCAGGCCGCCGCGGTGGCCATGCGTCCGCGCGGCGTGCGCGACAGCAGCCCGATGCGGACCAGGAACGGTTCGACCACTGATTCGATGGTCTCCGCCTCCTCGCCGACCGACACCGCGAGGGTGTTGAGCCCGACCGGGCCGCCCTCGAAGCGCTCCAGGATCGCGTGCAGGACGGCGCGGTCGAGGCGGTCCAGCCCGAGCGGGTCGACGTCGTAGAGCTCCAGCGCCGCCCGGACGGCCGCCAGGTCGGCGCGGGCGCCGTGCACGAGCGCGTAGTCGCGCACCCGGCGCAGCAGCCGGTTGGCGATGCGGGGCGTCCCCCGGCAGCGGCCGGCGATCTCGGCCAGCGCCGAGCGGTCGATCTCGAAGCCGAGCATCGTCGCGGCCCTGGACAGCACCTGCGTCAGCTCGCCCTCGTCGTAGAACTCCAGGTGAGCGGTGAAACCGAAGCGGTCGCGCAGCGGGTTCGGCAGCAGCCCGGAGCGGGTGGTCGCCCCGACGAGCGTGAACGGCGCGAGGTCGAGCGGGATGGAGGTGGCGCCGGCGCCCTTGCCCACCATGATGTCGATCCGGAAGTCCTCCATCGCGAGGTAGAGCATCTCCTCCGCCGAGCGGGCCATGCGGTGGATCTCGTCGATGAACAGCACCTCGCCCGGCGTCAGCGAGGAGAGCAGCGCGGCCAGATCGCCCGCGTGCTGGATGGCGGGGCCGCTGGAGAGCCGGAGCGGACGCTCGCTCTCGTGCGCCACGATCATCGCGAGCGTGGTCTTGCCGAGCCCGGGAGGTCCGGCGAGGAGGATGTGGTCGGCGGTCCGCTCCTGCATCTTCGCCGCCGTCAGCAGCAGCTGGAGCTGGCCGCGGACCTTCGCCTGGCCGACGAACTCGGACAGCGTGCGCGGCCGCAGCGCGCCCTCGAAGGCGAGCTCGGACTCCGACTCCAGCTCCGGTGCGGTGAGGTCGTCGCTCATCGGCTCGCCCCGCTTGAGGCGCCGGCCGGCCCGAGGCGCGCGAGCGAGAGCCGCAGCAGCGCCTGGACGGAGGCGCGGGCGCTCTCGTCGGTCTCGGCGACCACGTCGGAGACCGCCTCCGCGGCGATCTTCTCCGGCCAGCCGAGGCCGACCAGCGCCACGATCACGCTGTCGGGCACGGCGGAGGGCGCGCCCTTCGCAGCGGCGGCGCGGGCGGGCGCACGCCGGGCGGCGAGCTTTCCTGTGAGCGAGACGACGATCAGCTTGGCCGTCTTGGGGCCGATCCCCGACACCTTGCGGAAGGGCGCGTCGTCGTCGGCCGCCACGGCGTCGGCCACCTGGTCGGGGCTGAGCACCGCCAGCACGCCGATCGCGGACTTCGGGCCGACTCCCGACACCCCGTTGAGCAGCTCGAAGACCTGGAGCTGGTCGAGGTCGGCGAAGCCGAAGAGCTGGAGGGCGTCCTCCCGGACGATGAGCGACGTGTGCACGAACGCCTGGTCGCCGACGCGCAGCGAGAGCACGTGGTCGGGGGTGAGCTGCACGGCGAGGCCGACGCCGCCCACCTCGATCACAGCGGTGCCGCCGCTGGCAGAGAGGACGGTGCCGCGGAGGGAGGAGATCACCTCGCCAGCCTACGGGGAACCGCCGACGTGCGGGCGGAGCGCTCGGCGGCGAGCCACGCCGCCTGGGCCGGGGTCTGAGCAGCGCCCGCTGCTCCCCCGTCGGTCGCGGGCGCGCCGCGCCAGGCGTGGCAGATCGCGATGGCCAGGGCGTCAGCCGCGTCCGCCGGCTTCGGCGCCTCGGCCAGGCCGAGGATGCGGGCCACCATGGCCTGGACCTGCTTCTTGTCGGCGGAGCCGTATCCCGTGATCGCGGCCTTGACCTCGCTCGGGGTGTGCAGGGCGACGCGGAGGCCGCGACGGGCTGCGGCGTGCAGCGCCACCCCGCTCACCTGCGCGACGCCCATGACCGTGCGGAGGTTGTGCTGCGCGAACACGCGCTCGATCGCCACCACGTCCGGGCGGTGTTCGTCGAGCAGCTCGTCGATCCCGGTGCCGACCGCCAGCAGCCGCTGCTCCAGCGGCATGTCCGCGGGCGTGCGGATGACGGTGACCACCACGAGGGCGGCCGTGCGGTCGGGCCGGACGTCCACGACGCCCACGCCGCAGCGCGTGAGACCCGGGTCGATGCCGAGCACCCGGATCGTCATGTCGGCGCCTTACTCGTCGTCTTCGAGCTGGGCCTGCACCTCGGGCGTGAGGTCGAGGTTGGTGTAGACGTTCTGCACGTCGTCCGAGTCCTCCAGGGCGTCGATGAGACGGAAGACCTTGCGCGCCAGCTCGGCGTCGGCCTCCACGTTGACCGTCGCGACGAACTCGGCGTCGGCCGAGTCGTAGTCGATGCCGGCCTCCTGCAGCGCGGTGCGCGCGCCGACCAGGTCGGTCGCCTCGGTCAGGACTTCGAAGCTCTCGCCGCGGTCGGTGACCTCCTCGGCCCCCGCGTCGAGGACGGCGGTGAGGACGGTGTCCTCGTCCACGCCGTCGGCGTGCGGGACGACGATGACGCCCTTGCGGTGGAAGTTGTACGCGACGCTGCCCGGGTCGGCCATGGTGCCGCCGTTGCGCGACATCGCGGTGCGGACCTCGGCGGCCGCGCGGTTCTTGTTGTCGGTGAGGCACTCGATCATGAGGGCGACGCCGCCCGGGCCGTAGCCCTCGTACATGATGGTCGTGTACTCGATCGACTCGCCGGTGAGGCCGGCGCCGCGCTTGATCGCGCGGTCGATGTTGTCATTGGGGACCGAGGTCTTCTTGGCCTTCTGGACCGCGTCGACCAGGGTCGGGTTGCCGGTCAGGTCGGCGCCGCCGGTCTTCGCCGCCACCTCGATGTTCTTGATCAGCTTGGCGAACGACTTGGCGCGGCGGGCATCGATGACCGCCTTCTTGTGCTTGGTCGTTGCCCACTTGGAATGCCCGGACACTGGTGCTCCCTCGAGTTGCGGTTGAACCTGTCCATAATAATGCCTCGGCCGGGAGCGGCCCGAAGGCGCGGCAGGCGGAAGGCGTGGAGGGCGCGCTACCGGGCAGCGAGCGCCCGGTGCACCGACGCGACGGCGCTCGCGCCCTCGCCGACCGCCGCCGCGATGCGCTTCATCGAGCCGTGCCGGACATCCCCCGCCGCGAACACGCCCGCCAGGCTCGTCTCGAACGGCAGCGGGCCGCGACCGCCGTCAGCGGCGAGCGCGGCTGCCGGGAGGTCCACGTCGGTCAGCAGGAAGCCGCTGCCGTCCACGGCCGCGCCGCTCAGCCACGACGCCCGCGGCTCAGCGCCCACGAAGCAGAACAGCGCCGCCGCTGCGACGCGCTCGCTGTCGCCGGTGGTGGACGAGGTCAGCGTGACGGCCTCCAGCTGCTCGCCGCCGTGCAGCGCGGTCACGTCGGAGGAGCTGTGCACCCTGATCCGCTCGTGCGACCGCACCCTGTCGACCAGGTAGCTGGACATCTTGGACGCGATGTCCGGTCCCCGGACGACGAGGGCCACTTCGCTGCCGAGCTCGGCGAGGTAGAGCGCGGCCTGGCCCGCGGAGTTCGCCCCGCCGACGACGACCGCGGGGCGGCGCGCGACGGTCCTGGCCTCCAGCTCGGTCGTCGCGAAGAAGATGCTGCCGCCCTCGAAGTCCGCCCAATTGTCGAGCGGGAGCCGACGGTAGCGCGCGCCCGTGGCGACGACGATCGCGCGCGCCCGGATGGCGTCGCCCTCCGCCAGGGTCAGCTCGTGGCCACCCTCGCGCGGTGACAGCGCTGTGACCTCCGCGGGCGCCGACAGCCGCACGCCGAACTTGAGCGCCTGCACCAGGCCCAGCTCGGTGATCTCGGCGCCGGAGACCCCGGACGGGAAGCCGAGGTAGTTCTCGATCCGGGAGCTGGCCGCGGCCTGGCCGCCGGGAGCGAGCGCGTCGAGCACGAGGGTGCGCAGGCCCTCGGAGGCGCCGTAGATGCCGGCGGCGAGCCCGGCCGGGCCGGCGCCCACGACGACCAGGTCGAACTCGTCGCCGTCGCGATACCGGTAGGCCAGGCCCACCGCCTCCGCGAGCGCGAGCGGTGTCGCGGCGGCGATCACGGCCCCGCGCGACACGACGAGCGGGAGGTCGAGGCCGGCGTGTTCTGAGGCCTCCAGCGCCTGCCGGCCCGCCTCTGTCGACACATCGGTCCAGCGGTGCGGCAGCTCCATGCGCGCGGCGTAGCGGCGGAGGGCCATGGCCGCGGCCGAGCCCTCGGTCCCGAAGATCTGCGTGGTGCGGTCGGCGGCGGCCATGAGCAGGCGCCGCCGGGCGCGGAAGGCGGCGAGCAGGGTCTCCGACAGCCCCCCGTCGTTCGACATGAGCTGCTTGAAGACCGCGTTCGGGATGCGCCGCACCCTGCTCGGCTCGACGACGCGGGCGGTGAGCAGCGACGCCTGACCGGTCAGCATGCTCAGCTCGCCGAGGAACTCCCCGGCCTGCCACTCGGCGACGACGCGCGCGGGCGAGCTCCCGGTGGCCTCCCGGACGATGTCGACGCGGCCGGACTCCATGACGAAGAAGTCGAGCTCCTCGTCGCCGGCGCGGAACAACGTGTCCCCGACGCCGAACTCCTCCGACTCGCCGAGTGCCGTCAGGCGCGCGAGCGCATCCTGCTCCAGGACAGGGTTGGCCGCGGTGCCGACCGGGACGCGGAACGGCGGCCGCTCGGCGGGAGGCGTCGGCACGCCGCGATCATAGGCGACCGCGGCGTACCCGCGCCATCCTCAGACCGCGGCGTCCACCGGGCGCGCCGCACGCGCGCGCACCTTGTCCAGGAAGTACGCGTGGAACCGCGTGTCCCCGGTGATCTCCGGGTGGAACGACGTTCCGAGGAGGTCGCCCTGTTCGACGGCCACGACCCGGCCGTCCGGCACCCGGGCGAGCACGGTCGCGCGCTCCCCCACGCTCTCCACGATGGGCGCGCGGATGAACACCGCGTGCACCGGCTCCTCGCCGAGCTGCGGGATGTCGAGGTCGGTCTCGAAGGAGTCCACCTGCGAGCCGAATGCGTTGCGGCGCACGGCGACGTCCAGGCCGCCGAGGCTCTGCTGGCCGGCGATCCCGTCCACGATCGCGTCCGCGAGCATGATGAGTCCGGCGCAGGTGCCGTACACAGGCAGCCCGGCGGCCATGGCGGCCTTCAGCGGCTCGGCCACGCCGAACGCGCGCGACAGCTTGTCCATGACGCTGGACTCGCCGCCGGGGATGACCAGGCCGTCGATCTGCTCCAGCTCCTCCGCCCGGCGGACCGGGACGGCGTCGGCGCCGAGGCCGCGCAGGACCGCGAGGTGCTCGCGGAAATCGCCCTGCAGGGCCAGGACGCCGACGCGCAGGCCGGCTCCTGTCGCGTTACCAGCCACGCTCGGCGAGGCGGTGCGGCGCGGCGAGGTCGGAGACGTTGATGCCGACCATGGCCTCGCCCAGACCGCGCGAGACCTCCGCGATGACCTTCGGGTCGTCGTAGAACGTGGTCGCCTTGACGATCGCGGCCGCGCGCTGCTCCGGGTTGCCCGACTTGAAGATGCCGGAGCCGACGAACACGCCGTCTGCGCCGAGCTGCATCATCATCGCCGCGTCGGCCGGGGTGGCCACGCCGCCCGCGGTGAACAGGACGACGGGGAGCTTGCCGGTCTCGGCGATCTCCGCGACCAGCTCGTAGGGGGCCTGGAGGTCCTTGGCCGCGACGTAGAGCTCGTCGCGCGTCATCGACTTCAGCGCGTTGATCTCCGAGGTGATCTTGCGGATGTGCTTGGTGGCCTCCGAGACGTCGCCGGTGCCGGCCTCGCCCTTCGACCGGATCATGGCCGCGCCCTCGTTGATGCGGCGCAGCGCCTCACCGAGGTTGGTGGCGCCGCACACGAACGGGACGGTGAAGCGCCACTTGTCGATGTGGTTGACGTAGTCGGCGGGCGAGAGCACCTCGGACTCGTCGATGTAGTCGACGTCGAGCGCCTCCAGCACCTGGGCCTCGACGAAGTGGCCGATGCGGGCCTTCGCCATGACCGGGATGGAGACCTCGGCGATGATCGCCTCGATGAGGTCGGGGTCGCTCATCCGGGCGACGCCGCCCTGCGCGCGGATGTCGGCGGGGACCCGCTCCAGCGCCATGACGGCGACGGCGCCGGCGTCCTCGGCGATGCGCGCCTGCTCCGGCGTGACGACGTCCATGATGACGCCGCCCTTCAGCATCTCGGCCAGGCCGCGCTTGACCCGGCTCGATCCCGTCGCGGTGCCCTGTTCTCTGTCTGTCATGATCGCCCTCTCGTGCGGAACAAAAACTGTTTTGGCCTATGCCGAAGATAGCATCCTGTCGAGGGCTGGTTAGACTCGACGCCGGGGAGCGAAATGGACGAACAGGTCATCACGGGTACGACCGCGGCGGAGATCGCCGCGAGCGTGCGCGCACTGCACGAGCGCGGCGCGCTGCGTCGCGGCGACGCCCTCCCTCCGGTGCGCGAGCTCGCCGCGCAGCTCCGGGTCAACCGCAACACGGCCGTCGCCGCCTACCGGCTGCTCGCGCAGGCGGGCGTCGTCGTCGCACGCGGCCGCGCCGGCACGGTCATCGCGGGCGTGGAGGCGGTGGCCCAGGAGGGCTACGCGGCCGACAGCGTGCTGCGCGACATCGGGACGGGCAATCCCGATCCCGGCCGCATCCCCGACCTCTCGTCCGCGCTGGCCCGCGCCACCGGGCGGCCGGTGCTCTACGGCGAGCCGGTGATCGACCCGGCCCTCGAGGCGAGGGCGCTGGCGTGGGCCAGGGAGGACCTCCCCGGCCCGGACCTCCGGATCACCGTCACGAACGGCGCGGTCGACGCGGTCGAGCGGCTGCTGGCCCAGGCCCTGCTGCGCGACGACGCTGTGGCGCTGGAGGACCCTTGCTTCCTCGCCAGCATCCACACGGTCCGGCACGGCGGCTACCGGGCGGTGCCGGTGCCGGTCGACGCCGAGGGGATGACCGTCGACGGTCTCCGGGCGGCACTGGACGCGGGCGTGCGCGCCATCATCTGCACGCCGCGCGCGCAGAACCCGACCGGCGCGACCCTCTCCCCCGCACGAGCCGCCGCGCTGCGCGCGCTGCTGGCGGACCACCCGTACGTGCTCGTCATCGAGGACGACCACTTCTCGATGCTCTCGCAGCGCCCCTACGAGACGTTGATCGGTCCCGGCCATCGCCGCTTCGCGCTGGTCCGCTCGGTGTCGAAGTTCCTCGGCCCGGACATGTGCCTCGCGATCGCGGCGACCGACGCGGAGACCGCCGACCGCCTCGCCTTCCGGCTCAGCCCCGGAACCACCTGGGTCAGCCACATCCTCCAGCGCCTCGTGCTCGCGCAGCTCACCGACGACGCCGTGCTCCGGGAGGTCGAGGACGCCGGACGGCACTACGCCGAGCGCAACGCGGCGTTCGCGGCGCTGCTGACCGCGCGGGGCCTCCCGGCCGAGGCGACCGACGGGCTGAACCTGTGGCTGGCGCTGCCGGTCGAGGCGAGGATCGTCGCCGAGCGGCTGATGCGGCGCGGCTGGCTCGCGCGCACCGGGGACGAGTTCCTGCTGGGAGCGCACCCCTCACCGTCGCACCACCTCCGGTTGACGGTGCACGACCTGACCGAGGAGGAGACGGGGCGACTGGTGGACGACGTGCTGGAGGCGGCTCGAGTCTGACGCAGGCCTGGCGGGATGAAAGGATCGAGGGATGCGCATCCTCTCGATCCAGTCCGCCGTCGCCTACGGGCACGTCGGCAACTCCGCCGCCGTGTTCCCGCTCCAGCGCATCGGCGTCGAGGTCCTCCCCGTTTACACGGTGAACTTCTCCAACCACACCGGTTACGGCGCGTGGCGCGGTCCGCTCATCGCGCCGGACGACGTGCGCGCGGTGATCACCGGGATCGAGGAGCGCGGCGTGCTCGGGAGCATCGACGCGGTGCTGTCGGGGTATCAGGGCGGCGAGGGTATCGGCGACGTGATCGTGGACGCCGTCGCCCGCGTCAAGGCGGCCAACCCGAACGCCGTGTACGCCTGCGACCCGGTGATGGGCAACGCGAAGTCCGGCTGCTTCGTCGCGCCGGCCATCCCGGAGCTGCTGCGCGACCGGGTCGTCCCGGTCGCCGACCTCATCACGCCGAACCAGTTCGAGCTCGGCTACCTCACCGGCACGGAGCCGGGCGACCTGGACTCCACCCTCGCCTCGGTCGACGCCGCCCGTGCGCTCGGCCCGCGCAGCGTGCTCGTCACCAGCGTGGAGCGTCCCGACCAGCCCGAGGACACCATCGAGATGCTCGCCGTGGACGACGCGGGAGCCTGGATCGTGCAGACGCCGCGGCTGTCGATGAAGGCGAACGGGTCGGGCGACGTCACGGCGGCGCTCTTCACGGCGCACTACGTCGCGTCCGGCGACGCGGCCTCCGCGCTCAGCAAGACCGTCTCCAGCGTGTACGACCTGCTCGCGAACACCCTCGCGTCGGGCGACCGCGAACTGCGGCTGGTCGAGTCCCAGGAGTCCTACGCGCACCCGCGCGAGCAGTTCGCCGTCACGCAGGTGCGCTGACCCCGCTCTAGTCCTCGGACTTCGGCCACGCGTCGGCGATCGCCGTGCGCACCTCCCCGAGGAGCTGCGGCAGCGCCTTGGTCTTGGCGATGATCGGGAAGAAGTTCGCGTCCTGCGCCCAGCGCGGCACGATGTGCTGGTGGAGGTGCGCGGCGATCCCCGCTCCCGCGATCTCGCCCTGGTTCATCCCGAGGTTGAAGCCGTCGTTGCGGGAGACCTCCCGGATGACGCGCATCGCGGTCTGCGTGATGCTGCCGATCTCGGCGACCTCCTCCGGCGTCGCCTCGTCGTAGTTCGCGATGTGGCGGTACGGGCAGACCAGCAGGTGGCCGCTGTTGTACGGGAACAGGTTGAGCAGCGCGTACGCGTGCGTGCCGCGCGCGACGATCAAGGCGTCCTCGTCGCTCAGGGTCGGCGCGACGCAGAACGGGCAGTCGTCCTTGCCGGGCTGCTGCCCGTGCTGGATGTAGACCATCCGGTGCGGGGTCCACAGCCGCTGGAACTCGTCCGGCACGCCGACGAGGTACGACGGGTCGTCCACGCGGATCCCCTCCGCGTGGACGTCCCCGCCGCTCCCGTCGTCGCCGGCGTCACCGGTGCCGTCGGGAGCGGCGTAGTCGTCGAGGCTCAGTCGAGCCATGCCGTGTCGACCAGCTCGTGGCTCTCGATGCTCGCGACGATCCGCTCGATCGCCTCGTCAACGGTCACGCCGTTGCGCTGCGTGCCGTCGCGGAAGCGGAAGCTGACCGTCGAGGCCGTCGCGTCCTCCTCGCCCACGATGAGCTGGAAGGGCACCTTGGCCTTGGTGTGGTTGCGGATCTTCTTCTGCATGCGGTCGTCGGAGTGGTCGACCTCGGCGCGCACGCCCCGGGCCTTCAGCCGCGACACGACGTCGTCCAGGAACGGCCCGTAGGCGTCGGCGACGGGGATGCCGACCACCTGCACCGGCGACAGCCAGACCGGGAAGGCGCCCGCGTAGTGCTCCAGGAGGATCGCGAAGAACCGCTCGATCGAGCCCAGCAGCGCGCGGTGGATCATCGCCGGCTGCTTGCGCGTGCCGTCGGCCGCGTTGTACTCCAGCTCGAACAGCTCCGGCTGGTTGAAGTCGAGCTGGACCGTGGAGAGCTGCCAGGTGCGCCCGATCGCGTCGCGCGCCTGCACCGAGATCTTCGGGCCGTAGAAGGCCGCCCCGCCCGGGTCGTCCACGAGGTCCAGCCCGGACTCGACCGCCACCTCGCGGAGGGTCTCGGTCGCGGTCTCCCAGCTCTCGTCGCTGCCGACGTACTTCTCCGGGTCCTTGGTGGAGAGCTCCAGGTAGAAGTCGGTGAGCCCGTAGCCGCGCAGGGTCTCGAGCACGAACTCGAGCTGGCTGGCGACCTCGTCCTTGATCTGGTCGTCGGTCACGTAGATGTGGGCGTCGTCCTGCGTCAGGCCGCGCACGCGGGTGAGGCCGGAGAGCGTGCCGGACTTCTCGTACCGGTAGACGGTCCCGAACTCCGCCAGCCGCAGCGGCAGCTCGCGGTAGCTGCGCCCGCGCGCCCGGAAGATGAGGTTGTGCATCGGGCAGTTCATCGGCTTGAGGTAGTAGTCCTGCCCCTGCCGGGTGATGTTGCCCTCGGCGTCGCGCTCCTCGTCCAGGTGCATGGGCGGGAACATACCGTCCTTGTACCAGTTGAGGTGCTGGCTGATCTCGTAGAGGTGCGCCTTGGTGATGTGCGGCGTGTTCACCACTTCGTAGTCGTTCGCGATCAGCCGATCGCGCATGTAGTCCTCGATCTCCTTGCGGATGATCCCGCCCCTGGGGTGGAACACCGCCAGGCCCGAGCCGATCTCGTCGGGGAAGCTGAACAGGTCGAGCTCCGCGCCGAGCTTACGGTGGTCGCGCTTGGCGGCCTCCTCCATCCGGGTCTGGTACGCGCGCAGTTCGTCCTTGCTGGGCCACGCGGTGCCGTAGATGCGCTGCAGCTGCGGGTTCTTCTCCGAGCCGCGCCAGTAGGCGGCCGCGACGCGGGTGAGCGCCCAGCCGTTGCCGAGCATCCGCGTGCTCGGGACGTGCGGGCCGCGGCAGAGGTCCTTCCAGACCGTCTCGCCGGTCTTCGGGTCGACGTTGTCGTAGATGGTCAGCTCGCCCGAGCCGACCTCCACGGACTCGTCGCCGCCCGCGGACTCGGCGCCGGAGCCCTTGAGCCCGATCAGCTCGAGCTTGTACGGCTCGCCCGCGAGCTCGGCGCGCGCCTCGTCGTCGGTGACGACCCGGCGCATGAAGCGCTGGCCCGCTCGGACGATGCGCGCCATCTCCTTGTCGAGGGCCTTGAGGTCCTCGGGGGTGAACGGCTCTGCGACGTCGAAGTCGTAGTAGAAGCCGTCGGTGATGGGCGGGCCGATGCCGAGCTTGGCATCCGGGTTGATCGCCTGCACGGCCTGGGCGAGGACGTGCGCGGTGGAGTGACGGAGGATGCTGAGGCCGTCCGGCGAGTCGATGGTGACCGGCTCGACGGTGTCGGTGGTCGTGACGGTCGTCGCGAGATCCTTCAGCTCACCGTTGACGCGCATCGCGACAACGGAACGGTCGGTGAAGAGCTCGAAGCCGTCGGCCACCTGTCCACTCCTATGAGTCGTATTCCAATGGGATGGATCAACTCTAGTCGGCGGAGTGCCCCCTCCCGTCCGGGAGGGGGCACTCGTCGATGCGGGCGGTGCGCTACTTCGTGATCGCCGCGAAGAAGGAGGCGCCGTTCGGCGTCCCCACTCCGGTGGCGGTGTCGTAGCCCTTCGTGCTGTGGAGCGTCTGGTTCGGCGTCTCCTCGGTCCGCAGGCTGTAGCTGAGTCCGCCGGCCGCGCTCTCGTTGTCGACGTAGTTGACCCGCAGCACGCTCGGCAGCGCCGAGCCGAACACGTCGGCCTGGTCGACGTCGTAGTAGGCGGAGCCTCCCGCCGCGTACGTGCCGTAGATGCGCGGGTTCAGGAACCCGAGCGGGGCGCCGGCGACCTGGTTGGCGACGGCGGCGATTCCCGCGGTGAGCGGGGCCGCGACGGAGGTGCCGCCGATGCGGTACTCGTCGTAGTAGGTGCCGTTGCTGAACGCCTGCGTCTGCCCCACGAGCAGGCCGGTGTTCGGATCGGCCAGGGCGCTGATGTCGGGGACCAGTCTCCCGGAGGCCGAGCCGACCGCCGCCGCCTGGTACGAGGGCTGCGCGAAGACCTTGCTGACGCCTCCACCGCCACCGCCGTTGAAGCCGCCGGGCAGGGGCGAGGCGAACGTGCCGTCGAGCTCGTACGGCGCGCCGGACATGTGGTCGGTCGCCGTCGGCGTCACCGCGTCGAGTCCGGTCTGCCAGCCCACCTCGAAGGAGCGCTTCCAGCCGGTCTTGTTGAGAGCGGAGGCCGGGTCGTCGATCGCACCGTAGCCGAGGCCGGCCGGCGCGCCGCCGGACGGGACGACCGAGGCCGACGAGCCGCCGACCGCCGTCACGAACGGGCTGTCCGCGTAGAAGTCGACCTGAGGCGAGCCGAAGTTGCCGACCTCGTCACCGCTGTCACCGCTGGAGACGAAAACGCCGATGCCGGTGGCCGCGGCCTGGATGAAGGTGTTGTTGAGGCTGTTGATGTAGCCCTGCGGCACGGCCTCCCCCTGGAAGCCGTAGCTGATCGAGAGGATGCTCGCCAAGTGCTTGTCGACGACGTGGTTGACCGACGCGTCGAAGTCCTGGCGCGCGTTCGCCGAGCCGACGTAAAGCAGGGCGGCGTCCGGGGCGGTGGTGTGGATGGCCTCCGCGTCCAGCGTCTCCTCGCCGTAGAAGTCGCCAGGCGTCTGCTGCGGCGTGTCAGGGAGCTTGTAGACCCCCGGTGGCACGATCTGCGTGATCTTCGGGGCCGGGAGGCCGTGCAGGCTGCTGTACTTCGTCACGTCCTGCACGAGCGTCGGGCTCGCGGTCGCGCCGACGAAGGCGACGGTCTGCCCGGCGCCCGTCGCGGCGACGGAGTCGAGGCCGTAGAGGCCGCGGACCTGCGCCGGCGTGTACCCGCACGGTGCGATCGGCTTGCTGCTGGTCCCGTACGCGGGAGCGTTCGGCATCGCGACCGTCTTCTCGCCGTACCAGAGCGAGCACGGCTGGCCGGCGCGGAAGCCCGCGGACGGTGCGCCATGGTTCTGCTTCGGGCCGTTGCCGTTCGTGTTCGTCGGGGCGATCAGGTCGGCGCCCTGGTCGAGCCCTGCGACACTCTCCACGATCCCGGCGAGGGAGGCCGGCACGGTGACGGCGGACTCCGGCGCGCGCAGCGTGGTGCCGTACGCGTCGTATTCGCCGAGGGTGACCCCGAACGCGTTCTGTGCCTGCGCGACCGTGCCCTCCGCGGAGACGTACCGGTTGTTGGACGGCGTGTCCACGATCGAGAAGCCGGCGGACCGCAGGAACTGCTGCACCGCGACCACGCTCGACTGCGCGGGGGCGAACTGCTGGCGGAACTGCTGCGGGGTCAGGTAATGCCGGTAACTCGCGGAGCCGGGTGTGGACACGGCGAGCGCCGTCGCCGCCGCCTGCGCCTGGTTCTGCCACGGCAGGTACACCCGTAAGTCGACCGTGTCGGTCGCGGGCGCCGCGGAACGGAGCGCTTTCGCATTCGCCCAGGCCGGCTGGCTGCCCGGCAGGGCGTTCCTTCCCGGCGCTGCGACGGCGGGTGACGCCGCCACCGCGGCAAAGAGAAGGGCCGCGCCGGCGGTGACAGCTGCGGCCCTGAGGGTTCTGGTTGTGTTGCGCATGGATGTCCTTTCACCGATGCGATGGATGCGCTGGTCGGCGCACGGCTATCCAACCCCTGTGAACGGGGGTAGACCAAGTAGGGTTATTCTGAGAAACCGTTCAGGAAAGGATGGCGGCGTTCGGCCGGGCAGAACCCGGACGGGTTCGCACGGTGAGGGCGGTTACGGTGGAGCGCATGACCACGATCGACATCGACGTCCCGACCGCCCTCAACAGCAGCGACCTGGACGGCATCCGCCGGCTGCTCCCCCAGCTCTCCCGCTCCTCCACATTCGACGAGGAGCGGCTCGTGGCGATGCTGGGCCACCCGGGCACCGATCTGCTGGTCGCCCGCGTGGACGGCGAGGTGGCCGGGATGGCCACCCTGGCATCCTTCCCGCTCGCGACCGGCTGGCGGGGCCATGTGGACGACGTGGTGGTGGACGACGCGTATCGCGGCCGGGGCATCGCCCGGAAGCTGCTGGAGGCGATCATCCGGCTCGCCGTGGCGCGGGGCCTCCGGACGCTGGACCTGACCTCGCGACCGAGCCGTCATGCGGCCATCTCCCTGTACGAATCGGTGGGATTCGTTCCGCGGGAGTCGACGGTGATGCGGTACGCGGGGGTGCGGGACGACAACTAGGGCTCTCGGCGCCCGGCCGCCGGCAGCACCCGCTCCAGCCGCGCGAGCAGCTCCTCCAGCGCCCCGGGAGCCTCCGACTCGTACGGCAGCACCGTCCCGCGCAGGTCGAGTACCTCTCGCCGGTCGTCGTCGATGCCGTCCCGGAACTGCTCCACCCAGGCGTGGTCGGCGTGCCCGGGATGCCGCGACCCGTCGCGGGCGCGCGACTCGAACCGGCGGACCAGTTCGTCCGGCGACGCCGTGCAGTGCACCTGGATCGCAGTGAAGCCGTACTCCGCCTCCCACGACTGGAACTTCGGGTCCTCGTAGGCAGCATTGAACGCGGCGTCCACCACGAACGGGGCGCCCGCCTGCAGCTGCCGCTCGACCACCTGGTCGAGCAGCGCGAAACCGGCGCTGCCCAGCGCCATCGACCACTCCCGGTCCCCGGAGCCGAGGGTGTCGAACAGGATCTCCTTCAGCCCGTCCTTGGAGACGACGGGGAGGCCCGAGCGGGCTGCGTAGGCTGCGGGCATGCCGATGTCCGACTACATCCTGGCGATCCGCGAGCGGATCGGGAACGACTTCCTGCTGCTGCCCGGCGTCACGGCGGTGATCCGGGACGGCGAGCGCTTCCTGCTCGCACGGGCTCCGCACTCCGCCGAGTGGAGCCTGATCGGAGGCGGCGTCGAGCCGGGCGAGCAGCCGGCCGAGGCGCTGGCCCGCGAGGTCTTCGAGGAGACCGGCGCTCGGTGCGGATCACGGGGATCGTCGGCGCCTACGGCGGCGAGCCGCTGATGGTCGACTACCCGAACGGCGACCGGGTCTGCTACGGGACCACCGCGTACGAGTGCCGCCTCACCGGAAAGGCGAACCCTGACGGCGAGGAGATCGCCGAACTGGGCTGGTACACGCACGAGGAGATCCGGGCGCTGCAGCGGCAGGCCTGGATCGACCAGGTGCTCGCAGATGCGGGCTGACCGCTCCGTCTGACAGCATGCCGGTATGACTCGATCCCTCGACGCCGCCCGTGACGGCGTCCCGCGCGCGGCTCCCTACGACGCGATCGCCGACGGCTACGCGGAGCTCAACGCGACCAGCCTGCTGAACGAGTATTACAACCGGCCGGCGCTCGTGGAGCTCGCGGGCGACGTCGCGGGCCGCCGGATCCTGGACGTCGGGTGCGGTTCGGGCCCGATCCTGGCCGACCTCCGCGACCGCGGCGCGACCGTCACCGGTGTGGACGCGAGCGCCGGGATGCTCGACCAGGCACGAGCCAGGCTCGGCGCCGGAGCCGACCTGCGCGTAGCCGACCTGGCGGAGCCGCTGCCGTTCGACGACGACACCTTCGACGACGTCATCGCGTCGCAGGTCCTCCACTACCTGAGGGACTGGGGGCCGACCCTCGCCGAGCTGCATCGCGTCCTGAAGCCGGGCGGACGCCTGATCGTCTCCGAGGAGCATCCCACCGCCCTCTTCCTCTCGGACCGGCTGTCCGGCGGCGACCGCGAGTACTTCGGCACCCACGAGCGGACCGAGGAGTGGACGCTGGGCGGCCGGACCGCCGAGCTCACCTTCTGGGACCGCCCGCTGCACGCGATGACCGACGCGTTCGCCGCCGCCGGCTTCGGGATCGCGACGATCAGCGAGCCGGCTCCGGCCCGGGACGCCTTCGACCGCTTCCCCGAGGTCGGGAGGCGCGAGAGCGGGCGCTTCCTCGCGTTCCTGCTCTTCGTGCTGGTGGCGGAGCCGCAGCGATGACGCCGAACGCTTTCGCCGTCGTCGCCCTCTTCGCATCGATCGACGTCGGGACGTCCATCGCCCGCTCGGCGTGGCCCGCCCATGTGACGCTGGTGTCGAACTTCGCCGCCGAGGCGTCCCCGGGACGAGTGATCGAGGTCGTCCGCGACGCGCTGGCGGATGGCCCGCCGGTCTCGGCCCGAATCGCCGGCCGCGCGATGTTCGGCCCCGCCGGCGACATCCCGGTCCAGCTCGTGGAGCCCGATTCCTTCCCGGGCGTGCACAAAGCGCTCGCGGAGGCCGTCGAGCGCTTGCCCGGTTTCGTCGCCGACGAGCCCGACTACTGGCACGACGGCTACCGGGCGCACATCACCCTCCGGTTCGCGCCGGACCTGCGGGAGGGCGACGCGTTGCCGGTCCGTTGCATTGCGACGGCGCGGCTCACGGAGGAGTGCGGCACGATCGTCGACGTCGTGGAGGTGGCATGAGAGTCGGCTCGATCAGAAACGTCCCTCCGCCCAGCTCGATCACGACCTCCTGGTCCGGGGACGTCCTCGCCGACCGGACGGTGTCGCCCTGCAGGGACACGATGGCCTGGCGGAAGCCCGGGTCGCCGAAGCGGTGCACGCGGGTCCCGACCGCGACTGTCGGCCATTCGGGGATGGTGACGATCGCCCGGCGCTCGCCGAGGAACACCAGCTGCGGGTCGTCCACGTCGAACGTCACGCGTTCGAAGGTGGAGCCGCGCAGCTGCTCGATGAGGCGTGCGCTGCCGGCCGACCAGGCCTGGGCGCGTGCCTCGCGGACGGCATCGCGCCGAGCGAAGCGTCGCGCGACCAGCACGCCGCCTCCGACCAGGGCCGCGCACACGAAGAAGATCGACGCGCCCAAGACTCCGTACCCCACGGTCAGAGGGTAGCGCGGCGCGCCGCCTCCAGAACGTGGTCTGCCGCGGCGCGCGCACTGACCGACTCATCGAATCGCGTCTCCGTCACGAAGTCCAGCGGCTGCCAGCCGTGATACCACCCGCTCATCTCGTCCGCGCTGAACGCCTCCGACTTCGCCCGTGTCGCGTGACGCCGGAGGGTCTCCTCCAACGGGAGGTCCCAAGCGTAGAAGTGCGAACGCGTCGCGATCGCGGCGAGCTGTGCAAGCGAGCGCTGGTAGCGTCCAGCGTTCATGATGCCCTCCACCACCACCACGAGTCCGCGGGCGAGTCCCCAGGCGGCGATCGTCCGGAGCAGTTCGATGGTGGCCGCCTCCGCCCTGTCGGCTTCGTTCAGGAGCTGCCTCCGTACGACATCCTGAGGCACCACGAGGCACTCGCCCGCGCCGAGCTCCGCCTGCACCAGGCCCGCCACGGTGGACTTCCCCGAGCCGGAGTTTCCGCGGAGGACGACGAGAACACCCGCGGGGGCCTCCAGGGCCGTCACGCCTGCGCCCCCTCCCCGGCTGCGACCGTCCCCAGCACCCGGGCCGCCACCACCTCCACGTCGTCGGCGCTCGTGTCGACCATGTCGTCCTCGATGCCCGCGGAGTCGAGGATCGCCGTCAGCTCCGCCGCGCGGGCGAGGTGCCACGCCAAGGCGTCCGGATCGTTCGCGTGCCGCGCGCGCAGCCGTCGCTCGATGACCGCAGCGTCGGCGATCAGCCGCACAAAGGTCGCGCGACCGCCGACCGCGCGCCGGAACCGCTCCGCGTCCTCCCGGGACTCGATGACCCCGGCGACGACGACACGCTGTGCGCCGGCCGCGCCGAAGTTCGCCGCAAGCGCCGCGACGTTCGCGAGCTGCAGCTCCAGGTTGAACGGGTCGCCCGCCGCGGCGGGATGGAACCGGCGGATCTCGTCGAGGTCGACTACCGCGTGCGGACGCGCCTCCCGTTCGCTGATCGCGTCGGCGACGGAGGTCTTGCCGACACCGACCGTGCCGTTCAGGAACACTGCGTGCATCCCGCGATTCTCGCAGACCGGGAGTCACGCCTCCTCACGCGCACCTCATTGCCCCGCGTCGGTCGGGCCGGAGGTACAGCACCCCCGGTCTCCCGGGGGTTTCGTTGGTGGGCGATACTGGGATCGAACCAGTGACCTCTTCCGTGTCAGGGAAGCGCGCTACCGCTGCGCCAATCGCCCAGATCCTGAATGCTCAGGTTCGAGGTGGATACGGGATTCGAACCCGTGTATACGGCTTTGCAGGCCGCTGCCTCGCCTCTCGGCCAATCCACCGAAGCCACAACACGGAAGAACCGTACCGTATTCGAGAGGCCTGGAATCCGAGGAAACCAGGCCGACTCGAGCGGATGACGAGACTCGAACTCGCGACCCTCACCTTGGCAAGGTGATGCGCTACCAACTGCGCTACATCCGCATTTCGCACCCCGGTTTCCCGCGGCACTTGAATGACTTTAGCTGATCGGCGGGCCGATGACCAAACCGGGCGCGCCGTCCGGGTGTGTCGTGCGGCGCAACGCCCGACGCACGGTGCCGATGTGCATTCCGGTGCCGCGGTCGGCTAGTATCGAGACTCGCAGCCGGAATCCCCGGCCGCGCATGCATGGGCGATTGGCGCAGTTGGTAGCGCGCTTCCTTCACACGGAAGAGGTCATCAGTTCGAGTCTGGTATCGCCCACCAGCACAATAAACGGCCCCCGGGATCACCCGGGGGCCGTTTCGCGTCGAGGGTCAGTAGCCGATCACGCCCGTGAAGTCCGGGGAGCCGTCCGGCCTGGCCGGTAGTGGAGTCCCGTTGACGTAGCGCGGCCACTCCAACCGGTATCCGCCGGCGGGCGCCACCACGTTCGGGTACGGCGACGCAGCACCGGCCGGAGCCGCGAACGCGGCAGCCGCAGTCGCCGGAGCGGCGGCCGCCGCAGGAGCCGAGGCCGGCACAAAGGCCGACCCCGCCCCAGGAGCCGCAGCCGCAGGCGCCGCCACCGCTGCAGCCCCTCGCGCACCCCGCGCCGCCTTCGGCCCGAACAGCGTGAACGTCAGCGGGATCAGGATCGTCCCGAGCGCGTCCAGGATCGCGATCGCCGCGACCAGCCGCCAATACGTCTCCGAGAACGTCACCCGGTCGAACACCAGCGGCGCCGCCAGGCCCAGCGTGAGCGCGCCGACCAGCACCAGCGTGCACACCGTCACCTTCGACATGATCGGGCCGGTGAAGCGGCGCTGGGTGTTCAGCACCAGGTGGAGGTGCAGGAGGCCGAGGCGCACCACGACCACCAGCGCGACCCAGCCCAGGAGGCCCCACGACGACGTGCCGCCCGAGTCCTCGGTGGAGGCGCCGCCGTCGAACGCGGGCGCCCAGAGCTTCACGAGGCCGTCGAGCAACAGGAAGGCCGAAAGCGCGACCGACACCGCCCCGAACCAGGGCGCGCGCCGGGCCGAGACGTCCGCGTCGTACCAGGACACCAGCGAGAACAACACCAGCAGCGCGATCGTGCCGATCAGCCGCCAGCAGGTGTCGTCCCACGTCCCGATGATCACGGCGTAGACGCCGACCAGCGCCGCGGCGATCAGGGAGGCGATCACGATCCGCGGCAGGAGCTTGCGCACCCAGGCGAAGCGGTTGGTGTCGGGAGGGAGGGCACCGGCCAGTTCCGTCATGTCTCGAACGCTAGCCAGGGCCGGGGAGTCGCAGAATCCGTGCCAGTACGGTATTCGCCGGCCGCATCCGCCGCTCCCCAGGACCCTCCGCCGCGGCTACCTTACGTTGCGTGACGCGGACGGTCGCGCGGGCGCTCTCCGTGCAGCATCCTTGCTCAATGAGTTTCGCACCGGCCCGGCCCCTGGAGCAGCTCTTCGCGTCCCGGTCGAGCATCAAGTGGCGCCGCTACCCCGCGGACGTCCTTCCGGTCTTCGTCGCCGAGATGGACTTCGACGTCGAGCCCGCGATCCTCGATCGCGTCGCCGAGACCCTGCGCAACTCGGACACCGGCTACCTCGACTCGGCCGGCCCGCTCGCGCCCGCCTTCGCGGACTTCGCGTGGAGCTCGTGGTCCTGGGGAGTCGACCCGGAGTGGGTGCACCTGGCCACCGACGTGACCGTGGGCGTCGTCGAGACGCTGCGGCTGGTGCTCCCGGAGACCGGCGGCCGCGTCGTGCTGACCCCTCCGGTCTACCCGCCGTTCTTCGAGATGATCGAGGAGGCCGACGCCGACGCGATCACCGTCCCATTGCGCGAGGACGCCGGCTGGACGCTGGACCTGGACGCCCTGGAGACCGCCTTCGCCGCCGGAGCCGACGCGATGCTGCTCTGCAACCCGCAGAACCCGACCGGACGATGTCACAGCCGGCGCAGCCTGGAGGCGCTCGCCCGCCTCGCCGCCCGGCACGGGGTGTTCGTCGTCAGCGACGAGGTGCACGCCCCGCTCGCCCACCCCGGCGCCCCGTTCACGCCGTTCGCGCCCATCGCCCGGGCCGCCGGAGCCCGTGCCGTCACGGTGACCTCCGCCAGCAAGGCCTGGAACCTCGCCGCCCTCAAATGCGCGGTCATCGTCGCCGCCGAGCCGGCCACCGCCGAGCTGCTGACCCGGCTGCCCGACGAGCTCGCGGCGCGCACCAGCATCCTCGGCCTGCACGCCAACGTCGCCGCGCTGTCCTGCCTGCGCTGGCGCGACGGGCTGCTGGAGCAGCTCGTCCGGAACCTCGGACTCCTGGAGGCCGAGCTCGCCGTGCACGCGCCGGCGGTGCGCGTGGTCCGTCCCGACGCCGGTTACCTCGCGTGGCTGGACTTCCGGGAGACCGGGCTCGGCGACGATCCCGCCCGCACGCTGATCGACACCGGCCGGGTCGCCCTGAACTCCGGGCTGGCGTTCGGCGAGCAGGGCCGCGGCTTCGCCCGCATCAACCTCGCCTGCGACCCGAGCACCGTCGTGGAGGCCGTGCGCCGCATCGCGCGCACCGTCGCCGCCACCTCCCCCGCCCTCGCGCCCCTCCCCGCCTGACCGCCCCCGCGCCACCCGCGAATCGAGGGGACGCAACACGCCGTCAAGCGCCGGCGCATGCGGCGTGTTGCGTCCCTGCGTTCAGGAGAGGTCAGCCGCGGGCGGCTGCGAGGAGAGCGCGGTCCAGGTCCGCGATGATGTCGCGCGGGCTCTCGAGGCCGATGGACAGCCGCACCAGACCGGGAGTGATCCCGGCCGCCAGGCGCTCCTCCTTGGTGAGCTTGGCGTGGATGGTGCTGCCCAGGTGGATCGCCAGCGTCCGCACGTCGCCGATGTGCGTCATCGGGCTCACCAGCCGCAGCGCGTCCAGGAACCGGCGCGCCGCCTCCCTGCCGCCCGCCAGGTCGATGGAGACGATCGAGCCGGGGCCGAGCGGCAGGTAGCGCTGCGCGAGCTCGTGATACGGGTCGTCGGCGAGGCCCGGGTAGTACACGCGCGCGACCTCCGGCCGCCCCGCCAGCCACTCCGCCACCGCCTGCGCGTTGGCGACGTGCCGGTCCATCCGGACCGAGAGCGTCTCGATGCCGTGCAGCAGCAGGAAGGTGCTCAGCGCCGGGACGGTCGGTCCGTACTCGAGCACGATCACCGCCCGCAGGTAGGCGAGGTAGGCGCCGGCGCCGCAACGGTCCACGTACGCGGCGACGCCCGGCCGCGGCGGCTCGGTGAGCTGCGGGAACCGGTCGGCGTGTGCCGCCCAGTCGAACCGGCCGGCGTCGACCACGGCGCCGCCGATGACCGAGGCGTGACCGGACAGCCACTTGGAGGTCGAGTGCACGACGATGTCGGCGCCGTTCTCGATCGGCCGCCACAGGTAGGGCGTCGGCACGGTGTTGTCCACGATCAGCGGGACGCCGGCCTCGTGCGCGATCCCGGCCAGCCGTTCGATGTCGACCACCTGGTTCAGCGGGTTCGGCAGCGTCTCGGTGTACACCGCCTTCGTGTTCGGCCGGAACCTCGCCGCCCACTCCGCGTCGCTCGCGTCGTCGTCCACGTACTCGATCGCGATCCCCTGCCGCTTGAGGATCCCGCGGAACATCTCCCGCGTGCCCTCGTACAGCGACCGGGTCGCGAGGATGTGGTCGCCGGCCTCGGCGAGCGCGTTGATCGCCGCGGCGATGGCCGCCTGCCCGCTGGAGACCACGATGCCGTCGACGCCGCCCTCCAGGTCGGCGATGCGCCGCCCGGCGACGGCGTTGGTCGGGTTGTCGTTGCGCGAGTACGCCCGGTAGCGGCTCCGGCCGGCGAAGCGGTCCTCGCCGTCGTCGAAGTCGTCGAAGACGTACCCGGCCGTCTGGTAGATCGGGGTGACGCGGGCGCGGGTCTCGGCGTCCACCACCGCTCCGGCGTGGATCTGCCGGGTGGCGAAGTCGAGAGGGCGCGAACAGTCGTCAGACATGCGGCAACTGTAGTGACGCGGGGCGCGCAGCGCGCGCTGCCGCTTCACCGTTCGTCACGGATGGCGGTCAGCTCCAGCCGTACAGCTTCCGCAGGGCGGTGCGGACGGTCGCGAACCGGCGCGCGTCGAGGGCCGCGGCCTCCCGGCGCATCCCGGTGCCGTGCACGCGGAACACCCGGTCGAGCTTGACGAAGCTCGGCCTCCCCTGCCCGTCCCAGTCCCCCGCGCCGATCGCCAGGTACTCGGGGCGCCCGGGATGGGCCTGGCTGGTCAGTGCGACGGCGATCACGCTGCCGGCCGGCTCGGCGGCGACGACGAGCACCGGGCGGTCCTTGCCGCGGCCGTCGTTCTCCTCGTACGGCACCCAGGTCCACACGATCTCCCCCGGGTCGGGCGCGCCGTCGGTCTGCGGGTTGTACGACGTGCGGAGGCCCCTCAGCCGGCGCGGATCGACCTGGACCGTGGCGTCGACGCCCCCGCGTCCCGGCTCGACCCCGGCGACGCGCACGGGGCGCGCAGGGGCGGACCGGGAGGTCCGTCGTTCAGTTCCCCGCCCCGCCGGCCGGAACAGTCGGGCGATCGCGTCGAGGAGTCTGCTCATTCGTGGCACGATAGCGGATCCGCGTGAGGCCGAGCGTGAAGCGCAGTGCGAGCGCCAGCAGCAGCGCGAGGACGAACGAGCCGATCAGCACGGAGAAGCCCGCGATCGCCTGCGCGGTGAAGAGGTCGAAGTTGCCGCTGTCCACCATCCCGCCGCCCCCGGCGAATAGGCCCAGGTAGAGGAGGCCGACCATGCTCGCGACGGTCACGATGACGATCAGCGCCATGGCGGCGCCGAACCGCGCCCTGGCGGCCAGGTCGACCATCGTGGCGCACGTCACGGCGGCGATCGCGCCGAGCAGCAGCGACCAGCCGACGGTGAGCACACCGGCGGCCGGGGTGATGGCGACCAGGCCGGAGAACGCCCCGCAGAGCGCGCTCACCGTGGTCGGGCGCCGCAGCAGCACCCGGTCGACGACCATCCAGGCCAGGCATCCCCCGGCGGAGGCGAGGAACGCGTTGATCGCGATCAGGCCCGTGTAGGCGTCCACTGCGCCCTCCGACCCGACCACGAGCCCGAGCCAGCCGACCCAGACGAGCGTGCCGCCGATGGCGATGGCCGGGAAGCTGCGCTGCTCGGGCGGCCGGTGCTCTCCCCGGCCGCACGCCAGGATGACACCGGCGGCGGCCGCGCCCGCCGCCACGCCGACCGGCAGCGCCCCGCCGAAGTCGATCACACCGAGCACCCCGGTCGCCCAGCCGTCGTCGAGCGCGAAGACCGCGTAGCCCACCGGGTACAGCACCAGCACCGACCAGAGCACCGCGAAGATCAGCCAGGCGCGCAGCGTGATCCGCGACGCGACCGCGACGCCCACGATGGCGACGGCCACGGAGGCCACCGCCAGCAGCGAGCCGGCCGCGGCGAGCTGGTAGGCGTCCGGGTGCCGCACCGCCCCGAAACCCGCGGCGAGGTCGAACGACGGCGTGCCGATCACATGCGGCAGCAGGGGGCGTCCGGCCAGCATCCCGTAGCCGCCCGCCACTCCGAGCAGGACGGTGACCGCCGTGCCGGTGAGCGCGAACAGCAGCGCGCGGGAGGTCGTGGAGCGGCCGCCGAGGCCGCCGACGAAGAACGCGAGGCCCACCGGGACGAGGAGCGTCAGCGCCCCGCAGACGAACAGCAGCAGGGTGTCGACCTGCTCGCTCGCCGCGGACATCCGGCTCCCTTCCGCCTCAATGCAAGCATTACCCTAGCGGCCGGCGGGCTGCGCCCCCGTGCCGCGCGCCCGAACGCGGAACGGGGCGCCGCCCGCAGGCGGCACCCCGTTCACGGATGCTCGATGGTGCGAGACGGTCAGACCGTCTCCAGCGAGTAGCCCTCCTCGCCGTGCACCACGGTGTCGACGCCGGCCAGCTCGTCCTCGTTCTTGATGCGGAAGCCCATCGTCCGCTGGATGACCCAGCCGATCGCGTAGGCCAGGACGAACGAGTAGATCAGGACGCTGAACGCGCCGAGCGCCTGCGCTCCCAGCTGAACCCAGCTGCCGCCGTACCAGAGGCTGGAGAACGGCTTGGTGGCGTCGCCGTCGATGTGGGTGAAGCCGAAGAAGCCGATCCACAGGGTGCCGACGAGACCGCCGATGAGGTGGATGCCGACCACGTCGAGCGAGTCGTCGAAGCCGAGCTTGTACTTCAGGTCGATCGCGACGGCGCAGACGGCGCCGGCGACCAGGCCGAGCAGGATCGCGAAGCCGGGGGTCAGGATGTTACAGGCCGGGGTGATCGCGACCAGACCGGCGACGGCTCCGGACGCGGCGCCGATCGAGGTGGGCTTGCCGTCCTTGATCTTCTCGACGATCAGCCAGCCGATGGTCGCGGCGGCCGGGGCTGCGAGGGTGTTGATCCAGGCGATCGCGGCGACACCGTCGACCGCGGCCTCCGAACCGGCGTTGAAGCCGAACCAGCCGAACCACAGCAGCGCGGCGCCGAGGAGCGTCAGCGGGACGTTGTGCGGCTTGCTCATGCCCTTCTGGAAGCCGACGCGCTTGCCGAGCACCAGGGCGAGGGCCAGACCCGCCGCACCGGCGTTGATGTGGACCGCCGTGCCGCCCGCGAAGTCGTTCACGTGCAGGAGGGAGACGATCCAGCCCTGCGACAGGTTGAACACCCAGAACGCGACCGGGAAGTAGACGATGGTCACCCAGACGCCGGCGAAGACCATCCACGCGCCGAACTTGGCACGGTCGGCGATGGCGCCGGAGATCAGGGCGACGGTGATGATGGCGAAGGTGGCCTGGAACCCGGCGAAGGCGAGGCCGCCCAGGTCGGGGGTAATGCCGTCCTTGCCCATCAGGCTGGAAAGGAACCAGTCCGGCGTGCCCAGCACATGCGGGATGAGCGGCTTTCCGAACGAGAGTCCGTAGCCGTAGACGACCCAGAGCACGCCGACGATGGCCATCGCGCCGAAGCTCATCATCATCATGGAGACGACGCTCTTCGCGCGGACCATGCCGCCGTAGAAGAAGGCGACGCCGGGGGTCATCAGCAGGACGAGGGCTGCGGCGACGAGCAACCACAGGGAGTTGACGGTCCCTGCCGTTGCGTAGTCCGCGGCTGTGTGCAACACCATGCGAGTCTCTACCTCTCTATGCGACGCCCTGGAGTGGGTTCTGGCTCATCGGAGCCGGGTCGGGCGCTTCGGGGTGGAGCCAGTCTGAAGGTGCGAGGTTTCGGCTGCGGGATGCTCGTGTTTCGCGGGTGTTACGCATTCCCGCTCTGTGTAAACAGTCTGTTTCGCGGGGGTGCGAATCCATGGGGCGAACACCGGGCGGTCGCCGGGAGCGGCGCGCTACTCGTCGTGCGGCGGCAGCTCGCCCGCGGTGAGGGCGATCATTCGGGACATCGAGCGCAGGTACTTCTTGCGGTATCCGCCGCCCAGCATCTCGTCGTCGAAGACCTCGCTGAGCGCGGTGCCGGTCTGCACGATCGGGATCTCGGCGTCGTACACGCGGTCGATGAAGGCGACCAGCCGGAGGGCGGCCATCTGGTCGTGCAGCACGTGCACGTCGGCCAGCCCGATGACGTCGACGCCGTCGAGCATCTTGATGTAGCGGGACGGGTGCACGGTGGCGAGGTGGGAGATGAGGCCGTCGAACGTGTCGTTCGTCGCCATCTCGCCACGGGCCGTGAGCGCCGCCAGCGCCCGCTCGTACTCCCCCGCGTCGACGCTGACCGCTGCGCCGGAGGTGTCGCGGCGGCGGTAGTCGAGACCGTCGATGCGCAGGGTCTGGAAGTTGGCGGACAGCGACTGGATCTCGCGCAGGAAGTCGCTCGCGGCGAACCGGCCCTCGCCGAGCGCGTTCGGCGGCGTGTTGCTGGTGGCGGCGATGCGGGTGCCGGAGGCGACCAGCTCGCCCAGCATCCGCGTCATCATCATGGTGTCGCCCGGGTCGTCGAGCTCGAACTCGTCGATGCAGATCAGGGTGGAGCCGCGCAGCAGGTCGACGGCGCCGGCATAGCCCAGCGCGCCGACCAGGGCGGTGTACTCGATGAAGGTGCCGAAGTACTTGGGTCCCGGAGCCTCGTGCCAGAGCGCCGCCAGGAGGTGGGTCTTGCCGACGCCGAAACCGCCGTCGAGGTAGACGCCGGGCTTCATGGCCTCCACTTTGCGGCGGCTGCGGCTGAACAGGCCGGCCGGGCGCTGCGGCTCCCACGACTTGGCGAACAGCTTCAGCGTGGCGACGGCCTCCGACTGCGACGGGTAGTCGTGGTCGGGACGGTACGACTCGAAGGTGGCGTGCGCGAACTGCGACGGCGGCACGAGGCTCGCCGCGATCTCGGCGCCCGTGATCGCGGGCGAGCGGTCCGCGAGGCGGGGAAGGGCTCCGGTCGTCTCGATCGTCATGTGTGGATGCGCACCTTAGTGTGAAGAAGTGTTGACGGAACGTTCGTCACCCGCTGCGCGCCGCGTAGCCTGGACTCGTGGGCCGGCGATTTCGCAGGCTCCCAGCCTAACCCGGAGGATCAGCAGCATGGCCATCGCCCCCGACCCGTCGACCGACTTCGCCGGCTACGCGCACCCCGAACGGCTGGTGAGCACCGGCTGGCTGGCCGAGCACCTCGGCGAGCCGGGCCTGGCGGTGGTCGAGTCGGACGAGGACGTCCTCCTCTACAACACCGGCCACATCCCCGGCTCGGTCAAGATCGACTGGCACACCGACCTCAACGACCCGGTGGTCCGCGACTACGTCAGCCCCGAGCGCTTCGCCGAGCTGCTCGGTGCCAAGGGCATCGCACGCGACACCACCGTGGTGATCTACGGCGACAAGAACAACTGGTGGGCGGCGTACGCGCTGTGGGTCTTCACGCTCTTCGGCCACGAGGACGTCCGCCTGCTCGACGGCGGCCGAGACAAGTGGATCGCCGAGGGCCGCGAGCTCACCCGCGAGGTGCCCTCCCCCGCGCCGGCCGAGTACCCGGTCGTGGAGCGCGACGACCACACCATCCGCGCGTTCAAGGACGACGTGCTCGCGCACTTCGGACTGGTGCAATCGGGGAGGGGGGCTCTGATCGACGTCCGCTCGCCCGAGGAGTACAGCGGCGAGCGCACCGAGATCCCGGGCTACCCCACCGAGGGCGCCCTCCGCGCCGGCCACATCCCGTCGGCGGCATCGGTGCCGTGGGCGCGTGCCGCCGCCCCCGACGCGACCTTCAAGCGTCGCGCCGACCTGGAGGCCATCTACCTCGGCGACGCCGGCCTGAAGCCGGGCGACGACGTCGTGGCGTACTGCCGCATCGGCGAGCGCTCCAGCCACACCTGGTTCGTCCTGACCCACCTGCTCGGCTTCGAGAACGTCCGCAACTACGACGGTTCCTGGACCGAGTGGGGCTCGGCCGTGCGCGTGCCGATCGTGACGGGGACGGAGCCGGGCGAGGTCCCGGCCCGCTGACCCCGTCCACTGACCCTGTACGCAGCACGCGAAGGTAGCCTTTAAGGATGACCGCCCTCACCGGCACGCTCGCCGACATCAGCGACGACTTCCAGGCGCTGGAGCAGAACGACCGCCTCCAGCTGCTGCTGGAGTTCTCCGACGAGCTGCCCGACCTCCCCGAGCGCTACCGCGACCACCCCGACCTGTTCGAGCGGGTCGAGGAGTGCCAGGCGCCGGTCTTCATCTTCGTGGAGGTGGACGAGCACGACATCGTCCACCTCTACGCCACCGCCCCCAAGGAGGCCCCGACCACCCGCGGCTTCGCCTCGATCCTGGTCCAGGGCCTCGCCGGGCTCACGGCCGACGAGGTGCTGGCGGTCCCGGACGACTTCCCGAACACGCTCGGCCTCACGCAGGCTGTGTCCCCGCTGCGCATCCGCGGGATGTCGGCGCTGCTGGGCCGCACGAAGCGGCAGGTGCGGGCGAAGGTGGCGGCGGCGTAAGGGGTCACACCCGGCCGTCCAGCCACTCCCGCACGGCCCCCGTCCACCTCGCCTCGTCGTAGTTCCAGAGCTTGGTGTGCAGCGCGACCGTGAACGGCACGAAGGTGACGATGTCGCTGCGGGCCGCGGCGAGCGCGCGGGAGGCGGAGTCCGGCACGAAGCCGTCGTCCGCGCTGTGCAGGATGAGCATCGGGAGGCTGAGGTCGGCGGCGCGGGCGACGAAGTCCATGCTGCGCAGGTCGATCGGGGCGCCGAGGCCGGTGATCGGGCCGCTCCAATCCGAGGCGATCAGGCGCATCGCGCCCTGGGCGATCGCGTCGGGGAGGCGCAGCATGTTCGCCTGGAACTCGAGCGTGTCGATCCAGTCGACGACCGGCGACTCCAGCACGACCCCCGTGACCAGGCCCAGGTTCTGCGATCGCGTGATCGTCTGCAGCACGACGGCGCCGCCCATCGACCACCCCATCAGCACGATCGAGCGCGCGCCGTGATCTGCGGCGTAGCGGATCGCGGCGTCGATGTCGCGCCACTCGGTGCCGCCGAGGCCGTAGCGACGGTCGGCGCTCTCCGGCGCGTCGCCGTCGTTGCGGTAGGAGGCGAGCAGGCAGGTGTAGCCCGCGGCGTGGAACGTCGGGACCGCGCGCAGGCCCTCCTGGCGGGTGGCGCCCCAGCCGTGCACCTGGATCACCCAGCGGCCGGAGCCTCCATCCGAGCCGTCGCCGGACTCGGTCGACGCCGCCGGGAACACCCACGCCGGCGCCTGCCCCAGGTCCGTCTCGATCTCCACGCTCTCCACGGGCAGGCCGAGCTCCTCCGGCTCCAGGTAGTAGTAGCCGCTGATCCGCGCCCGGCCGAGCCCGAGGTCGCCGAAGTGGATGCGCTCCAGCTCGCGGACGACGCTGCCGTCCGTCGTCTCCAGGAGGCCGCCGATCTTCGCGTAGCCCGACTCCGACCCGAACCACAGCCCGAACCGGCCGGGCATCGCCGCGTCGGGGGTCCGCTTCAGCGTGATGGTGCCGAGACCCTCGTCCACGCCCCGCACGAACTCGCGGTGCGGCCGCCTCCTGACCGGAGTGATGACCGTCCGCGCCACGCGGGCCATGGCGTAGCCGGCACCCGCCGCGGTGAGCAGCACGAGCCCTCCCGCGACGGCCGCGGTGACGCCGACCGCCTTCCCGAATGCCCCGTTCCCGCCGGATCCGCTGCTGGTCGTCGCCATGCCCGACAGCGTAGCCGCGCCCGTGCCCGCCCGCGCTCAGGAGTCCGTCAGGCGGCGTGCCTTACTGTCACGAGCCCCGGAATCCTTCTAGTGTTCGTAGCGTGTCGACACCCACTTCGACCCCGCACCTGCCCGGGGAGTACGCGACGGCGCTGGAGTCCATCCGCGCCGCGAAGGCGCGGCCGGAGCTCGTGATCACGGAGATCCCGGCTCCCGCTCAGCTCGCGCCGTTCTCCGTCGCGCTCGCGGCCGACGTGCGGCCGGCACGGCACGGGGACGACTCCGACCTCGGCACCGGACGCTTCATCCTGCTCTACGACCCCGACGAGCCGGAGGCCTGGGGCGGCCCGTTCCGCATCGTCTGCTTCGCGCAGGCGCCGCTGGAGACCGACATCGGGCTCGACCCGTTCCTGGCCGACGTCGCCTGGTCCTGGCTGGTCGACGCCCTGGACGCCCGGCACGCCAAGTACACCGCCGCCAGCGGCACGGCGACCAAGATCATCTCGACCGGGTTCGGCGAGCTCGCGGCGCAGGGCGACGGCGCCCAGATCGAGCTGCGCGCCTCCTGGAGCCCGCTGGAGACCGACATCGCTTCCCACGTTGAGGGCTGGGGCGAGCTGCTGTGCATGCTCGCCGGCCTGCCGCCGACGGGCGAAGGGGTGAGCCTGCTGAGCACGAGACGGACACCGCGTGGCTGAACACATCGTCATCGACTCGCGCGACGCCTACCGGGAGGCCGTGGACCGCATCGTCGCGGGCGAGGGCCCGGTCGCGGTCGACGCCGAGCGGGCGAGCGGCTTCCGGTACTCGCAGCGCGCGTACCTCATCCAGATGTTCCGGCGCGGCTCCGGCACGTTCCTGTTCGACCCGCCGGCGATCGGCCGGTTCGACGAGCTCAACGAGGCGATCGCCGGCGACGAGTGGGTGCTGCACGCCGCGACGCAGGACCTCACCTGCCTGCGCGAGGTCGGCCTCGACCCGGTCAGCATCTTCGACACCGAGCTGGCCGCGCGCCTGCTCGGGATGCCGCGCGTCGGCCTCGGGACCGTCGTGGAGGAGCTCCTCGGCATCCACCTCGCCAAGGAGCACAGCGCGGCCGACTGGTCGACCCGCCCGCTCCCCGAGCCGTGGCTCGACTACGCCGCCCTCGACGTGGAGCTGCTGCCCGACCTGCGGGACTCGATCGCGGCGCTGCTGGCGGAGGCGGGCAAGACCGACATCGCCCGGCAGGAGTTCGCGGACGAGCTCACCCGCGAGCTCGTCGTGACGCGCCACGAACCGTGGCGGCGGCTCTCCGGCATCCACTCGATCCGCGGCCTGCGCAACCTCGCCGTGGCGCGCGAGCTGTGGCTGAGCCGCGACGCGCTCGCCCAGCAGCTCGACGTCGCGCCGGGCCGGCTGGTGCCCGACGCCTCCCTGACCGCCGCCGCGAAGGCGATGCCGGACTCCAAGCGCGCCCTCGCGGCCATGCGAGAGTTCACCGGCCGCGCCAGCCGCACGGAGCTGGACCGCTGGTGGGCCGCCGTCGAGGCCGGCCGCAGCACCGACGACCTGCCCGTGCTGCGCGGCAACGGCGACACCCTCCCGCCGCCGCGGGCCTGGTCCGACCGCAACCCGGAGGCCGACGCCCGGCTCAAGGCCGCCCGCGCCGCGCTGACGACCGTGGCCGAGGAGCTCTCGCTGCCGCTGGAGAACCTGCTCACCCCGGACACGCTGCGCCGCGTCGCGTGGACACCGCCGGCCGAGGTCACCCCGTCGGCGGTCGCCGAGGCCCTCGCCCGGCACGGCGCCAGGCGCTGGCAGATTGAGGCAACCTCACAGGCGATCGCCCAGGCCTTTGTGGAAAGCAGCCAAACGCCCGACGACGCGTCCGAAGCCGCTTCGTAGGAAGAGTCAAACGATTCCACTCCGGCGTTCCGGCCTCCTTAAGATCGTCAGCGACCTGATTTGGGAGGCACTGTGGCCGATAGAACGGATGTCGTGTTCGTCGATGGAGTCCGCACTCCGTTTGGACGTGCAGGCGAAAAAGGGCAGTACTGGAACACCCGGGCGGACGACCTCGTCGTCAAGGCGATGATCGGCCTGCTCGAGCGCAATCCGAACGTGCCCAAGGAGCGCATCGACGATGTCGCCATCGCGGCGACGACGCAGCAGGGCGACCAGGGCCTGACCCTCGGCCGCACCGCGGCGCTCCTCGCCGGGCTGCCGAAGTCGGTGCCCGGCTTCGCGATCGACCGGATGTGCGCCGGCGCGATGACCAGCGTCACCACGCTCGGCTCCGGCATCGCGTTCGGCAGCTACGACCTGGTGATCGCCGGCGGCGTGGAGCACATGGGCCGGCACCCCATGGGCTTCGGCGCCGACCCGAACCCGCGCTTCCTGTCGGAGCGCATGGTGGCCGAGGACGCCCTGAACATGGGCATGACCGCCGAGCGCATCCACGACCGGTTCCCCGCGCTCACCAAGGAGCGCTCCGACCGCTTCGCGCTGGGCAGCCAGCAGAAGACCGCCGCCGCGTACGCCGCGGGCAAGCTGCAGCCGGACCTGGTGTCCGTCGCCATCCGCTCCGAGCAGGGCTGGGGCCTCGCCACGCAGGACGAGGGCATGCGCCCGGAGACCACGATGGCGGGCCTCGCCACGCTGAAGACCCCGTTCCGCCCGCACGGCCGGGTGACCGCGGGCAACGCCTCGCCGCTCACCGACGGCGCCACCGCGAGCCTGCTCGCGTCCTCCGACGCGGTGAAGGAGTTCGGCCTGAAGCCGAAGATGCGGATGGTCAGCTTCGCGTTCGCCGGCGTCGAGCCTGAGATCATGGGCATCGGCCCGGTGCCGTCCACCGAGAAGGCGCTCCGCAAGGCGGGCCTGACCATCGACGACATCGGCCTGTTCGAGCTGAACGAGGCGTTCGCCATCCAGGTGCTGTCCTTCCTCGACCACTTCGGCATCGACGACGCCGACCCGCGCGTCAACAAGTGGGGCGGCGCGATCGCGATCGGCCACCCGCTCGCCGCGAGCGGCGTGCGCCTGATGATCCAGCTCGCCCGCCAGTTCGAGGAGCACCCGGAGGTCCGCTACGGCCTCACCGCGATGTGCGTCGGCCTCGGCCAGGGCGGCACCGTGATCTGGGAGAACCCCAACTACGACAAGCGCGCGGCGAAGAAGGGCTGACCGAACAGTGACCGACTACAGCACCATCGACTTCTCCCCGCTCGTCGAGCTCACCTCCGACGAGGTCGTCACCCACTCCTACGTGAAGGACGTGCCGCTGCCGAGCGGCAAGACCCTCGCGCTGGTCACCCTCGACAACGACCGGGACCACACCCGGCCGAACACGATGGGCCCCGCCACACTCCTGGAGCTCGGCACGACCTTCGACGCGCTGACCGAGCGGGCCGCGCGCGGCGAGATCGACGCCGTCGCCGTCACCGGCAAGCCGTTCATCCTCGCCGCCGGCGCCGACCTCAGCCGGGTCGGCGACATCCCGAGCGTGGAGGTCGCCAAGCTGCTCCCCCAGCTGGGCCACTACGTGCTCGGCAAGCAGGCGACCTTCGGCGTCCCGTCGTTCGTCTTCACGAACGGCCTCGCGCTCGGCGGCGGTGTGGAGATCGGCCTGAACGCCGACTACCGCACCATCGACCGCAACGCGGCCGCGTTCGCGCTCCCCGAGGTCTTCCTCGGCCTCATCCCGGGCTGGGGCGGCGCGACCATCCTGCCGAACCTGATCGGCATCGAGAACGCCCTCAAGGTCGTGGTCGAGAACCCGCTCAAGCAGAACCGGATGCTCAAGCCCCAGGAGGTCTTCGAGCTCGGGATCGCCGACGCGATCTTCGACTCGGCGAACTTCCTCGAGGACTCGCTGAAGTGGGCCGACAAGGTGCTCACGGGTGCGATCGAGGTCAAGCGCCCGAACGTTCCCGGCAAGGTCGAGCGCCTGGTCAAGTGGGACGCCGCGATCGGCATCGCCCGCAAGATGCTGGAGAGCCGCATCGGCACCGTCCCGAAGTCGCCCTATCGTGCTCTGGACCTGCTCAAGGCCGCCAAGTCGAACGACCGCGCCGCCGGTTTCGAGCTGGAGGACGACGCGCTCGCCGAGCTCATCTCCGGCGACCAGTTCCAGGCCAGCATCTACGCCTTCAACCTGGTGCAGAAGCGCGCCAAGCGGCCGGCCGGCGCTCCGGACAAGTCCCTGGCCAGGAAGGTCACGAAGATCGGCGTCATCGGCGCCGGCTACATGGCCAGCCAGTTCGCGCTGCTGTTCGTGCGCCGGCTGCGCGTGCCCGTCGTGATCACCGACCTCGACCAGGCGCACGTCGACAAGGGCGTGGCGTACATCCACGACGAGATCGGCACGCTGCAGGAGAAGGGCCGCATCTCCCCCGACGAGGCGAACCGCCTCCGCGCGCTCGTCACCGGCACGACCGACAAGGCCGACTTCGCGGACTGCGACTGGGTCATCGAGGCGGTCTTCGAGGAGCTGACGGTCAAGCAGGACGTCTTCGCGGAGGTCGAGCAGTACCTCTCCGACGAGGCCGTGCTGGCGACCAACACCTCCTCGCTGTCGGTGGAGCAGATCGGCGCGAAGCTGAAGCACCCCGAACGGCTGGTTGGCTTCCACTTCTTCACCCCCGTCGCGGTCATGCCGCTGATCGAGGTCGTGAAGACCCCGCACACCGACGCCGCGACGCTCTCCACGGCGATGGTCACGGCGGCGGCGCTCAAGAAGAACGCCGTCATCACGGCCGACACCCCCGGCTTCGTCGTGAACCGGGTGCTGGCGAAGATCCTCGGCGAGGCGATGCACGCGGTCGACGACGGCACGCCGTTCGAGACCGTCGACAAGGCCTTCGCGCCGCTGGGCCTGCCGATGGCGCCCTCCGTGCTGCTCGACCTGGTCGGCCTGAAGGTGGGCGCGCACGTGCTCGACACCCACCACGCGGCCTTCCCCGACCGGTTCTACCGCAGCGACAACCTGCACCGCCTCGCGGAGTACGGCACGCTGCTGGAGAAGGACTCCAAGGGCAAGGTGAAGGGCCTCGACAAGGGCGCGGCCAAGATCCTGGCCGGCGGGAAGAACCCGTGGACCGAGCAGGAGATCCTGCGCCGGCTGGAGGACGGCCTGGCCGACGAGATCCACCGCATGCTGGTGGACGACCACGTGGTCGAGGCGCCGGAGGACATCGACCTCTGCATGATCCTCGGCGCGGGCTTCCCTTTCCAGATGGGCGGCATCACGCCGTACCTCGACCGGGTCGGCGCGTCGGAGCGCACTTTCGGCGACACCTTCCAGCACCCGCCGGTCCGCGGCGTCACCGCCCCGGTGGAGGCCGCCGCCTAGCTAACGAGCACCCACTGAACACGGCCGAGACCGCCGGGTACGCTGCTCCATCGCGTACCCGGCGGTCTCGTTTTTTCACCCGCGACAGGTCTAGACCGTGCGGAAACGGGAAGGTTAGCGTACATATACCTGACTGGTATGCGACGTGGGGAGCCCAATGACCGATCAGAAGACCTCGCCGTCGACGGGTCTCAGCGCACCGGTGAAACTCTCGATGCTCACGATGACCGGAATGGTCGTCGGGAGCATGGTCGGGGCCGGGGTGTTCTCGCTCCCCCGGCGCTTCGCGCAGGAGACCGGTGTCGCGGGCGCGCTCATCGCCTGGACGATCGCCGGGGTCGGCATGCTGATGCTGGCCTTCGTCTTCCAGCTCCTGGCCAACCGCAAGCCCAAGCTCGACGCCGGCGTGTACGCCTACGCGAAGGCGGGCTTCGGCGAGTACCTCGGCTTCTTCTCGGCGTTCGGCTACTGGGCCAGCGCCTCCGTCGGCCTGGTCTTCTACTGGGTCTTCATCATGTCGACCATCGGCGCGGTCGTCCCGGCCTTCGGGGACGGCGACACGATCATCGCGATCGCCATCTCGTCGGCGGCGCTGTGGGGCTTCTTCCTGCTCATCCGCCGCGGCATCAAGGAGGCCGCGGCCATCAACCGCATCGTCACGGTCGCCAAGATCGTGCCGATCATCGTCTTCATCCTGCTGGCGCTGTTCGCGCTCAAGCCCGACGTGTTCGCAGCAAACTGGGGCGGAGCGGACTACGCGGGCTCGCTGTTCGACCAGGTGCGCAACACCATGCTCGTCACGGTGTTCGTCTTCCTCGGCGTGGAGGGCGCCAGCACCTACTCCCGGCACGCGAAGCGCCGCCAGGACGTCGGCCGCGCCACGATCCTCGGCTTCGTGAGCGTCTTCGCCGTCTTCGCGTCGGTGACGATCGTGTCGTACGGCATCCTCCCGATGGGCGAGATCGCGAAGCTCCGTCAGCCCTCGATGGCGGGCGTGCTGGAGGCCGCGGTCGGTCCGTGGGGCGCCTGGTTCGTGAGCATCGGGCTGATCGTGTCCGTGCTCGGCGCGTACCTGGCGTGGTCGCTGATGGCGGCCGAGGTGCTCTTCGTGGCGGCCAAGGACCACGACATGCCGCGCTTCCTCGCCCGCTCCAACAAGCAGGACGTGCCGGTGGCGGCGCTGCTGCTGACCGCGCTGTTCGTGCAGGCCGTCCTCGTGATCATCTACTTCGCCAACGACGCGCTGAACCTGGCGCTCGACCTCACCAGCGCGCTCACGCTCATCCCGTTCCTCCTGGCGGCGCTGTACGCGCTCAAACTCGTGACGACCCGCGAGACCTATGTGGAGCAGCCCCGCGGCTGGGGCCGTGACCTCGTCGTGACGATCCTGGCCACGATCTACACCGCGTTCCTGCTGTTCGCCGCCGGACTCACCTTCGTGCTGCTGTCGTTCATAATCTACGCGCCGGCGACCATCCTGTTCGTCATGGTCCGGCGCGAGCAGGGGCGCAAGCTGTTCAGCGGCCGCGAGCTGGTGATCCTCGCGGTCTCGGTGATCGGCGCGGTCCTCGGCATCGTGGCGCTCTCCGTGGGCTGGATCACGCTGTGACGCGCCTCCCCACCGCACACCTCAGCCTCTCTCAACGAATTCACGAAGCACCACACGTAAGGGGAACACTGTGACCGACACGACATTCGGCGTCCACTCGGAGGTCGGGCAGCTGCGACGCGTGCTCGTCGCCTCGCCCGGGCTGGCGCACCACCGACTCACGCCGACCAACGCCGACGACCTCCTGTTCGACGACGTGATGTGGGTCGAGAACGCCAAGCGCGACCATGCCGCCTTCGTCGCGGACCTGCGCTCCCACGGGGTCGAGGTGCTCGAGCTGCACACCGTGCTGGCCGAGACCGTCGCCCAGCCCGAGGCCCGGGCGTGGCTGCTCGACCGCAAGGTGGTCGCGAACGAAGTCGGGCTCGGGCTGCTGGAGGGCACCCGCGCGTACCTGGAGACGCTGCCCGCCGACCGGCTCGCCGAGTTCCTCATCGGCGGCCTCTCCACGGCCGACCTGCCCGAGGACTACCGCACCGGCTACGTGGCGCTGGCCCGCGAGTCGACAGGCGTCCGGGAGTACCTGATGCCGCCGCTGCCGAACACGCTCTACACCCGCGATACGACGTCGTGGATCTACGGCGGCGTCACCCTCAACCCGCTCTACTGGCCGGCCCGCCACGACGAGACGCTGCTGATGAAGGCGATCTACCTCTTCCACCCGGCGTTCGCCGGCGCGCGCGTGTGGTGGGGCGACCCCGAGCGCGACTGGGGGCAGGCCACCCTGGAGGGCGGCGACGTGATGCCCGTCGGCAACGGGGCGGTCCTGATCGGCATGAGCGAGCGCAGTTCGCGGCAGGCCATCACGCAGACCGCCGCGGCCCTCTTCGAGGCGGGCGCGGCCGAGCGGGTCATCGTGGCCGGCATGCCCAAGCTCCGTGCGGCCATGCACCTCGACACCGTCTTCACCTTCGCCGACCGCGACCTGGTGACGCTGTACCCGGCGATCATGGACCGCGTGCACACCTTCACCCTCCGGCCGGGCAGCGGCGGCGACGCCGTCGAGGTGATCGACGAGGAGGGCCGCGCGTTCGTCGACGTCGTGGCCGGCGCCCTCGGCCTCCCCCGCCTGCGCGTGATCGAGACCGCGGGCGACAACTACGAGACCGAGCGCCAGCAGTGGGACAGCGGCAACAACGCGGTCGCCCTCCGCCCCGGCGTGGTCTACGCGTACGACCGCAACACGGCCACCAACGACGCGCTGCGCCGCGCCGGCGTCGAGGTCATCCCGATCGTCGGCGCGGAGCTCGGACGCGGTCGGGGCGGCGGCCACTGCATGACCTGCCCGCTGCTGCGCGACCCGGTCGAGTTCTGACGCGGGCCCCGCGCGCCCACCCCCGCCGAGGGGCACGTTGTTGTCACTTCTCGACCCGAAAAGTGACAACTACGTGCCCCTCGGTGACGGCTTACCGGTTGAGCGGGCTCATGTCCGCGTAACGGTCCCCGACCGGCGCGGCGACGGCGTCCAGGCGCGCGAGCTGCTCGGGCGTGAGGTCCAGGTCTGCTGCCGCGACGTTCTGCTCCAGGTTCTCCACCCGGCGCGTGCCCGGGATGGGAGCGAGATCGTCGCCGCGCGACAGCAGCCAGGCGAGCGCCACCTGGCCCGGCGTCGCGCCGGCCTCGCGGGCGACCGCGTCGACCTGCTGCACGATGCGGATGTTGGCCTCCAGGTTGTCGCCCTCGAAGCGCGGGTTGAAGCGGCGGAAGTCGTCCTCGGCGAGCTGGTCGAGCGAGCGGATGGATCCGGTGAGGAAGCCGCGGCCGAGCGGCGAGTACGGCACGAAGCCGATGCCGAGCTCGCGGACGGTCGGCAGCACTTCCGCCTCCGGGTCGCGCGTCCACAGCGAGTACTCGGTCTGCACCGCGGTCACCGGGTGCACCGCATTCGCGCGCACGATCGTCTCCGGCGCGGCCTCCGACAGCCCGTAGTGCCGGATCTTGCCCTCCTCGATGAGCTCCGCGAGCGCGCCGACGGTCTCCTCGATCGGCGTGGCGGGGTCCATCCGGTGCTGGTAGTAGAGGTCGATGTGGTCGGTCTGCAGTCGCTTCAGCGAGCCCTCCACCGACAGGCGCACGTTCTCGGGCGAGCCGTCCATCCCGCGCTCGTTCGTCGACCGGTGCAGGATGGTGCCGAACTTGGTCGCGATGACGACCTTGTCGCGGCGGCCGCCGGCGAAGGCCCGGGCCAGCAGCTCCTCGTTCGTGTACGGGCCGTAGATCTCGGCGGTGTCGAAGAAGGTGACCCCGAGGTCCATCGCGCGGTGGATGGTCCGGATCGATCCGGCGTCGTCGGCTCCGGCGCCCGTGTAGAACGCGCTCATGCCCATGCAGCCCAGGCCGAGTCGCGAGACCTCGAGCTTCTCCGTACCGAGTGTTGTCGTCATCAACGTCATACCCTCACGATAAACCCGTCCGGCATCATCACGTTCCCTGTCCCCGGCGCCTGGTACGGTCGCGACATGGCCCTCACCAAGTACTACGTCGCCTCCTCCATCGACGGGTTCATCGCCGACGTGCACGACCGCATCGAGTGGCTCATGCAGTTCGGTTTCGAGGAGTTCGACGAGCATTACCAGAACTTCGTCTCGGGCATCGGCGCGCTCGTGATGGGCGCGACGACCTACGAGTTCGTCCTCGGCGAGCAGGGGCCATGGCCGTACAGCGACATCCCCACCTGGGTGGTCACGCACCGTGCGCTGCCGGTGCCGGAGGGCGCCGACGTGACGTTCTTCTCCGGCGACATCGCCCAGCTCGACGCGGAGCTGCGCGAGGCTGCCGACGACCGCGACGTGTGGATGGTCGGCGGCGGCGCGCTGGCGGCCCAGTTCGCCGACCGCGGCCTGATCGACGAACTGCACGTCACCTACGTGCCGGTGCTCGTCGGCTCGGGCAAGCCGTTGCTGCCGGTCGCTGACGCCAGCCGCCCGCTCGTGCTCTCCAGCACGAAAACGTTCCCCTCGGGCGCAGTAGAACACATCTACCGCTTCGCCTAACCCCCACCTCCCATCCCGTCGAGGAGGGGCGGCGGAGATCGGGGCTAGGCGCGGCGCTTCTTGGCGGGGGCGTCCTGCTCGACGGGCTCCTCCGCGGGGAGCGGCCGGGCGATCGGGATGCGGCTGCCCAGCACCTGCGCGACCAGGTCGCGCGCGATCTTCTGCGGGGTGAGGCCCGCCTCGTCCAGGATCTCGGTGCGCGTCGCGTGATCGATGAAGGCATCCGGCAGCCCGAGCTCGTCGACCGCAGTGTCGATCCCGGCCTCGCGGAGGTCCTGGCGCACGCGCGTGCCGATCCCGCCGACCCGGATGCCGTCCTCGATCGTCACGACGATGCGGTGGTCCGCGGCCAGGCTCAGGATGCTGCGCGGCACCGGGACCACCCAGCGCGGGTCCACGACGGTCGCGCCGATGCCCTGCGCCGCGAGCCGCTCCGCGACCTTCAGGCCGAGGTCGGCCATCGGGCCGACGGTCACGAGCAGGACGTCCTTGCTGTCCGACTCGCGCAGCACGTCCACGCCGTCCTCCAGCCGCCGCACGGCCGGGATGTCCGCCTGCACGTTGCCCTTCGGGAAGCGCAGCACGGTGGGCCCGTCGTCGACTGCAACGGCCTCCGCCAGCTCCTCGCGGAACCGGGAGCCGTCGCGCGGCGCCGCGAGCCGGATGTTCGGGACCACCTGGAGGATCGCCAGGTCCCAGATCCCGTGGTGGCTCGGCCCGTCCGGACCGGTCACCCCGGCGCGGTCGAGCACGAACGTGACGCCCGCCTTGTGCAGCGCGACGTCCATCAGCACCTGGTCGAACGCACGGTTGATGAAGGTCGCGTAGATCGCGACGACGGGGTGGAGGCCGCCATAGGCGAGCCCCGCAGCGCTCGTCGCCGCGTGCTGCTCGGCGATGCCGACGTCGTGCACGCGGTCGGGGAACCGCTCCGCGAATTTGTGGAGGCCGGTCGGCCGCAGCATGGCGGCGGTGATACCGACGATCTTCGGGTTCTTCTCGGCGAGCTTCACGATCTCGTCGGAGAACACGCCCGTCCAGCTCTGCCCGGTCGAGCTCTCGATCGGCTCGCCGGTCTCCGGGTCGATCTGGCCGACGGCGTGGAACTGGTCGGCGGCGTCGCGCAGCGCGGGCTCGTAGCCGCGGCCCTTCTGCGTGATCGCGTGCACGATGACGGGCGCCCCGTAGTTCTTCGCCTGGCGCAGCGCCTCCTCCATCGCCGCGATGTCGTGACCGTGCACCGGCCCGATGTACTTGATGTCGAGGTTGGAGTACAGCGACTCGTTGTTCGAGAAGCGGCTGAGGAAGCCGTGCAGGCCGCCCCGGATGCCGCGGTACAGCGACTGACCGGGGGTGCCGAGCTTGTCGAACGCCTTGCGGCTGCTGAGGTAGAGGCTGCGGTAGCCGCGCCGGGTGCGCACCGTGTTGAGGAACCGCGCCATACCGCCGATGGTCGGGGCGTACGAGCGGCCGTTGTCGTTGACGACGATGATCAGCCGGCGGTTGTTGTCGTCGGAGATGTTGTTGAGCGCCTCCCACGTCATCCCGCCGGTGAGTGCGCCGTCGCCGACCACGGCGATCACGTGCCGGTCGTTCTGACCGGTCATCTCGAACGCGCGCGAGATGCCGTCCGCCCAGCTCAGCGACGACGAGGCGTGCGAGCTCTCGACGATGTCGTGCTCCGATTCGGAGCGCTGCGGGTAGCCGGCGAGGCCGCCCTTCTGGCGCAGCCGGGAGAAGTCCTGGCGGCCGGTGAGCAGCTTGTGCACGTACGACTGGTGCCCGGTGTCGAAGACGATCGCGTCGCGCGGCGAGTCGAACACGCGGTGGATGGCGATCGTCGTCTCCACCACCCCGAGGTTCGGGCCCAGGTGCCCGCCGGTCTTGGCGACGTTGGCGACCAGGAACGCCCGCACCTCGGCGGCGAGCCGATCGAGCTCTCGTTCCGTGAGCCGGTCCAGATCACGCGGCCCGTGGATGGTTTCGAGGATGCTCATGGATTTCAGTGTAGAACCGTGTGAATCCGAGGAGGCTCGGAACCGACGATCCCGAGCCTCCCCTTGACAACAGTCTGGTTACACCAGGCTCCTCAGCACGTACTGCAGAATGCCGCCGTTGCGGTAGTAGTCGGCCTCACCGGGGGTGTCGATCCGCACCACCGCGTCGAACTCGACGACCTGCTTGCCCGCGGGCGAGTGCTCGGTGGGCTCGGCGACGACGTGCACGGTCTTCGGCGTGCGGCCCTCGTTGAGCTCCTCCAGCCCGGTGATCGAGAACGACTCGGTGCCGTCCAGCCCCAGCGACTCGGCGTTCTCGCCGGCCGGGAACTGCAGCGGGACCACGCCCATGCCGATCAGGTTCGAGCGGTGGATGCGCTCGAAGCTCTCGGTGATGACCGCGCGGACGCCGAGGAGGCTGGTGCCCTTCGCCGCCCAGTCGCGCGACGAGCCGGAGCCGTACTCCTTGCCGCCGAGCACGACGAGCGGGGTGCCCTGCGCCTGGTAGTTCTGCGATGCGTCGTAGATGAACGACTGCGGGGCGTCGGCCTGAGTGAAGTCACGCGTGTAGCCACCCTCGACGCCGTCGAGCAACTGGTTGCGCAGCCGGATGTTCGCGAACGTGCCGCGGATCATCACCTCGTGGTTGCCGCGGCGCGAGCCGTACGAGTTGAAGTCCTTGCGGTCGATGCCGTGCTCGTTGAGGTACTGGCCGGCCGGGCTGTCCGCCTTGATGGAGCCGGCGGGCGAGATGTGGTCGGTGGTGACCGAGTCGCCCAGCTTCGCCAGCACGCGCGCGCCGGTGATGTCGCTGACCGGGGTGGTCTCCAGCGTCATGCCCTCGAAGTACGGGGGCTTGCGCACGTAGGTCGACTTCTCGTCCCACTCGAAGACCGAGCCGGTCGGGGTCGCCAGCGACTTCCAGCGCTCGTCGCCCTCGAACACCGAGGCGTACTGGTGGACGAACATCCCCTCGTTGATGGAGGAGTCGATCGTCTGCTGGACCTCGGCGGTGTCCGGCCAGATGTCCTTCAGGAAGACGTCGTTGCCGTCGGCGTCGGTGCCCAGCGGGTCGACCTCGAAGTCGAAGTTCATCGAGCCGGCGAGCGCGTAGGCGATGACCAGCGGCGGGCTCGCCAGGTAGTTCATCTTGACGTCGGGGTTGATCCGGCCCTCGAAGTTCCGGTTGCCCGAGAGGACGGCCGTGACGGCGAGGTCGCTGTCGTTGACCGCCTGCGAGATCTCGTCGAGCAGCGGGCCCGAGTTGCCGATGCAGGTGGTGCAGCCGTAGCCGACCGTGTAGAAGCCGAGGGCCTCCAGGTCCTTGGTGAGACCGGCCTTCTCGTAGTAGTCGGTGACGACCTTGGAGCCCGGGGCCAGCGTGGTCTTCACCCACGGCTTGGCCTTGAGGCCCTTCGCGGCCGCGTTGCGGGCCAGGAGGCCGGCGGCCAGCATGACCGACGGGTTCGACGTGTTCGTGCACGAGGTGATCGCGGCGATGGCGACCGCGCCGTGATCGATCACGAAGTCCGTGCCGTCGCCGAGCGTCACCGGGGTCGGGTTGGAGGCCGACTTGGGCGCGTGGCTGTGGTGCGTGTGCACGTGGTGGCTGTGGCCGTCCTCCGGCTGGAGCTCGCCCGGGTCGGACGCCGGGAAGGACTCCGAGATCGTCAGGTCGACCAGGTCGTGCGAGATGTCCGCGTAGTCGGTGAGGTCCTTCTCGAACTGCGTCTTGGCCACGCTCAGCTCGATGCGGTCCTGCGGACGCTTCGGGCCGGCGATGGACGGCACGACCGTCGAGAGGTCGAGCTCGAGGTACTCGGAGAACACCGGCTCGCTGGCCGGGTCGTGCCACAGGCTCTGCGCCTTCGAGTACTGCTCGACCAGGGCGACCTGCTCCTCGCTGCGACCGGTGAGGCGCAGGTAGTCGAGGGTGACGTCGTCGATCGGGAACATCGCGGCCGTGGAGCCGAACTCCGGGCTCATGTTGCCGATGGTGGCGCGGTTCGCTAGCGGGACCTCCGCGACGCCGGCGCCGTAGAACTCCACGAACTTGCCGACCACGCCGTGCTTTCGCAGCATCTGCGTGATGGTGAGCACGACGTCGGTCGCGGTCACGCCGGTCGGGATGGCGCCGGTGAGCTTGAAGCCGACGACCTTGGGGATGAGCATGGACACCGGCTGGCCGAGCATGGCCGCCTCGGCCTCGATGCCGCCGACGCCCCAGCCGAGCACGCCGAGGCCGTTGACCATGGTGGTGTGCGAGTCGGTGCCGACGCAGGTGTCGGGGTACGCCTGGAGCTCGCCGCCGACCTCGCGGGTCATCGTGACGCGGGCCAGGTACTCGATGTTCACCTGGTGGACGATGCCGGTGCCCGGCGGGACGACCTTGAAGTCGTCGAATGCCGTCTGGCCCCAGCGCAGGAACTGGTAGCGCTCGCCGTTGCGCTCGTACTCGATGTCGGTGTTGCGCTCGAGCGCGTCCTCGGTGCCGAAGAGGTCGGCGATGACGGAGTGGTCGATGACCATCTCGGCCGGGGCGAGCGGGTTGATCTTGTCCGGGTCGCCGCCGAGGGAGGACACGGCCTCGCGCATGGTGGCGAGGTCGACGATGCAGGGCACGCCGGTGAAGTCCTGCATGATGACGCGGGCCGGGGTGAACTGGATCTCGGTGTCGGGCTCCGCCTGCGGGTCCCAGCTGCCGAGGGCCGTGATGTGGTCGGCGGTGATGTTGGCGCCGTCCTCGGTGCGCAGCAGGTTCTCCAGCAGCACCTTGAGGCTGAACGGGAGCTTCTGATAGCCGTCGACCGTGTCGATCTTGAAGATCGTGTAGTCCTTCGACCCCACCGTCAGGGTGCTCTTCGCACCGAAAGTGTTTACAGCTGACACTGTGCCTTCTCCTTCGTCGGCAGGCGATGTCCCGCGAGCCTCATCCATCTTGGTCGTGCGTCGACGCGTGTTTCCAGCAAGGCAAGCCTAAGCGGTCGGCTCCTGAAAGTATCTTGACGTCGAGATAAAATCTAGCACGTTCAGACCCGGTCGAACACCAGGCCGCGCCGCCGGGCGAACCGGTAGAACAGCTCGATTCCCGCCGACCCGACGGCGCCCACCGCGATCCCCCAGAGCAGCGCCGTGTCGAGCGTCAGGTGCATCTCGAAGAAGGTCGCCGTGGCCGGGATGACGCACACCAGCACGAACGCCGCCACCACCCCGCCGAGCAGGAACCAGCGCCAGGTCGTGAGGGGCCGGGTGAGCACGCAGAGGATCCATAGCGACACGCAGAACAGCGCGACCGTCGTCACGCTGCGCGCCTCATGCAGCGGGACCGACCGGTGCAGCGGCGCGTACGCCACGACCGCGGTCACCCCCGCGATGACGCCGGTCGGGATGGAGTACCGCAGGATGCGCGAGAGCACCCCCGGCGTGTAGATGCGCTTGTTCGGCGCCAGCGCGAGGAAGAACGACGGGATGCCGATGGCGAGCGTCGAGACCAGCGTCAGCTGGCGCGGCAGGAACGGGAACGGCCACAGCACCACGGCGCTGAACAGCGCGAGCAGGATGCCGTAGACGGTCTTCGCCAGGAAGATGTTCGAGACCCGCTCGACGTTGGCGATGACCCGGCGCCCCGAGGCCAGCACGTCCGGCAGCCGGTCGAACCGGTCGTCGAGCAGCACGAGCCGGGAGACGGCCTTGGTCGCCGCGGTGGCGGTCCCCATCGCGATGCCGAGGTTCGCGTCCTTGATCGCCATGGCGTCGTTGACGCCGTCGCCGGTCATCGCGACCGTCCGGCCCTGGCGCTGCAGCAGTCCGACCGCCGTGCGCTTCTGCTCCGGACTGACCCGGCCGAAGACGCTGGACCGTTCCAGGGCGGCGGCCAGGTCGTCGTCGGTCAGCAGAGTGGAGGCGTCCACGGCCTCCCCCTCCAGATCGAGCGCCCGGGCGATGGCGGCCACCGTCACGGGGTTGTCGCCCGACATCACCACCACCCGCACGGCCTGCTCGCTGAAGTAGCCGAGCGTCTCCGGCGCCTCCGGCCGCAGCGTCTCGCCCAGCACGACGAGCAGCGCGGGCTGCACCCGCACGTCGCCGAGCGGCACGTGTGCGCCGTGCGGGAGCGGGTCGACGGCGCGGGCGAGCGCGAGCGTCCTGCGCCCGCTCGACGCGACGGCCGTCGCCCGGCGCAGCGCCTCCTCGTGCCCGGCGAGCACCCGCTCTGGCGCGCCGAGCACCCACGAGCTCTCCTCGTCCTCCACGCGCATGACCAGTCCGCTGTACTTGGTGGCGGAGCTGAACGGGATGCGCCGCTCGACCCGGAACCGGTCGCTGCGGAACCGCGTCGAGAGGATCCCGGAGGTCGCGTTCCCGGTCTCGTCGGCGCCGAACGCCGCGAGGGCGATCTCGGCGAGCTCGGCGGGGACGTCGCCGATCGGCTCGGTCCCCTCCAGCACCAGCTCCCCGGTGGTGAGCGTGCCGGTCTTGTCCAGGCAGAGCACGTCGACGCGGGCGAGCACCTCCACCGCCGCGAGCTCCTGGACGAGCACCTTGCGCGCGGCGAGCTGGATCGCGGCGACGCCGAACGCGAGACTGGTCAGCAGCACCAGCCCCTCGGGGATCATCCCGACCACGGCCGCGACCGCGTCGAGCAGCGCCCGCCGCCAGCGCGCGTCGGTGAAGAGCGCCTCGAAGCCGCCGTACGCCAGCACGCGGCCGATGATCGTCACCAGGATGATCGGGCCGAGGATCCAGGACAGGTAGACCAGGATGCGGTTGGTCGCGTCGCGCAGCTCCGAGTGGACGAGCGAGTGGCGGCGGATCTCGCTGGTCAGCTTGCTCGCGTACGAGTCGGCGCCCACGGCCGTGACGATCGCGTAGCCGGTCCCGGTGGCGACGTGCGAGCCGGAGAGCAGCTGGGCCCCCTCGTCCTTGAAGACCGGGTCGGACTCCCCCGTCAGCATCGACTCGTCGAGGGAGAGCCCGGTGCTCTCGGCGACGACCGCGTCGGCAGGGATCTGGTCGCCGGGGCGCAGCACGAGCAGGTCGTCGAGCACGACGTCCTCCAGGGCGATCGCGACGACCTCCCCGTCGCGCCTGACCCGGCTCTCCGGCGCCGCGAGCAGCGCCGCCCGGTCGAGCACGCGCTTGGCCCGCAGCTCCTGCACGATGCCGATCAGGGCGTTGACGACGACGACCCCGTAGAAGAAGCCGTCCCGCAGGTCGCCGAGCAGCAGCACGGCGATGAAGCAGCCGGTCAGGATGCCGTTGAACAGCGTGAAGATGTTCTCGCGCAGGATGTCGGCGAGCGAGCGCGACCCCGGCTGACGCTGGAGGTTGGCCCGGCCGTCCGCGTGGCGCTCCGCCACCTGCGCGGCGCTCAGGCCCTCCCTGGTCTGCGCGTCGAGCATCCTGCCCCCTCCTGGACGGTTGTGCGCCTAACCGGCGCTGGTGCCCTGAGGCTTCGGCGACGACGGCTTCTGCGGGAACTGCCCCTTCACCACGAACCAGGTGATCAGCAGCAGCGGCGCGTAGAGCGGGACGCCCATCAGCAGCTTCGTCAGCGCCAGCGCGCTGGTCGCCGCGTCGGTGTGCGCCAGATAAAGGGGTACCTGCACGAGCAGCCGCGCGGCGAAGAGCAGGAACCAGAGGAAGGTCAGCGCCTGCATGACCCGGAACTTCGACTTCACCGAGCGCCAGGCCAGCCCGTCGCCCATCAGGTAGCCCGCCGCGAGGCCGATCAGCGGCCAGCGCACCAGGATCGAGATGAGGAGGGCGGCGGCGTACGCGGCGTTCGTCCAGATGCCGAGGATGAAGTTGTCCTCGCCGCGACCGGTGATGAGCGCGAAGATCGCGGAGAGGCCGACGCCGATCAGGCCGGCGAGGGCCTGCGTGACGGGCGTCTTGCCGACGATCCGGACCACAGTGAATACGACCGCGACGCCGACCGAGACGCCGATCGACAGCGGGACGTTCTGCGTGAACGTGAAGATGACGAGGAACACGAGGCCGGGGACGATCGTCTCCAGCAGGCCGCGCACGCCGCCGAGGGCGGAGAGCAGTGCCGTGCCGGTCGGCGTCTCGCCGTCGACGAGCTGGCCCATTCCCGAGTTGCGTGCCGCCTTCGCCAGGCTCTCGCCGAGCGTGGAGGCGACCTGGTCGCGCTCCTGATCGTCGGGCTGCGCCGGCTCGGGGTCGTGCTGCTGGTCGTGCTGGTCGGTCACGTCGCGTCCACCGCTCACAGCGAGCTGTATCCGCTGTCCCCGGTGCTCGGGGCCGACGGCATGCGCAGCGGGATGAGGTCGCGCGGCGGCATCGGGGTGTTGCCCCGGACGACGACGATGCTGCGGAAGAGGTCCTCGACGAGGGCTGCGGCGTCCGGCTTGACCGCGGCGTCGCCGGCGATCACGCCGCGCAGGAACCAGCGCGGGCCGTCGACGCCGACGAAGCGCGCCACTCGGGTCTCGCCCGGTGCACCCTGCGGCGGTGCCACGGGGATCTCGGCGACCAGCTCTGGGCCGAACACGCCGTCGCGCTCGCTCACGCGGCCGCCCTGGCGCTGCACCTGCTCGGCGATCTGGATGCGGATCTCGTGCCACAGTCCCGTGGAGCGCGGAGCGGCGAACGGCTGCACCTGCAGCGTCGAGTTCGCGTAGTCCAGGCCGACGGCGACGACGCGCTGCGACTCCTCCTCGACCTCTAGACGGAGGTGGAGGCCCTCGCGCGGCAGGATCTTCACACCGCCGAGGTCGACGTAGGGACGGACGGGGTTCGCCTCGCTGTCGTCGAGGGGACCCTCCGTCTCCCGATCCTCCGGCGCGGACTTCTCCGCGTCTTGAGGCTCGGCCTCGCCGGGGGTGTCGATGCTGTCGGTCAAGCGTGCTCTCCTGCCTGGGTGACGGTATAACCGGACGAGCCGAAGCCCGCGCTGCCGCGGTGGCTGTCCGGGAGGGTGTCGACGGGGATGAACCGGGCCTGCGCGACCGGCATGACGATCAGCTGCGCGATCCTGTCGCCGACGGCGATATCGTACGTCATCGACCTGTCCGTGTTCAGGACGGTCACCTTGATCTCGCCGCGGTAGCCCGCGTCCACGGTGCCCGGCGCGTTCACGATGGTGATGCCGTGGCGCATGGCGAGTCCGCTGCGCGGCACGACGAAGCCGAGGTAGCCCTCCGGGAGGGCGATCGAGACGCCGGTGGGCACGGTGTGCCGCTCCCCCGGGGCCAGGCTGACGGCCTCCGCCGCGCACAGGTCGGCGCCCGCGTCACCGGGGTGGGCGTACACGGGGAGGCGCTCGGCGATGATCGGGACGTCCACGGTTTCGGTCACGTGTCGAGGGTAGTGCACGAAGGATGATCGAATAGTCCCATGGACCTCTACCGAGAACGGCTCTGGGCGACCCCCTGGCTCTTCATCTCCACCATCCTCGTCGTGCCCGCCGTGATGCTCGTCTTCGCCCCGATCAACTTCGCCGTCGGCGTCGTGCTGGCGATCGTGTTCTACGCGGCGATCGTGATCGCGCTGCTCGTCTCGGCGCCGGTCATCCGGGTGACGACGGCGGAGCTGACCGCCGGACACGCGAGGATTCCGCTGGAGTTCATCGGCGAGCCGCAGTCGTTCTCCGGCGAGGAGGCCACGATGGAGCGCGGCCAGCGGCTCGACGCGCGCGCATGGCTGCTGATCCGCGGCTGGATCAAGCCGGTCGTGAAGGTGCCCGTGCTGGACGTCGACGATCCGGCGCCCTACTGGCTCATCTCGACAAGAAACCCGGACCAGCTGGTCCGGGTTCTCGATGAGGCCCGACGTCCGCTCTAGCCCCTCCTCAGCAGTGCTGGGAGTGGGGCCGCTCGGCGTCGGAGCGGTGCAGCGCGTCGGTCAGGCGGCGCACTCCATGCAGATCGGCCCGAGCTTGGTCTCGTGGTCGATCTGCGAGCGGTGCTTCACCAGGAAGCAGCTCACACAGGTGAACTCGTCCGCCTGGGGAGGCAGCACCACGACATCGAGGTCGAGGTCCGAGAGGTCGGCACCGGGGAGCTCGTAGCCGCCCGGGTTGTCGGCGTCTTCGACGTCGACGACGCCAGACATCTTGTCCGGAACTCGCTCCTTGAGGGCCTCGATCGACTCGGAGTCGTCCTCGGTCTTCCGCGGTGCGTCGTAATCCGTTGCCATGCCCATCCACTTCTCGTCGTAACGGCCGATTCTCGCAATCGGCGGCCATAGTTTGCATCAATCGCCTGCGAATAGCAAAACCACGCAGGAGCCTCTCAGCGTTTGCTCGGTGTTCAACTTCCGGCACGCCCGGGGTATTCCCCGGAAGTCCCCCGTTCTCGTGGCATTCTGGGCCGGAACGAACGCGAGCTCGGAAGGCATCACAATGCAGGATTTGAAGGTCATCGGGGTCGAGAACGGTGCCATCGTCGCCGTCGGCGACGACGGTGAACGCTTCCGCATCGCCGTCGACGACACGCTTCAGTCGAAGATCCGGCAGGTGCGGCAGCAGGTCTCCGCCGAAGCCCCCAAACTCTCCCCGCGGGAGATCCAGGCGCACATCCGCTCCGGAATGTCCGCCGAGGACGTCGCGGCGGTCACCAACGCGCCGCTGGACTACGTCCAGCGCTTCGAGGGCCCGATCGTCGCCGAGCGCGAGCACGTGGTCGCGAGCGCCCTCAGCGTCCCGGTGCGCACCGCCGCCGAGGTCGACCCGCTGGGCGAGCCCGACACGTTCGGCTCAGTCATCCGCGACCGCCTCGCCTCGCTCGGAGTCTCCGGCGAGCGCTGGGCGAGCTGGAAGGACATCGAGACCGGCTGGATCGTCAAGCTCGAGTTCACCGCCGACGAGATCGACCACGACGCGCGTTGGAGCTACGACCTCCGCAAGCACGCGCTCGCGCCGCTGAACTCGGAGGCGACCACGCTCTCCCAGGCCGGCGAGCTGCGCGGCGGCGCGCTCATCCCGCGGCTGCGCGCCGTCCTCCCGCACGAGGGCGAGCCGGACTCCTCCCGCTTCGACAGCGGAGCGTTCACCTTCCCCACTCCCGGCGTGGACCTGCTCGGCCCCGAGGTCACCCAGCCGCTCGAACCGCTGGAGCCGCACACTCCCGGCCGCGCCAGCAACTCCATCGCGATCTCGGCGATCAAGCGCGCGGACGAGACGCCGCGCGACCTGCACCAGACCGCCGACCTGCTGGAGGCCCTGCGCCGACGCCGGGGCGAGCGCGAGGCCGCAGGCTACGACGAACCCGCCGCGCGGAACGACCACACCGAGCGCACCGAGCGCGGCAGCCGCCACGAGCAGGTCGAGCAGCCCACTCTGCTCGACCCGGTGATGCCGTTCCGCGTGATCGAGGAGTCGATCACCGTGATCGAGGAGTTCGGGCCGCCGCCGGCCGCGCCGGCCTCCGGTGCGCCGACCCCGACGCCGCCGACGCCGCTGTCCTCGACGCAGGAGCAGACCCCGGTCTCCGGCGGCCGCCGTAAGGGCCGCGCCGCGATGCCGAGCTGGGACGAGATCGTCTTCGGCGCGCGCACGGACGACGACCTGGCCTGACGCCGGCTCGCTGCCGCTACTCCGCCGCCCCGAACCGCAGCAGCGGCACCCGCGTCTCCTCGGCCGTGAGCGAGCCGTGCTGGCCGATCATGCTGCGCCCGGTGCGCTGCGGGTCGCGCGAGTCGTAGTAGGCGATCCGCTTGCGGGCGGCGACCAGCACGTCCCCGATCCGCGGCGCCACCTCGGGGACGACGACCGGCCCGAACCAGCCCGCGGCGATCGCCTCGTCGCGCGTCGCGACCCAGGAGCGGCCGCCCTCCACCTCGCGCCAGCGCGCGGCGACATCGTCCGGGCTCGCGTCCGCGCCGGTATAGAGGTGCAGCATCCGCGGCTCCCCCGCCACCTCCGCCACGCCTTCCAGCAGCTCGGGCGCGGTGTCGAAGAGCACATGCCCGCTCTCCGGGATGTCGACGATGCCGTGATCGGCGGTCACCAGGACGCCCTGCCCGGGGCCGAGGGAGGCCGCCAGCGCCGCGATCAGCCCGTCCAGCGTCTCCAGCTCGGCCGTCCAGCGCGGCGACTCCCAGCCGCGCGCGTGGGCGGCCTGGTCGAGCTCGGCGACATACAGATAAGTCAGCGCCGGCCCCGGCGTGCCGAGTACCGCGCGTGCGATGTCGAAGCGGTCGGCCATCGTCTTGCCGCCGATGAACTCAGCCCCACGGAGCACGGCGCGCGTGAAGCCGGATTCGGCGTACGCGGGCACGCCGATCGCCCGGGACGCGACGCCGTCGGCCGCCGCGCGCTCGAACACCGTCTCGGCGCGCTGCCAGGTCGCGGGGTCCATCCGGTCGTCCCAGCCGTTGAGCTGGTTGGTCAGCCTGCCGGCGTCGTCGCGCACCCGGTAGCCGACGAGCCCGTGCTCGCCCGGCGTCGTCCCGGTCGTGAGCGTCGCGAGCGCCGCGGCCGTCGTGGTTGGGAAGCCGGCGTCGATCGTCGTGGTCTTGCCGAGCCGGGAGGCGAGCGTCCTGGCGTGTCCCTCGCGCGCCCGCAGCGCGGCGGCGCCGAGCCCGTCGACCACCACGACGACGGCGTGCTCCAGCGGAGGGAGGCCGAGGTCGTTCCCCTCGCCGCGCAGCGCCCGCAGACAACTCGGCAGAACCGTGGCGAGGCTCGCTCGGGTGGTGAACGCGGCCGGTAGCATGGGGGGCATCCGGGCCAGTCTGTCACAGCTGGACGGACGGGAGCCGTCGAACCCGCGCCTCCTGCCGCCCCACCACCGAATGCACGAATGACACCAGCAGACGATCAGGCCCCAACAACCGAACGCATCGAAGACGTCGACGTCACGACCGAGATGCAGGGCTCGTTCCTGGAGTACGCGTACTCCGTCATCTACTCGCGGGCGCTCCCCGACGCGCGCGACGGCCTGAAGCCCGTGCAGCGGCGCATCCTCTACATGATGACCGAGATGGGCCTGCGCCCCGACCGCGGCCACGTCAAGTCGGCGCGCGTCACCGGCGAGGTGATGGGAAAGCTGCACCCGCACGGCGACAGCGCCATCTACGACGCGCTCGTGCGCATGGCCCAGGACTTCACCCTGCGCGTGCCGCTGGTCGACGGCCACGGCAACTTCGGCTCGCTCGACGACGGCCCGGCCGCCGCCCGCTACACCGAGGCTCGCCTCGCCGCCGCCGCGCTCGCGCTCACGGAGGACCTGGACGAGGACGTCGTCGACTTCGTCCCCAACTACGACAACCAGCTCCTGCAGCCCGACGTGCTGCCCGCCGCGTTCCCGAACCTCCTGGTCAACGGCGCCAGCGGCATCGCGGTCGGCATGGCCACCAACATGGCCCCGCACAACCTGGTGGAGGTCGTGGGCGCCGCCCGCCACCTCCTGGCCAACCCGGAGGCCACCCTCGACGAGCTGATGGACTACGTCCCCGGCCCCGACCTCCCGAGCGGCGGCACCATCGCGGGCCTCGCGGGCGTGCGTGACGCCTACGCGACAGGGCGCGGCAGTTTCAAGATGCGCGCCAAGGTGGGCGTCGAGTCGATCACCGCCCGCAAGAGCGGCCTGGTCGTCACCGAGCTGCCCTACGGGGTCGGCCCGGAGCGCGTGATCGAGAAGATCAAGGACGGCGTCAACGCGAAGAAGCTGAACGGCATCTCCGACGTGACCGACCTCTCCGACCGGCAGCACGGCCTGCGGCTCGTCATCGGCATCAAGACCGGGTTCAGCCCGGAGGCGGTGCTGGAGCAGCTCTACCGGCACACTCCGCTGGAGGAGGGCTTCTCGATCAACAACGTCGCCCTCGTGGCGGGCGGACCGCAGACCCTCGGGCTGCGCGAGCTGCTGCGCGTCTACCTCGACCACCGGATCAGCGTCGTCACCCGGCGCTCGGAGTTCCGGCTCGCGCGTCGCAAGGAGCGGCTGCACCTGGTCGAGGGCCTCCTCATCGCGATCCTCGACATCGACGAGGTCATCCAGGTCATCCGCACCTCCGACGACACCGATCAGGCACGCACGCGGCTGCAGCAGGTGTTCGACCTCAGCACACTGCAGGCCGACTACATCCTCGAGCTGCGGCTGCGCCGGCTGACCCGGTTTTCCCGCATCGAGCTGGAGACCGAGCGCGACCAGCTCCGGGCCGAGATCGCCGAGCTGGAGGAGCTCCTCGGCAGCCGCGCGCGCATCGAGAGCCTGGTGTCCGACGAGCTGGAGCAGGTCGCCGCGAAGTTCGGCACCCCGCGCCGTACGCTGCTCACCGAGGCCAAGCCGTCGATCGCCGGCGCGGGCTCGCGCAGCAAGGCGATGACGGTGCAGCTGGAGGTCGCGGACGTCCCGTGCCGGGTCTACCTGTCGACCACCGGGCGCATCCTCCGCGTCGACGCGGGAGCTGCGGAGGGCGAAGGGCTGGACCGCATCCAGCCGCCGGCGCGCCGCAGCAAGCACGACGCCATCCTGTCGCGGCTCGACACGACGAGCCGCAGCGAGATCGGTGCGGTCACCGACCGCGGGCGGCTCATCCGGTTCTCCCCGGTCGACCTCCCGGCCGCCCCGCTCAACTCCGTGCAGCTGGGCGCCGGCGTGAAGGTGGGCGACTACCTCGCGCTGGCCGACCGCAAGGAGCGGGTGCTGGCGCTGGTCTCCCTGGACGCGCCGCTCGCGATCGCGCTCGGCACCCGGCTGGGCGTGGTCAAGCGGGTGACGCCGGGCGACTGGGCCAACAAGCCCGAGTTCGAGGTCATCTCGCTGAAGCCCGGCGACGCGGTCGTCGGCGCGGTGCAGTCGACAGACGACGCCGAGCTGGTGTTCGTCGCCAGCGACTCCCAGCTGCTGCGGTTCTCCGCCGGGTCGGTGCGCCCGCAGGGCCGCGCGGCCGGCGGCATGGCCGGCATCAACCTGTCCGGCGACGCCCGCGTGGTGTTCTTCGGGGCGGTGGAGGCCGCGGAGCGCGAGGAGGCCGTTGTCGTCACGATCGCGGTCAGCGACCAGACCCTCCCCGGCGCCGACCCCGGCAGCGGCAAGGTGAGCGACTTCGCGGAGTTCCCGGCCAAGGGCCGCGCGACCGGCGGCGTCCGCGCGCAGCGCTTCCTCAAGGGCGAGACCGAGCTCGCGCTCGCCTGGGTGGGCGCCGCGCCCGCGCTGGCCGTGGGCACCGACGGCTCCGCCCGCGTCCTCCCCGAGGGCGGCGCGCGCCGCGACGGCTCCGGCACCCCCCTCGACATGGTCGTCGGCTCCCTCGGCCGCCGCCTGGCCTGACCCCAACGGAGGACATCCGCCTCCGGCCCCGGCGCGCCGGCAGCCAACGGAGGAGATCCGCCCCGCACCGGCCCTGATCTCCTCCGTTGCGTGCGTTTTGGCGGCGTGTCGCTGTGGATGTCCTCCGTTGGGGACGTCAGGCGTCGATGCGGGCGCGGGAGAGGTCGTCGGCTCCGGCGATGATGAACTCCTTGCGCGGGGCGACGTCGTTGCCCATCAGCAGTTCGAAGACGCGGTTGGCCGCCTCCGCGTCCGAGACGCGCACGCGCCGCAGCGTGCGGTGGGCGCGGTCCATCGTCGTTGTCGCGAGCTGGTCCGCGTCCATCTCGCCGAGGCCCTTGTAGCGCTGGATGGGCTCCTGGTACTTCCTGCCGCGCTTCTTGAGGTCGGCGAGCACGGCCTGCAGCTCCGCCTCGGAGTACGTGTAGATCGTCTCGTTCGGCTTCGAGCCCGGGTTGACCGCGACCACCCGGTGCAGCGGAGGCACGGCCGCGAACACCCGGCCCTCCTCGATCATCGGCCGCATGTAGCGGAAGAACAGCGTCAGCAGCAGCGTCCGGATGTGGGCGCCGTCGACATCCGCGTCCGACATGATGATGACCTTGCCGTACCGCGCCGAGCCCAGCTCGAACGAGCGCCCGGAGCCCGCGCCGATCACCTGGATGATGGCCGCGCACTCCGCGTTGGAGAGCATGTCGGAGACCGACGCCTTCTGCACATTCAGGATCTTGCCGCGGATCGGCAGCAGTGCCTGGTACTCGCTGTCGCGCGCACGCCGGGCGGTGCCGAGGGCCGAGTCGCCCTCCACGATGAACAGCTCGCTGTTCGCCACGTCGCTCGACCGGCAGTCCACCAGCTTGGCCGGCAGGGACGACGTCTCCAGGGCGTTCTTGCGCCGCTGCGTCTCCTTGTGGGCGCGGGCCGAGATCCGGGACTTCATCTCGGCGACGACCTTGTCCAGCACGAGCGCCGACTGCGCCTTGTCGTCGCGCTTGGTCGACGCGAAGCGCTCGGCGAGGGTCTTCTGGATGACGTTGGCGACGATCGTGCGCACGGCCGGCGTGCCGAGGACCTCCTTGGTCTGGCCCTCGAACTGCGGCTCGGGGAGGCGCACGGTCAGCACCGCCGTGAGCCCGGCCATCACGTCATCCTTCTCCAGCTTGTCCGTGCCCGCCTTGAGCCGGCGCGCGTTGAGCTCCACCTGCTGACGCAGGAACTTGAGGAGTCCCTGGTCGAAGCCGGTCTGGTGGCTGCCGCCCTTCGGGGTCGCGATGATGTTGACGAACGAGCGCATCACGGTGTCGTAGCCGGTCCCCCAGCGCAGCGCGATGTCGACCTGGCACTCGCGCCTGAGCTCGGTCGGCACCATCGCGCCGCCGTCGGAGAGCACCGGCACCGTCTCGGTGAAGTGGCCCTCTCCGGTCAGTCGCCAGGTCTCGGTGATCGGGCTGTCGGGAGCCAGGAAGTCCGCGAACTCGGAGATGCCGCCGCTGTAGCTGAAGGTGGTCCGCTCGCCGTCGGCCGAGCGCTGGTCGTCGATCGTGATGGCGAGGCCGGGAACGAGGAACGCCGTCTGCCTGGCCCGCCCGACGAGGTCGTCCACCGAGAACTCGGCACCGGACGTGAACACCTGCCGGTCAGCCCAGTAGCGGATGCGCGTGCCGGTCCTGCCCTTGGCGACCTTGCCGGCGACCCGCAGCTCGCTGCCGCTGACGAAGGGCGAGAACGTCGCGTCAGGGCTCGGCGCGGCCTTCCCGTCGTCGAACACGCCGGGCTCGCCGCGGTGGAAGGACATCGCCCAGGTCTTGCCGTCGCGGTCGACCTCGACGTCGAGCCGCTCCGAGAGCGCGTTGACGACCGACGCGCCGACGCCGTGGAGGCCGCCCGACGCCGCGTAGGAGCCGCTGCCGAACTTGCCGCCCGCGTGCAGCTTGGTGAAGACGACCTCCACCCCGGTCAGGCCGGTCTTGGGCTCGACATCGACCGGGATGCCGCGTGCCGTGTCGCGCACCTCGACGCTGTCGTCCGCGTGCAGGATGACCTCGATCGCCGTGCCGTGCCCGGCGAGGGCCTCGTCCACGGAGTTGTCGATGATCTCCCACAGGCAGTGCATGAGTCCGCGGGAGTCGGTGGAGCCGATGTACATGCCTGGGCGTTTGCGGACGGCCTCCAGGCCCTCCAGCACCGAGAGGTGCCTCGCCGAATAGTCCGAGCTCGCCACGAGCGCTCCTTGTGTTCCGTGCGGTGGTTCCGGGTGCCGGCGCGCGATCCGCATGCCGTGCATCCTCCAGGTTACGTGCTGCCCGAGGTGATCCCCGTCCCGACACCCATGGGCCCCGAGGCTACGCGTTGAGCGAAATAGCAGCCGATACGCGCCTCGTCACAGGAATTACGTGGTTCTATAGACGTACCGAGTTCACCGGTTGCGACGGAAAGGAGCATCACATGTCTACTATCACCTCGGAGAACGGTGCGGTTGACGAGCTCGAGTCGGGGCCGCAACTGACGGCCGCGGATCGCTGCGACAGCTGTGGCGCTCAGGCGTACATCCGCGTCGTCGTCAACAACGGCGAACTCCTCTTCTGCGCCCACCACGGCAAGAAGCACCAGGAGAAGCTCTCGCAGATCGCGCACAGCTGGCACGACGAGACCGCTCGTCTCTTCGAAGAGCAGCGCGCCTAGGCTCCGCGACTCACGCGAAGCGGCTGATCGAGCGATGGCAGGGGCCACCGGCGTGCGCAGACGCGCATTCGTCGACCTCGACATCATCCGCTCGAACGCCACCACCGCGGCCACCGCGCCGCTCCCCGACTGCACCGCCGATCTCCGCGCGGACGCGTACGGGCACGGGCTCATCCCCGTCGCCCGGGCGCTGACCGACGCGGAGGTCGGCGGTTTTCTCGTCTCCCGGGTGGAGGATGCCGCGGCGATCGCCGACGAGGGCATCCCGCTGCCCGTCACCGTCGGCTTCCCGGCCGGTCGGCACGCGAGCGGCCCCGCCCACCTGCTCGGCCCCGAGCTGCTGGGCCTGACCGATGCCGCAGGCGTCACCCCCGCGCTGCGCCTGACCGGCGAGATCATCGCGGTCAAGCGCGTCGGCGCCGACCGCGGCGTCTCCTACGGCTACACCTACCGCACCGCCCGCCCCAGCACGCTCGTGCTGGTCGCGCTCGGCTATGCCGACGGCATCCTGCGCGTCGCCTCCAACAAGGCGCCCGTGCTGGTCGGGGAGACCACCGGCCGGATCACCGGCCGCATCGCGATGGACCAGTTCGTCGTGGACATCGGCGACGCCGAGGCTCGGCCCGGCGACCCGGTGGTGCTGTTCGGCGACCCGTCGCGCGGCGAGCCGTCCGTGCTCGACTGGGAGGCCGCGCTCCGCGTCGCCGCACCGGTCATCACGAGCCGGCTGGGCCGCCGCATCGAGCGGTCGTACGGGCACCGGACGGACAGGAGCGCACCGTGACCATCGTGGACGCGATCGCGGAGCCGCTTCCCCGCGCAGTCATCGACCTCGGCGCGCTGCGGAGGAACGTTGCGCACCTCACCCGGCTGATCGCGCCGGCCGAGACCATGCTCGCGGTCAAGGCGGACGCCTACGGGCACGGCCTGCTGCCGATCGCCGAGGCCGGGCTCGAGGCGGGCGCCACCTCTCTCGCCGTGCTGGAGGCCTCCGCCGGTCTCGTCCTGCGCAGCGCCGGGATCACCGTCCCCGTGCTGGCCTGGCTGCACGGCGACGACACCGACTGGCGCGCGGCCATCGAGGCCGAGATCGAACTCGGCATCTCGGCGCTCTGGCAACTGGAGGCCATCGCGGCCGCCGGCGCCGACCGGCCCGCCATCGTCCACCTCAAAGTGGACACCGGGCTCAGCCGCAACGGCGCCACGCGCGAGCAGTGGCCGCAGCTCATCGACGCCGCGCTGGAACTCGAGCGAGCGGGAGTCGTGCGGATCCGCGCCGCCTGGTCACACCTGGCCGACGCCTCCATCGCCGACGACGAAGCCGCGCTCGCGGAGTTCCGCGATGCGGTCGCCGAGGCCGAGGAGCGCGGGGCCCGGTTCGAGATCCTGCACCTCGCGGCGAGCTCGGCCGGCATCCGGATGCCGGAGGCCCGCTTCGACCTGGTCCGGTTCGGCATCGCCGCCTACGGCTACTCGCCGTTCGACGACCGCACAGGAACCGAGCTCGGGCTGGAGGCCGTCATGCGGCTGGAGGCGCCCGTCGTGGAGGTGCACGTCGGCGGCACGACGCGCGCCCGCCTCGGGATCGGCTACGGCGACGGCGTCCCGGTGCTCGGCATCGCGAAGACCTCCGTTCTCCTCGCCGGGCAGCGCTGCCCTGTGCTCGAGGTGGACGTCGACACGATGATCGTCGACACCGGTGCGGCCCGCGTCGCCGTCGGCGACACCGCGGTCCTGTTCGGTTCCGGCCTCGACGGCTCGGTCACCGCCGAGAAGTACGCGGACTGGGCCAAGACCATCGCCGACGAGATGATCACCGGCGTGGCGACCCGCGTCCCCCGCGTCTACGTGGGCTGAGCGCCCGCGCGAACGGACTCGGTCAGAGCGCGACGCCGAGGCGCGCGGCGATGGCGCGGCGTGCGTTCGCGGCGTAGCGGTCGACGCGCTCGGTCTGCGGCACCGGCGGCAGCTCGCCGCGCAGCGCGCTCTGCAGCATCCGGTCGGCCAGCACCGGGTTCATCGGGAGGACCGGGCCGTGCAGGTGGGTGCCGATCGCGTTCCCGAGCAGGACGCCCTCCGTCTGGTCGCCGTTGCCGAAACCGCTCACGACGTCGCCGAGCGGTGCCGCGCCTGACGCGTCGGCGGTGAGCGTCGTCGTGGCCGAATGGTTCTCGAACCCGGCGAGCGCGACCCCGTCGCGCATCCGGACGACGACCTCGGCGACGTGCCGACGCGGGCCCAGCACCGCGCGGGTCGGGAAGACGCCGGCGCCGGCAAAGATCTCGCCGTCCGGGGTCTCGATCTCCTCGCCGAGGAGCTGCCAGCCGCCCGCGATCGCGAGGATCGGCACGCCGGCGTCGCGCCACTGGCGCAGCAGCGGCGCGATCCGCGCCACGTCGCCCGCCACGGCGCGCTGCGACGACAGCGGACCGGAGCCGATGTGCACGAGGTCGGCGCTGGCCGGGAGCTCGGCGCCCGGCCGGTGCTCCACGACGTCGACGTCCACCCCGCGCCAGCGCGCGCGCTCGGCCAGGGCGAGCACGTTGCCGCCGTCGCCGTTGATCCCGAGCTCTTTCGGGTAGAGGTGCAGGATGCGGAGGACGGTCACTTGTCGCCGCCTTCGAGGTCGAGGAAGCCGAGCTGCTTGCGGATCGCCATCATCTGCTCGTAGTTGACGATCATCGTCTTGGTGCCGCGCGACGGCTTGGGGAGTGCGAGGAACGCCTGCAGCGCGGGCTTGAGCTCCGGCATCACCTGGTCGACCTCGATGCCCGCGTAGGCGAACCGGGTCGCGAACTGCCACGCCTTCGTGCCGGACACGATGTCGACGTGCTCGAGCTTGGAGAGGTCGGTGTCGTACACCCAGGACGGGTCGGGGGTGCCCTCGTCGACCGCGACGAAGACCTGCTCCGGGGTGTGGCTCAGGTAGTCGAGGTTCAGCTGGAGGCTCGGCGGGTTCTTCATCATGATGATCTCGATGTCCTCGTCGCCGACCCGCAGGGTCTCGCCGCGGCCGTAGACCGTGCGCAGCGAGCTCATCGCGGCGACCACCGCCTCGGGCGTGAAACGCTCGCCGAGAACGCGGCGGGCCATCGCGGTCGCGCCGGCGGCGTCCACCGCGTAATGCAGGCCGCGCGCGGGCAGACCGATCCGGATGGACTCGCCGCCCATCGTGAGCTGCGCGCTCTGCGTCTCGAGCTTGCTCACGAACACCGCGGGCACGGGGAGGGCGCCCGCTGCGACTCCGGACAGGTCCGCCACGTTGGCGAGCCCGTTCGGCGACGACTCGATGATGGCGGGGGCCACAGCGAACGTCGTCACGTCGCGCCCGTAGGCGGCGAGCTCCGCGCCGACGCGGGCCAGGCTCTCGTCGTCGGCGTTCACCACGACGAACTCGCTGGACCGCTCGGCGATGGTGCGCAGCATCCCGATCACCCTGGTCGGCTCGAAGAACCGGTTGAGCTGGTCGATCTGCACGTTGAGCAGCAGGGAGCCGCGCGGCTTCAGGACGGTCGCGAGGTCGACACCGTACGCCTCGTCCACCTCGATCACCCCGACGTCGCCGCGCACGTAGCCGTCCAGCGGCACGTCGGCTAGCAGAGCGGAGGCGATGCCCTGCGGCAGGTTGCCGCCGGACGGGTTGGTGAAGACGTTCAGCCCGTGCTCGCGCAGGATCGCCGTGAGCATGTTCGTGGTGGTCGACTTGCCGTTCGACCCGGAGACGAACACGACGCCGAGCGGGAGGCGGCTGACCGCGCGCTCCAGGAACTTCGGCGCGATAGCGAGCGCGACCCGTCCCGGCACCGCGGAGCCGCCTCCCCGCAGGCGCAGCAGCCAGCGGGCGAGGCGGCCGGCGATGACCGCCAGTCGATAGCGCACCGTTTACTCGAGGTAGTCGCGCAGCGACTGCGAGCGGGACGGGTGGCGCAGCTTCGCCATCGTCTTCGACTCGATCTGCCGGATGCGCTCCCGCGTCACGCCGAAGGTGTCGCCGATCTGGTCGAGCGTCTTCGGCATGCCGTCGCCCAGGCCGAAGCGCATGCGGATCACGCCCGCCTCGCGCTCGGACAGGGAGTCGAGGAGGCTCTCCAGCTGCTTCTGCAGCATGGTGAACCCGACCGCGTCGGCCGGCACGACCGCCTCGGTGTCCTCGATCAGGTCGCCGAACTCGCTGTCGCCGTCCTCACCGAGCGGCGTGTGCAGCGAGATGGGCTCGCGACCGTACTTCTGCACCTCGATGACCTTCTCCGGGGTCATGTCGAGCTCCTTCGAGAGCTCTTCCGGGGTGGGCTCGCGGCCGAGGTCCTGCAGCATCTGCCGCTGGACGCGGGCGAGCTTGTTGATGACCTCCACCATGTGCACCGGGATGCGGATGGTGCGGGCCTGGTCGGCCATCGCGCGCGTGATCGCCTGGCGGATCCACCAGGTGGCGTAGGTCGAGAACTTGAAGCCCTTGGTGTAGTCGAACTTCTCCACCGCGCGGATCAGGCCCAGGTTGCCCTCCTGGATCAGGTCCAGGAACTGCATGCCGCGGCCGGTGTAGCGCTTGGCGAGGCTCACCACGAGGCGCAGGTTGGCGCCGAGCAGGTGGCTCTTGGCGCGCTGGCCGTCGCGGGCGACCCAGCGCAGCTCGCGCTCGAGCTCCTTGGGCATGTTCGGGGTGTTCGCGAGCTTGTCCTCCGCGAACAGGCCGGCCTCGATGCGCATCGCGAGCTCGACCTCCTCCGCGGCGTTCAGCAGCGGGACCTTGCCGATCTGCTTGAGGTAGTCCTTGACCGGGTCGGCGGTGGCGCCGGTGATGGTCGTGGAGTACACGGGGATGTCGTCGTCCTCGTCCACGGCGCGCAGCACGAGCGCGTCGGTGGGCAGCGGGGCGTCGGCCGCGGCCTGCACGGCCGCGCTCTCGCCCTTCGGGCCGGACTCCTCGGCGTCGTCCGACTCGGCGTCGTCGCCCTCGGTCTCCGCGGACTCGTCAGTCTCGGCGTCGTCGACCTCAGCCGCGTCGTCGACGTCGATCTGGACCTCGGCGTCGTCGTCGAGCTCCTCGTCGTCGTCGCCCTTGGCCTTGGTCGCGGCCTTCTTGGGCGCAGCCTTCTTGGCCGGCGCCTTGGCCGCCGTCTTCTTCGCCGCCGGCGTGCTGGCCGCAGCGGTCTCTTCGGTCTCCTCGACCGCCTCGGCCTCGCGGGCCTTGGTTGCTGCACGGGTTGCCATGATGAACACCTTTCATATCGAGCGGGGCCGTGGTGCGCCGGCCGTGCGCCCGACTGAGGTCGCGTGCGGACATTACTAAGACCCATGTCAAGTCTTGGGCTGTCGCGCCGGGCACCATCGAGTGCTCCGACCCCAGGACATGAACGGGTCCAGGTATCAATTATTGCACGTTCTCGCCAGGTTCCCGACCATCCCGCCTGCGCCAAACGTCAACCAATGCAACCCACAAGGGGCCCACTTCTATTCCCTCCTCCTCCGCCATCCGCCGCCGCGTGCGACGGCGGGCGCGCACCAGGAAGACCACACCGAACCCGACGATGACGTACTGCAGCGCGAACGCCCACCGGAAGGAGTCCAGCGCGTACAGCCCGGCGACCGTGTGGGCGGTGTTCTGCGCGTCGAGGGCGACCCCGATCAGGAACATCATCACGAAGCTCGCGAGGAATCCGCCGACGTTCACGAAGCCGTTGGCGGAGCCGAGGCTGTGCAGCGGGTTGGAGGTGCGCGCGAAGTCGAAGCCGATCAGCGAGCCGGGGCCGCCGATCCCGATCGCGACGAGCAGCAGGACCAGCAGCCACAGCGGCGGCGTCGTGGGCCACAGCAGAACGAGCGCCCAGACGATCCCCATCATCGCGACGATCCCGAGCACGAGGTTGCTGCGCCGCAGCGGGAAGCGCGCGGTCAGCACGCCGAGGATCGGGCCGGCGATCAGGCCGGCGACGACCGACACGATGAGCAGGCCGCCCGCCTCTGCCGGATCGATGCCGAGCGCGAACACCATGAACGGCAGCCCCCACAGCAGGTTGAACACGGTGCCGGAGGACTGCGTGGTGAAGTGCGACCAGAACCCGAGCTGCGTGCCCGGCCGGGCGAGGCTGATCCGGAGCTGGCGGATCGACTCGCGCCAGGTCGCCGGCCGCGGCGCCTCGCTCGATCCCACCGGCCGGTCGCGGATGGCCGCGACGATCCCGACCAGCGCGACCACCGACACCGACGCGGCGCTGAGGAACGCGGTCGTCCAGCCGGACTGATGGAGGAGCAGGGCGAACGGGATCGCCGAGAGCACCTGGCCGAGCTGGCCGATGTTCCCGATCCACTGCGAGAGCTGCGGGACGATCCGGCCGCGGAACCAGGAGTTCACCAGCCGGATGAGCGAGGTGAACACGGTCGCGTCTCCCGCTCCGACGAGGATGCGGCCGACGATGGCGAGCGCGATGGTCGGCGCGAACGCGACCGTGACCTGCCCGACGACCATCAGCGCGGTCCCCGCGATCATCAGGGCGCGCGAGCCCACGCGGTCGATCAGCACGCCGACGGGCACCTGCATGGCCGCGTAGACGATCAGCTGGACGACCGCCATCGAGGACAGCACCGCAGCCGAGACGTGGAAGCGGTCGGTCGCCGCAACACCGGCCACGCCGATGCTCGTGCGCTGCATGACGGCGACGAGGTAGGCGAAGGCTCCGATCCCGAAGATGACCCAGGACCGACGCGAATTCACTCCACGATCTTATTCCAGCCGCAGCGGAGTCACCGCGACGGGCGCGGGACCGGACGGCCGGTCAGCGCTCCCCGCGCGGGTTCTCGTCGTCTCCGCGGCGGTCGTCGCCGTGCCGGCGGAAGGCCAGGAAGTTCTCCAGCTCCGCAGCGATCTCGTCGGCGCTCGGGAGCTCGCCGTCGCGGTCGGTCAGCGGCGAACGCAGCTGGGTGTCCTCCATGTACGTGTCGTGCCGCTCCTCCAGCGTGCCGACCAGCTTGGCGAGCTCGGAGTTGCCCGCGACCTGCTCGTCGATGTTGGCCACGAACTCGCGGTCCTCCTCGCGCAGGCGGTCGGTCGGGAAGATCAGGCCGGTCGCGGCGCTGATGCTCTCCAGCCCCGCGATCGCGGCTGCCGGATACTCGGTGTCCGCGAGGTAGTGCGGGATGAGCAGGACGAACCCGGCGATCGGGTACGACAGCTTCTGCAGCCGGAACTCCAGCAGGTGGAGGGCGTTGCCCGGCACCTGGGTCTGCGGCTTCCAGATGGACATCCCCTCGATGAGGTCGGAGCGGTTGCCGCTGACGGTCACGCCGATCGGCCGCGTGTGCGGCACCGGCATCGGGATGGAGTGCACCCAGGTGACGCTCTTCACCTTGTAGCGCTCGATGAGCCCGAGCACGGCATCGGTGAAGGCCTCCCAGCGGAAGTCGGGCTCGAACCCGGAGAGGAACAGGAACGGCTGGCGCAACTCGTCGTAGACCAGGTGGAGCTTGAGCGTCGACGGCTGGTAGTCGGCCAGGTGGTCCTGGTCGAAGTAGATGATCGGGCGCCGGGCGCGGTAGTCGAGCAGGATGTCGGCGTCGAACGTCGCGACCACCTCGCTGTCGAGCGTGCCCAGCAGGTAGGTGCCGAGCTGGCTGACGCCGGAGCCGGCGTCGGCGAACCCGGTGAGCCCCGCGATCAGCGGGAGGCCCTCCGGCACCGCCAGTGCCGGATTCAACACGTACAGTTCGCCCGGGTCTCGCATATGTCAACTCTAGGCCGAGCACCCGACCCGGTCGTGGCGCAGAGGGCCGCTCGCAGCACGCCCACAGCGAACAGGCGGCCTCCGGCTCCGCGCCGGGCCGAGCGGATAGGGTCGAGACATGACCCCTCCCGCGCTCAGCGTCACTCCCGTCCCTTCTTCTGCCGCCGACGTCCTCGTGGTCGCCGCTCGCTCCGGCGCGGACGGCATCGCCGTCCTCTCCGCCTCGGCGCGCGAGGGACTGGGCGAGGAGCTCCGCGCGGTCGGCTTCGGCGGCGGCAGGGACGATCTGGTCCGCCTGCCCGGTGCGGCGGGCGGCCCGGCGCTCGCGGTGGTCGGCCTCCCGGAGCCGGTGGACGAGGACGCGCTGCGCTACGCGGCGGGCACGGCGATCCGCCAGCTCGCGGGAGTCGGCCGGGTCGCGATCGACGTGCCCGTCGACGACGACGCGGGTCTCGGCGCCGTGCTCGAGGGCGCGGCCCTCGGGGCGTACGCGTTCACCGACTACCGGTCCGCCAGCCGGGCCGGCGTCAAGGCCCCGGTGGAGACCATCGAGGTCGTCGGCGAGTCGGCGGAGAGCGAGGCTCTCGTCGCCCGGGCCGTCGCGGTCTCCGGCGCCGCCGCGCTCGTGAAGGACCTGGTCAACACTCCCCCGATCGACCTCTATCCTGCGTCGTTCACCTCGCGGGTGGAGGAGGCCGTGGAGGGCCTTCCCGTGACCGTCGAGGTCTGGGACGAGCGCCGGCTGGAGGCCGAGGGCTTCGGCGGCATCCTCGGCGTCGGCCTGGGCTCGGTGCGCCCGCCGCGGCTGGTGAAGGTCGACTACGCGCCCGCCAGCGCGGCGAAGCATCTCGCGCTGGTCGGCAAGGGCATCACGTTCGACTCCGGCGGCCTGTCGCTCAAGCCGGCCTCCGGCATGGTGGGGATGAAGTACGACATGACCGGCGCGGCCACCGTGCTCGCGGTCGCCCTCGCCGCCGCGCGCCTGGCCCTGCCGGTGCGGGTGACCGCGTGGCTGTGCCTGGCCGAGAACATGCCGTCCGGCTCCGCCATCCGGCCGAACGACGTGCTGCGCATGCGCGGCGGCCGGACGGTCGAGGTGCTGAACACCGACGCCGAAGGCCGGCTCGTCCTCGCGGACGGACTGGTCGTCGCGGGCGAGGAGCACCCGGACGCGATCGTCGACGTCGCGACGCTGACCGGCGCCGCGGTGGTCGCGCTCGGCACGCGCTACGCCGCGATCATGGGCTCCGACGACCTGGTCGGGGACGTCATCGCCGCCGCGAAGGCCTCCGGCGAGCTGCTCTGGCCGATGCCGCTCGCGAGCGAGCTGCGCGCCACCATCAACTCCGACGTCGCGGACATCGCCAACGCCAACCCGGGCGTGACCGCCGGCGGGATGCTGCTGGCCGGGGTCTTCCTCCAGGAGTTCGTCGGACGCACCTCGGACGAGGACGACGCGCCGCGCATCCCCTGGGCGCACCTCGACATCGCCGGCCCGGCGAAGGGCCCGTCGGCGCCGTACGGGTTCACGGGCAAGGGCCCGTCCGCCGTCAGCGTACGTGCGCTCATCCGTTTGGCCGAGGACTTTTCCCGGAGGTAGTAGGGTCGTATGGGCAGGAAAATCCTGCCCATGCAACGCCTGCCTCGAGCCATCCCTCGGGGCAGGATCGTGTCACGAATCCTGATGCGCGAGGAGTAGCTGGGTGTCTGAGCAGAACTTTGACATTGTGGTGCTCGGCGGTGGGAGTGGAGGCTACGCAGCAGCGCTGCGTGCGGCCGAGCTCGGTTTCACCGTCGGCATGATCGAGAAGGACAAGGTCGGCGGCACCTGCCTGCACCGCGGCTGCATCCCGACCAAGGCGCTGCTGCACGCGGCCGAGGTCGCGGACTACTCGCGGGAGTCGGCGAAGTACGGCATCGTCACGGAGCTCAAGGGCATCGACATCAACGGCGTCACCGAGTACCGCCAGAGCATCATCGCCAAGAAGTACAAGGGCCTCCAGGGCCTGGTGAAGGCCCGCGGCATCACGGTCATCGAGGGCGAGGGCAAGCTGACCTCCCCCACCACCGTGCAGGTCGGCGACGACACCATCACGGGCAAGAACGTCATCCTCGCCACCGGCTCCTACTCGCGCAGCCTCCCCGGCCTCGAGATCGGCGGCCGCGTGATCACCAGCGAGCAGGCCCTCGAGCTGGACTTCGTCCCCAAGAAGGTCGCCGTGCTCGGCGGCGGCGTCATCGGCGTCGAGTTCGCCAGCGTCTGGAAGTCCTTCGGCGCCGACGTCACGATCATCGAGGCCCTCCCGCACCTGGTCCCCAACGAGGACGAGACCATCAGCAAGTCGCTGGAGCGCGCCTTCCGCCGCCGCGGCATCGACTACCGCCTCGGCGTCCGGTTCTCCGGCGTCACCCAGAACGAGAACGGCGTCGTCGTCTCGCTCGAGGACGGCAGCACGGTCGACGCCGAGCTGCTGCTCGTCGCGGTCGGCCGCGGCCCGCTCACGGCCGGCATGGGCTACGACGAGGTCGGCGTCACGCTCGACCGCGGCTTCGTCATCACCGACGAGCGCCTCGCGACCAACATCCCCGGCGTTTACGCCGTCGGCGACATCGTCCCCGGCCTGCAGCTCGCGCACCGCGGCTTCCAGCAGGGCATCTTCGTCGCCGAGGAGATCGCTGGCCTCAACCCGATCGTCGTCCCCGACGTCAACATCCCGAAGGTCACCTACTGCGACCCCGAGGTCGCCTCGATCGGCCTCAGCGAGGCCAAGGCGGCGGAGCAGTACGGCGCCGACGCGATCACGAGCTACGACTACAGCCTGGCCGGCAACGGCAAGAGCGAGATCATCGGCACGAGCGGCACCGTCAAGGTCGTCCGCGTCAACGACGGCCCGGTGGTCGGCGTGCACATGATCGGCGCGCGCGTCGGCGAGCTCATCGGCGAGGCGCAGCTCGCGGTGAACTGGGAGGCGTACCCGGAGGACATCGCCCCGTTCGTCCACGCGCACCCCACGCAGAACGAGTCGCTCGGCGAGGCCTTCCTGTACCTCGCGGGCAAGCCGCTGCACACCCTCTAACGCGTCCGCCGCGCGAGCGGCTGCAATAAGCTACTGAACGATCAGGTTTTGAAGGAGAGAAGCTCATGAGCGAATCCGTCAGCCTCCCGGCACTCGGCGAGAGTGTCACGGAAGGCACGGTCACCCGCTGGCTGAAGAACGTTGGCGACCGTGTCGAGGTGGACGAGCCCTTGCTCGAAGTCTCGACCGACAAGGTCGACACCGAGATCCCCTCGCCCGTCGCGGGCGTCATCGAGGCGATCCTGGTGCAGGAGGACGAGACGGTCGAGGTGGGCACTGCGCTCGTGACCATCGGCGACGGCTCCGGTGCGGGTGCGCCGGAGGCGGAGCCGGCTGCTGAGGCGGCGCCTGCTGCTGAGGCTGCGCCTGCTGCTCCGGCAGAGGCTGCTCCGGCACCGGCCGCTGAGGCTGCTCCGGCTCCGGCCGCTGAGGCCGCGCCGGCCCCCGCCGCTGAGCCGGCTCCTGCCGCTCCCGTTCAGGAGGCTCCTGCCGCTGCTCCCGTTCAGGAGGCTCCGGCTGCCGCTCCGGCTCCGGCCGCTGCTGCCGCTCCGGCCCCTGCCCCTGCTCCCGCTCCGGCCGCCGAGGCTCCCGCCGCGTCGGGCGGCGCGCACGCCGGCACCTCCGGCTACGTGACCCCGATCGTGCGCAAGCTCGCCAACGAGCACGGCGTCGACCTCGCGAGCGTGACCGGCACCGGCGTCGGCGGACGCATCCGCAAGGAGGACATCCTCTCGGCCGCCGCTCCGGCCGCCGCAGCTCCCGCTGCCGCCGCCCCCGTGGTCGAGGTGTCCCCACTTCGTGGCACCACGCAGCAGATGTCCCGCCTCCGCAAGGTCGTCGCCGAGCGCGCCGTCATCTCGATGCAGTCGACCGCGCAGCTCACCACGGTGGTCGAGGTCGACGTGACCAAGGTCGCCGCCCTGCGCGACCGGGTCAAGAGCGACTTCCTCGCCAAGACCGGCACGAAGCTCTCCTTCCTGCCGTTCTTCGCCCTCGCGGCCGCCGAGGCGCTGAAGGCCTACCCGGTCATCAACGCCACGGTCGACGGCGACAGCATCGTCTACCCGGACCACGAGAACATCTCGATCGCGGTGGACACCGAGCGCGGCCTGCTCACGCCGGTCATCCGCAACGCGTCCGACCTCGACATCGCCGGCCTCGCCGGTGAGATCGCGGACCTCGCCCAGCGCACCCGCGACAACCACCTCAAGCCGGACGAGCTCGCCGGCGGCACGTTCACGCTGACCAACACCGGTTCGCGCGGCGCGCTGTTCGACACTCCGCTGGTGTTCCTCCCGCAGGTCGCGATCCTGGGCACGGGCATCGTCAGCAAGAAGCCGGTCGTGATCACGGCCGACGGCACGGACTCCATCGCGATCCGGTCGACGGTCTACCTGGCTCTGTCGTACGACCACCGCATCGTCGACGGCGCCGACGCCGCGCGCTTCCTCGTCGCGGTCAAGAACCGCCTCGAGGGCGGCGCGTTCGAGGGCAGCCTCGGCATCTGAACGATCTGACCTGACCTGGAACGGCCCGGCTCCCCTGAGGAGCCGGGCCGTTCTGCGTAGGTGAGGCCGCGGTGTCGGGCGTGCCGCGTCAGCGCGCCGTGTCGAGCGACTCCGCGCGGGTGCGAGCGCGCGTCCGGGACCGCAGCCGGGACATCGGCACACCGATGAGGATGCGCGACAGCGGGGTGAGATTGACCAACAGTGCGAGGATCCACGGCACGATGAGTGCCGCCAGGAACATCTTCGGCGAGCCCAGCGGCGCATTCGGACGCAGCGCCTGGATGACGACGGCGTGGGTGAGGATCACCATGAACGACGTGAGCGCGAGCCGGGTGATGACTGCGCCCGTCACTCGCCCGAGCCGGGGAACCGTCTCCTCCGCCACCAGGATCAGCCCGACGCAGATCGCCAGGGAGACCAGCACGGTGACGACCGGCATCCCGAAGTCGGACTGCTTCAGGTCGACGGGCGGGACGACGTTCGTCGCGACCAGCGCGAATCCGACGACGAGGAGACCGGCCCCGACCAGGCCGGGTCGCGGAATCCGCCCGCGCACCCGCTTGAACTGCCGCCCGGCCAGGACGAAGATCAGGCACGGCACCGCGACACCCGCCGACATCGGCAGCTGCTGGAACGGCACGTGGAAGACCCACAGCGCCGCGAGCGCGGCCAGCGGAATCGCCCACTGCACGATCTCGGGCAGGCGTTCTACCAGGCGCAGGTAGATCGCGGCGAAGAACAGCGCCGTGACGAACCAGAACGCGGCGAACTGCCCGGTGAGCTGCGCGCCACCGTGCAGGGCGGTCGCCAGGGGAAAGGTGACCCTGCCCTGCAGGATGAGGTCGTTGACCAACGGCGACAGGATGATCAGCAGCCAGGCGAAGTACGGAACGAGCAGCGTCAGCGTGCGCTTGCGCACCTCGGTGAGGAGCGGCCGGTTCGCCGTCCACAGGTAGCCCGTCAGCACGAAGAAGACCGGCACGTGCCAGATGAACAGGCTGCTGCGCAGGAAGTTCAGCCCGAACACGTGACCGTAGACGATCGCGACGACGCCGAGCACCCGCACGGCGTCGATCGCCGCAGACCGCGGCTTCGGGGCACCATTCGCCGCCGGCACCTTCGTGCTCGCCACTCTCGATCGACCCCGCTTCCCCTGACCCGGCCGCATCGCGGCGATGATCCCCGGTTCGGCAGTCTAGCCCGAGGTCCCCGACGGGTCGGGGAGAACCACCAGGAGGAGCACCGCCACAGCCGGTGGCGTGCCTGCGACGACCGCGAGCACCGGCCGCGCCGCGATCCAGGAACGTGCCGTCGCCAGGGCGAGGGAGATCGGACGGTCGCCCAGCAGATCGAGCAGCCGTTCGATCGCGGCCAGGAGAGCACTCTCCCGCGGCCGGTCGCGCGGCAACGCTGCGAGGGATGGTGGACTGCGCCGGGCAGCGACGCGATCCCGGCGGCGCCCAGGGCGTACGGCGGGCGGTCCGGTGACACCGTCACTGCTGGAGCGGGAATCCAGAGGCGGCGGCAAGGCGACACGATCACGGCGAGACCCGGGACGCACCGCCGACGTGTTGTCCACCCCATCGCGGCCGCTCACGGGCCCGAGCGCCGGCGCCCCGGCGACCCCATCGCGGCGGCTCACGGGCCCGACCGCCGGCGCCCCGGCGACCCCAACGCGGTCGCTCACGGGGCGGACCGCCGTCGGAT